>CANHIG010000016.1 GCA_947461105.1 Bacteroidota bacterium | reverse complement strand
TGGAAGTAAAGTACTTCCGTAAGGTGTAATTTTGTATTCAACCCTTGGCGGTATTTCCGGATAAATTATTCGGTCAATTATTCCATCTTTTTCTAATTCTCGAAGTTGGTTGGTTAAAGTTTGCTTACTTATTTCTGTTATATTTTTTAGTAAAAGGCTATAACGGTTTCTTTCAGTTCGTATCATATAAATAATACTAGGCTTCCATTTTCCGCCAATTATATTCATACAATACCCAACAGGACAATTGCCCGGCACGAAATCTTTTGTCTTTCTAACTACTGTATTTGCCATTAGTCTATAATTTTAGTCTATACACATAAAGTAGATGTATATAATTTATTTAGGCAAATATAATACTTTTGAATAATATTAATTTAAAAAAACATAAAAATGAAACTTTTAGAATCTGTAAAAATAGGTAGCCAAGTACTAAAAAATAGTATGGCGATGGCACCAATGACCAGAAGTCGCGCTAGCTTTAATGGTGTTGTTGGAGAATCAACCGTATTGTATTATACTCAAAGAGCAAGTGCTGGACTTATCATTAGTGAAGCAATCAATATTAGTAAGCAAGCAACTGGTAGTCCGTTAACACCAGGAATCTACAATCAAGAGCAAATTGATGCTTGGAAAAAAGTAACGCACGCTGTTCACGAAAAGGGAGGTGTTATTTATGCCCAACTTTGGCACACTGGCCGTGTTGGACATTCGCTTGTAAAAAATGGTGAGCAACCTGTTGCGCCCTCAGCTATTGCTATAAATGGACAACAGCATTTTACTATGGAAGGAATGAAAGATTACGAAACTCCAAGAGCATTAAGCACAGAAGATGTTGAAGGTATTGTTCAAGACTATAAACAAGCAGCTATAAATGCAATTGATGCAGGTTTTGATGGCGTTGAACTTCATGCAGCATTTGGTTATTTGCCGAATCAATTTTTAGCTGATAGCGCTAATCAAAGAACAGATAAATATGGTAACAGTAATGAAAATCGCAATCGTTTTGTGTTAGAAGTAATGCAAGAAATAGTAAGTGCTATTGGTGTTGAAAAAGCCGCTATACGATTATCTCCAACAAGTACTTACAATAATATAATTCACAATAACCCAATTGAGCAATTTACATTACTACTAAACGAACTAAACAAAATGTCATTGGCTTATGTACATATTATGAATGTACCTTTCCCTGCAGATAAATTTCCGCAATATCCTAAAGATTCGGTCGAAACGTTTGGGGATTTATCGAAACATACAATTATTGCAAATTGTGGATATAGTCGTGAGTCTGGCGAAGCCGAATTAGAAAAAGGCATTGCAAAATTGGTTTCTTATGGAACTTTATTTTTGGCTAATCCTGATTTACCAAAACGTTTTGAATTGAATTCTGAATTAAATCAACCTGATAGAGCTACCATGTATGGTGGACAAGATAAGGGCTACATTGATTATCCATTTTTAAACAACTAAAACTTTTATACAATGAACAGAATATTAGTAATCTTGACAATCAATACTGAAAACCTACCTGAAAATTTTCAAGAAATCATAAAACATGAACGCGAAGTAGTTGCTCAATGGAAAGAAGCTGGATTTTTAGACCAATTATTTTTGAGACAAACCAAAAATGGTGCGGTACTTATTTTTAAAGATATTGATGAAGCAAAAGTGAATGAATTGATGCCAACACTTCCTCTTTATCAATTAAAAAAATCAATGGAAATATTTCCTTTAATAAAGGATAAGGAGTTTTAAATAAAAATTAAAGCAACATTCTAAAAACAAAAAAGTGTAGAAAAACCATTTTCCTACACTTTTTTTGTGGACTTTCAAAATATTCACATCCCTTAACAATAGATTGAAAAACAGTTGTTTACATATCGTGGTTCGGTTTTCCTACTAGGATAAAAAACAAAACCCTTGATTTACAAGGGTTTTGTTAGATGTGGTCCCACTTGGAATCGAACCAAGCACCTACTGATTATGAGTCAGTTGCTCTAACCGAATGAGCTATAGGACCAATAATTGGAAGGCAAATATAACTTCAATTTTCAAATCATGAAATTGAAATGTAAAATAGCTTTATAGAAAAGGAGTTTTTACCACTTTTGCCTTTACTAATTGATTTCTGATTTCTACAAAAATCTCTTTGCCTGGCTCACTGAATTCAGTAGCTACATAGCCCATTCCTATAGCTTTCTGTAGTGATGGCGACTGAGTTCCCGAGGTCACTTCACCAATACTGTTACCCTCAGCATCTTTTAAAATATAATGTTGACGGGGAATACCTCTGTCTATCATTTCAAAACCAACCAATTTTTTTGATACGCCTGTATCTTTCAGGTTTTTATGATAGACTGCTTTTGTAAAGTTTTTTGTGAACTTTGTAATCCAGCCCAAGCCAGCTTCTATGGGTGATGTAGTATCATCAATATCATGACCGTAAAGGCAGAATCCTTTTTCCAGTCTCAGTGTGTCGCGGCATCCAAGGCCGCAAGGTAATATTCCATATTCTTTACCCGCTTCAAATACAGCATTCCAAACCTTTTTTGCATCAGCATTCAGAATATACAATTCGAATCCACCGGCACCTGTATATCCAGTGTTTGAAATAATCACATTGTCTACCCCTGCTAACTTTCCGATAGTGAAAGTATAATATGGTATTTGATTTAAGTTTTCTGAGGTAAGTGTCTGTAATACTTTTACAGCATCGGGACCTTGAACGGCAAGTAAGCTAAAATCATCGCTTTTGTTGATCATTTCTACTCCAAAAGAATTGTGCTTGATTATCCAGTTCCAATCCTTTTCAATATTTGAAGCGTTTACGACCAAAAGGTATTCGTTTTCTTTAACTTGGTATACTAACAAATCATCAACTATTCCGCCTTCATCATTTGGTAGACAAGAATATTGCACTTTGCCATCAGTGAGTTTTGACGCATCATTAGTAGTTACCAGTTGAATCAAATCCAATGCTTTATCACCTTTAAGTATGAATTCACCCATGTGTGATACATCAAAAACTCCAATACTTTTTCTTACTTGCAAATGCTCATTATTTATTCCTGAATAGGAAATAGGCATATTATATCCTGCAAACTCAGCCATTTTTGCGCCAAGTGCTATGTGAACGGAGGTAAGAGCAGTTTCTTTCATTTTATATTTTTTAGGTTTGGTGGAGTCAAAAGTAAAAAAAGCCATTTCTTTTTACAGAATATTCGCACTATCGCTAAAATGATTACTTTCATTTTCAGGATAAAAGTTGTAAATCCTAAACTCAGATGAATCTATATCCTCCTATTACTGTAAAAGAAATTGCAGCCAGGTATAATGCTAAAGTGATTGGCGATGAAAATCAAGTTATCACGGGGCTTAACGAGATAAACAACACAAAGGCAGGTGATATTACTTTTGTGGATCATGAGAAATATTACACGAAAGCGCTTGAATCAAATGCTTCAATTATAATAATCAACAAGGAAGTGCCGCAGCCCAATGCAAAAGCGCTAATTGTTCATGAAAATCCTTTTCTGATTTACAATGAATTGGCTAAAGAATATCAACCTTTTTGTTTTGCAGCGAAAGCAATTGCAGAAAATGCCTTGATAGGAGAAGGTACAAAAATATTTCCAAATGTCTTTGTGGGGGATAATGTGCGCATTGGAAAAAATTGTATCATTTATCCGGGAGTAGTAATTTATCCATACAGCGAAATTTTTGATGATGTTATCATTCACGCCAATACTTCCATCGGCTCAGACGCATTCTACTATAAAAAAGACAGTAGCGGTTATAATAAAATGCATACTGCCGGAAAAGCTGTAATTGAGAGTAAGGTGGAAATAGGTTCCAATTGCACAATTGATGCAGGCGTCTCTGATGAAACACGAATTGGAGAAGGTACTAAAATAGATTCTCAGGTTCATGTTGGACATGATGTGAAGGTGGGGAAGAATTGCATTTTTGCAGCCCATGTGGGCATTGCGGGCAATACAACCATAGGAAACAATGTGACACTGTGGGGGAAAGTAGGCGTAAATAAAAATATTACGATTGGGGATGGCGCAATAGTAATGGCAACTTCGGCAGTTCCGAAATCTTTGGAAGGAGGCAAGACATATCTTGGTATTCCTGTGAATGAAGTGCGCGCTGCGGCTAAAGAATTAATACTTATTAAAAAACTTCCCGAAATGTGGGAGAAATTTAAAAACCTATAAAATACATTATGAAGAATTTGACAGTTGCAGTTGCACTGATTTTTCTGACATTAAATTCAAAAGCAGTTGACAATAATTTTCGTTATGAAATCGATTTGAACAACACCGCTGATGATAAAATTAAAGTCACACTTACTTTCCCTAAGCTAAAAGAAGATAAGCTGATTTTCGGCTTCCCTAAGATGGTTCCGGGGACTTATTCTATATCAGATTTCGGAAGATTTATCGAGAATGTCAGAGTATACGATAATAGCGGTACAAATCTATCCATTAACAAATTAGATATCAATAGGTGGGAGATAGATAATACAAAAGGAATAAGCAAAATCGAGTATGATGTAAATGATACTTATGATACAAAAACAGATAATCCGATTTTCGAACCCGGAGGAACTAATATCCAAAAAGACACAAACTATGTTCTTAATCTTTTCGGTGTGTTGGGCTATCTGAATGGTCACTTGAATGAACCAATAAATTTAAGCATAAAGCATAAAGAGAAATTTTATGGAAGCACTTCGCTTGTAGATAAAGATGCAAGCAATATTGCTGATTTATTTGAAATCGAAAACTATCATGTAGCTGCTGATAATCCGGTTATGTATTCAGAACCTGATACAGCAACTGTTACAGTTGGTCATACGGAAGTTTTGATTTCAGTTTTCTCGGGTGCGAAAGCAAAGCGTGCAACAGTAATAGCGCAAAGTCTTGATACTTTATTGCAGGCACAAGGAAAGTATTTAGGGGGTAAATTGCCTGTAAATAAATATTCGTTCCTAATATACATGTCTGGTGGAAGTGGCGTATCAGGAGGCTATGGGGCATTGGAGCATTCTTACTCATCTTTGTACTATTTGCCTGAAATGCCGGACAATATTTTAGTGCCTCAGCTTCGTGAAATCGCTGCGCATGAATTTTTTCACATCATCACTCCGCTAAATATTCATAGTGAAGAGATTCAATATTTCGATTATGATAATCCAAAAATGTCAGAGCATCTGTGGCTATATGAGGGCACTACTGAGTATCATGCTCAGTCGGTACAAGTGAAATATGGTTTTTATTCTGCCAAGGAGTTTTTGGAGACGATGAAAACAAAAATGTCAGAAGCTGAGTTTGGATTCAATGATACCTTGCCTTTTACTGAAATGAGCAAAGGCTGTTTAGATACCTTTGAAAAGCAATACCCCAATGTGTATGCAAAAGGCGCACTGATTGGAATGTCCTTGGATTTATTGCTGTTGCATGAATCAAAAGGAAAATATGGTCTGATGAATTTGCTTAACGATTTGTCTAAAAAGTATGGTAAAGACAAACCATTTAAGGACAATGAATTGTTTGATGTAATTACGGCTTTGGCATATCCATCTGTAGGCAGCTTCCTCAAAACATATGTGGCCGGAACAGCAAGATTGCCTTTTAAAGAGCTTTTGGAATATGTAGGTGTGAATTACACGCATGTTGAGAAAACAAAGCAATTTACGATGGGTCAAATTGAAATCGGCTATAACCCGGAGACGAAGCGACTGATAGTTTCAGGCACAAAAAACATGAACGATTTTGGAAAGAAAATGGGCTATGCTCCGGGTGATGAGATTCTGCAAATTAACGGTAAAAAAATATCGCCAATGAGTTTTAAAACATTCAGAGAAAACTGGACTAGCACTGTGAAAGAAGGTGATAAACTTACGTTATTAGTAATGCGCAAAACAGCGGATGGAGAAAATAAGAAAGTAAAGTTACATAGCAATGTGTTTAAGTCTGAGATGTCTAAATATCATATAATGAATTTTGATGCTAATGCCACCGAAGAGCAGTTAGCAATCAGGAAAGCATGGCTCGAAAGAAACAATTAAAACAGTGGAAGCTGATTCTCTTTAAGTTTAAAAGATTTTCTGTGATAGACGCATTGACCGTAAATGCTTAGTGCTTTTCTATGTTGTGCAGTTCCATATCCTTTGTTTTTTTTCCAGCCGTATTCCGGGAATTCTGAATCGGCATTAGCCATCCATTCATCTCGGTATGTTTTCGCTAATATTGATGCGGCTGCTATAGAAAAATATTTGCCATCGCCCTGAATGATTGTTTGATGAGTTATTGACTTGTAAGGTTTGAATTTATTGCCATCTACAATGATGAATTCAAATTTTTCTTTTAATTGATTTAATGCCAGATGCATAGATTTAATCGATGCCTGAAGAATATTTATCTTGTCAATCTCATCTGCATCAATACTTGCTACTGCGAAATCAATAGCTTCTTTTTCAATTACCAGTCTCAATGCATCTCTGTCTTTTTCGCTTAATTTTTTCGAGTCGTTAAGTTTAGGATGATAGAAATCTTTTGGGAGAATAACTGCAGCAGCATAGACCGGCCCTGCAAGGCAACCACGTCCAGCCTCATCGCATCCAGCCTCTATAAATTTTTCCTGAAAATATGGCAACAACATCACTTGATTTCTTTTCCCATGATATACCTCTTGTGAATCACCTCGCCATCTACTCTTGTATATGTACCAAATCCATCTCTCAGATTATTCTTAAAAAAACCCTGATATTTATCTCCATCAATCCAATAAAATGTCCCTTTCCCATCCATCATGCCATTTACAAAATTGCCTTCATAATAATCCCCGTTGGGAAACACAAACATTCCTTTACCAGTTCTTTTATTGTCTTTGAATTCACCGGAGTATTTTGAGCCATCCGGGAAGTACATGATCCCAATGCCATCTTTCACATCATCACTAAAAATGCCTTCATAAATTTCCCCATCCTGATAATAATACTTTCCGGGGCCGGTTCTTTTCCCATTAGTAAACAAACCTTCATAGCGTTCGCCATTTGCAAAAATACTCACTCCCATTCCGCTTACTCTTCCATATTCAAACGCCCCTTCGTATCTGTTTCCATTTTTATAGTGATATACACCTTGTCCGTGCATAAAGTCATTTCTGAATTCTCCAACGTATTTATCTCCACTCGTGAAAATGTATGTGCCTTTTCCATTTTTCTTATCCTCTTTCCATCCTCCGTCATATTTATCACCATTTGGATATACACACTTCCCATTTCCATCGCGCATATCATTTGACCACTGACCTTCGTAGTAGCTGGTTTGATTGATATTTGCTGTTCCGAATCCATGTCTCTTTCCGGCAGTATTTGTCTCGCCCTTATATTTTCCATTTACATAAGATACCGTCTGTGTCGAGCTAGTTGTAACGTCTTGTTCTGCCCTTATTTGAGCATGAATGATGGAAGTCAGATGCATGATGAAAACAAAAAGAAATATTCTCATAGCTATTGAGTTTATTTAAATGATAGCTGAATTTATTATAATTTTTGTTCAAAATAGTACACGATGCGATTCTGTGGATATTTTCTAGTGATAATTCGCCAAATAAATCAGACTTTTCATATAGCAAAAATGAAGCGTTGAATCCACTAAAAAAACTAGCATCCCAAACTGCCATCTACGGTGTAAGCAGTATTGTAGGCAGGTTTCTCAATTATTTGCTGGTGCCTCTTTATACACGTTTCTTCTCAACTGCAGAGTATGGAGTGGTTTCAGAGTTTTATGCGTACACAGGTTTTTTTGCGGTATTGCTCACTTTTGGTATGGAGACAGGTTATTTCCGCTTTTCAAATGACAGTAAGTACAAAAATGTTTATACTACTTTGCTCGCTTTTTTATCGGTAATAAGTATTGCATTTATTGTTCTAATTTATTTTTTGTCGGGCAATTTAGCTCAGCTTTTACACTATGAAGGCTATGAGTATTATTTTATTTGGTTCGCATTTATTTTAGCCTTAGATACATTGGGGGCGTTGCCATTTGCGCAGCTCAGGCAAGAGGAGCATGCAAAGCGATTTGCCACCACAAAGCTTGTTGAGATTGCTGTAAACATTGGCCTCAATATTATATTCGTTATTGCCAAAAGCGAGTACGATTCAGGTTCCGATAGTTTTATAGGTTCTCTTTATAATCCTCAAATAGGAGTGGGCTATATTTTCATTGCCAATCTTGCCTCCAGCGTGGTGAAATTGCTCCTTTTAGCAGATAAGTTTTTTATACTGGAGTTTAGTATTGATACCAATTTACTTAGAAATGCATTAAGCTACTCTTTCCCAATGGTGATTATTGGCTTTGCAGGTATTATCAATGAAATGCTGGACAGAAGCATGATGAAATTTTTGTTGCCCGGTACTGTAAATGAGAATCTTGCGCAATTAGGAATATACAGTGCTTGCTATAAAATCAGCATAGTAATGTCGTTGTTTATTCAGGCATTTCGGTTTGCAGCGGAACCTTTCTTTTTCTCTCATGCCAAGGATAACAAAGCGCCAAAGCTTTATGCAGATGTGATGAGATGGTTTGTCTGGTTCTGTAGCGTGATATTTATTGTTGTCGTAATTTTTACCAATGAGTTTGGATTTTTTGTGGGCAAGGATTTCAGATCCGGATTGTTCATTGTTCCTATTCTGCTTCTTGCCAATTTAATGCTTGGCATTTATGTAAATTTATCCATTTGGTATAAGTTGACGGATAAGACATTCATTGGCTCTTTAGTTTCTATAGCTGGCGCTATGATTACTATAGCGTTCATATTGCAGCTTGTGCCTGTTTATGGCTATGCTGGAGCTGCCTGGGCGACTCTCTTCTGTTATTGTTTTATGGTGGTCGCATCATATTTACTAGGCAGGAAATATTTCCCGGTTCCATACGACTTAGGTAAAATTGCAGCTTACATATTGCTATGCATTTTTGTATGGTTTATTTCAGTAAATTACTTTAATGACAATGTTCTGATTCATAAAATAATGCTTACATTATTAATGATTGTTTTATTAGTTATTATTGACCTGAAAGCTTGGCTAAATTTTTTGAAAAGAGTATGAAAAGAAAAAGCTCCATTTACATTTTAATTTTTGCTGTTTTAATTTTTGCTGGATGTCAGCAGCAGGGCAGTTATAAAAAAGTAGATATTTCTAACGTAAAATCCGATGTTAAAATTGTTCGATTTGATAAAGATTTTTCAGCTATTAATCAAAGTAATTACGAGGCAGAGACTATTCTCTTACAAAACAAATATGGGCAATTCTATGATGACTATGTAAGAGTTATTATGGGATTTGGGAAGGAAGGTAAAATTACTGATACAGCACTTGCAGTAAAGAATGATGTTATCAATTTCCTCTCTAATAATGCTATAAGGGGCTTGTATGACACTGTAAATAAATACTATCCGAATGTTGATCAAGTCGAAGCTGATTTGAACATAGCGCTTCGCTATTTCATCTATTATTTTCCGGAAAAGAAAATCACAAGCGCTTACACTTTCATTTCAGAGTTCAGCTATGGAAGTATTACGTATAGCGATAGCGTGCTTGCAATTGGGTTGGATATGTATTTGGGTGAGCAGTATCCATTTTATGAATCTTTTGATATTCCCCGATATATTATTCGCAAGCTCAATAGCAATTTTATTGTGCCTAATTGCATGGAAGTAATTTATCAGCTGCATTTTGAGAAAAGCAATTACAACGATGAGTTGCCACTCATTGAAGCGATGGTGAATGAGGGTAAGAAATATTATTTTTTGGAGTGTATGATGCCTGATGCCCCTGACAGTCTTATAATTGGATATACTTCAAAACAGGAGCTCTGGTGCAGAGGTGCTGAAAAACAAATTTGGCAATACTTTACAGGTAAAGATTTGCTCTATAGTACAAATTTTATGGAGCAGCGAAGATATACCACAGATGGGCCATCAACAAGTGGTATGCCTCCTGAGGCTCCCGGCAAAGTAGGTGCTTGGGTAGGATGGCAAATAGTCAGAAAATTTATGAAAGATTCGAATGGAAAGGTAACATTGAAAGACCTATTGACTAAGATTGATGCTAAAAACATTATTTCAAAGGCTAAGTATAAACCATGAGGAAAATCGGAGAGACATTATTGAGTAGATTAAGCAGAGTAGCAAATTCTACTTTGGCTTTTTGCATTGCTTTTATAATTGTGATAAGTGTATTTAATTTAGTCACAGCTATTTTTGGAAAAATATTTGGCTTTGATTCTACAGTATATTACTATGGTGTACGCTTGAATCAAAATACAACAGAGTGGTATTTAAAGAATGTAGTAATAATATTTAGTTCAGGTACTATCAGTATTTTTTTGTTAGGCATTGTCTTCTATGCTTTGTTCAATAATTTAAAATCGAAGCAACTGGTAATAAATCTTATTTTTCTTTGGGGCTTTGTGATTTGCAGCTCGATTATAGCAGCTCAGGGATTAATTATGATCCTCGGAGATGGGCAGTATAGTTCTCCTTATTATTCAAATCTTGCTATAGTGGCTGCTTGGCTTCATTTTCCTACACCGATAATTTATCTTTTTGCAATATTGTTGTTTCTTTTCGGAGTAGGATGTGCAATGTTTTATAACAGACCATTTTTGCAACTAGCCTATTCATTTTCTAAAGTCAACAAGAAACATAAAAGACTTAGGTTTCTTGTTGAGACTGCCTTTGTTCCATTTATGCTGGGTTCGGGAATTGTATTTCTGATAACCTTTCCGATGAATATCTGGCTTACATTTATTTATATCTTGTACATAGGCATTTCTATGTTCATCACTTTAATTTTTTGTGAGTTTATTCAGGTAACGATTGATGAAATAAACAGGTATCAGAACTTACAGACTATAAATTTTTTCCTGATTATTATTTTTGTCGTTTTTGTAGCGTTGATACTTTTGCTATGGAAAGGCGTCTATATTGGGCGATAGGAATTCTCAATCTGTGAAATAGTCTTTTAATTCTTCCTGACTTATACCATTTCCGCTAGCACTTTTAAATACAACCTTACCGTTTTTATCTATAATATAGTTTGTAGGGAATGTTCTGATCTTTAAATCCTCAAACTGTTTACTGCTTTGCAGGAAAAATAAATTTCCTTCTGAAAACCTTTCCACCACTCTTCTCTGGATTTCAATTTGTTCATCAGAAATGCAAAGAAATACAACTTGATTTTTATGGAGTTTACTTAACTTTTCAAAATTTATAAGTTCACGCATACATGGTCCGCACCAGCTTTTGTAAAAACTAACAATAACAATTTTCCCTTCTAATAAATAGCTGTTAAAGCTATTTTCCTTTAAATCTTTTAGTTCAAGATTCGATATTTCCATTTCTGGTGCTACTCTGTAATAGTAGTATAAGACTCCACCGACACCAAGGCAAATACATACAAATAGAATTGAAATTAAATTAGACTTCATCGACTTCCATACTTGGTCTGATAGTCAAGCATACTTTTTCTAATAACTTCCTTTGCTTCAGCGGCATTATATGTTGCTGCTATTTGCACCTTCTTTTCTGTATCGTCCGGAAGGTTTTTGTAAGTAAGGAAATAGTGCTTTAATCTGTTGAGTAAAGCTATTGGCACATCGTCAATGTCTTTCCAGCCTTCGTAGACATCATCGCCTTTGAGTACACAGATAATCTTGTCATCAGCTTCATTTTTATCAATCATTCTGAAGCCTCCAATCGGTATGGCATTTACTAAAATACCTCCTTTGGCAATATCTTTAGAGGTCAGGATGCAAGCATCTAAAGGGTCTTGATCACCCTTTATATTTGTTACTCCCGAATTTTGCATGCAAAAATCTGCAATTGCTACATCACAAAAAGTTTGCGGAAAGAAGCCATATAAAGCCGGGAATACATTTGAGAATAATTGTGGTCGGTCAATTTTCAGTAGTCCGCTTTTTTTATCTACCTCATATTTTATGGTATCAGTAGGTACTATTTCGATATAGGCCACGCATTCTTCAGGAGCTTTTGCTCCAATTTCTACTCCATGCCAGGGATGTAAGGTGTATTTCATCATGTTGTTTTTACCAGTCTCCTCCGGATCCTCCACCGCTGAAACTACCACCACCAAATCCTCCAAAACCGCCTGAGTCTGAGCCACCACCACCGCCCCATCCGCCACCACCAATCCATGGCGATGGGAAATCATTAAAGCCTCTTCCGTTTATTCTGCTGCCTCTGTTTCCCATTCGAGGTGCGATGATGAAAATTATGATGATGATGAAAATGATAATCATAACATCCTTTGCAGATATTTTTTTATCGCCATCAGGATTTGTATTTACATACTTGCCCGACAGAATATCAAACATCGCATTTGTAGCTTCATCAAATCCCTGATAATAGTTTCCCGCCTTCAAATTCGGCACAATAATATTATCATAGATTTCTTTGCAAACGCTGCTGTTCAAGCCATCTTCTACTCCATAGCCTGTGGCTATATAGCCCTTTCTATCATTTTTTGAAATCAGAATGACTACACCATTGTGATTCTCTTTTGTACCTACGCCCCACTTTTCGCCAAGGGTTGCTGCGTAGTCCTGAACAGGAGCACCTTCAAGGGAATTCACTGTCACAATCGCAATCTGTGTAGATGTAGAGTCGGAGTACGCAACCAGTTTATTCTCGAGTAACTGACTTTCCTCGGCAGAGAGAAATCCTGCAAAATCATTTACTAATCTTGGTGGATCGGGTCTTTGCGGAATATTCTGAGCAAATGTAATCAGCGTTGTAAACCCTAAAAGGATTGTCAGTAAAAAAGGTAAAGCGATTGACTTATCCTTCGCTAATTTCATCACTTAGTTCGTTTATATCTCCTTTGTTGTCATAAGGAAAATGTTCTTTCAGCCTGCGGCCAATATCATTTATGCCGGCTATCAATCCGTGTGTAAAATCTCCTTTGGTAAAAAAACTATGCATCAGCTGAATGGTTTGATGCCAAAATTCTTCTCCTACTTTCTCATGAATACCTTCATCGCCATATACCGCAAACTTTCTGTCCTTGTAAGCCAAATATATAATCACTGCATTGCGTTCTTTTGTTTCGAACATTTTCTGCTCGGCAAATACTTCCTTAGCTCTGTCTATAGCAAGTTCATGTTTGGAATACGGCTCAATATGCACCCTGATTTCACCGCTTGTTTTCAATTCAGCATTTTTTATAGTGGTTGAAATAAGCGCCTTTTGCTCTTGCGAGAAAAAAGGTCTGTTGAGAGGGAACATGGTATCTGCTTTTTTAGCTTAGCTTTATTTTCTGAGCGCTTTCAGCACCTGCTTCTGCTTTGAAATAGCCTTTAGGCTGAAATCCAAAAAGCTTTGCAGTAAGAACTCCTGGGAAAGTCTGTATGCTGGTATTGTACTCATTTGACAAATCATTATACTTTTTGATTTGGAATGTAATTCTGTTTTCAATATCCGTAAGCTGATTTCTTAGGTCAGTATATCCCTGAACGGCCTGTAAATCAGGATATTTTTCGAAAGTCACCAAAAGTCTCGATAGAGAAGATTGCGCTCCCTGAAACTTATCAATTTCTTCCTGAGACAGGTTTGAAGGGTCAATTTTAACCTGAGAGGCAGATGCTCTTGCCTGGATTACTTTTTCCAAAGTTTCCTGCTCGTATTTTCCGGCACCTTTTACTGTTTCTACCAGATTGTCTACCAGATTCAGTCTTCGTTGATATTCATTTTCTACGTTTGACCATTGAGCCGTAACAGCTTCACGACCGGATACCATTCCATTATATCCGCAGCTGTTTAGTGTCATTGCAAAGGCTATCATCAGCCCGAGTCTATATAATCTATTCATAATGCTTTATTTTTCTTAAACATAGAAAAAGAAAATTGAAATTCTGATATGTTTGGCAATCGAAGCAGATAGTTTCGACCAATATTTAAGAATAATTTTAAATAATGTACAGCTATGGGAAAACTACAGGAAGAATTTAACGACTACAGATCCAAGATGAATGAAGTTATTTTGGCAAAAGACAATCTGGTACTCAAGCGTTTTTGGAGTCTTGATAACCAAGCCTATTCTGAAGGTGCGCTGCCTCTGAAAACAAAAGAATTTTTAGGACTGGTAGCATCTATGGTACTTCGTTGCGATGATTGTATCAAATATCATTTGGGCAAAAGCCATGAAGCAGGAGCCAGCACCGAAGAGGTATATGAGGTGTTTGCCATCGCAAACCTTGTCGGAGGTTCTATCGTGGTGCCGCATACCCGCAGGGCTGCTGAATACTGGGAGGAATTAATCAAAGCCTGATTTTAGGATGGCTATCGTGAAGTTATTGCTTCACGTATAATAACTTTCATCGCAATACCTGAATAGGGAAGTATTTTACCTGTTTCAAACAGACAAAATATATTGCCGTTATTTAAAACAACCATATCGTTGTATGCGCTTTTGCCTTTATGGATTTCGATAACTTTCTGCCAGCTATTGCCACTATCATTACTCACTCGAAGCATCAGATTTTTTCGTTTTTTAGGATGAGCAGGGTTTGAAAATAGAAGCAGATTAGAAGTGTCAGCATATCTGAGCAAAGAACCTTGACATACAGGTTCTATCAATGTACTATCATAAACCGCTTCTGTCCATTGCTCGCCACCATCTTTGCTGATGCTTATTTTTCTATTCGGCAATTCTCGGTCATTATTGCGCATATTCAGTATCAAATCACCGTTTGAAAGTTCTGCTACTGTGCATTCATCAGTTTTTCTTGTTGGCACAATTCCTCCGAGCTTCCATGATAAACCGTTATCATCAGAAAAAATCACGTGTGATTGATGGATGTCACTTCCTGTTTCTGTGTGGTTGCAGGGAATTACAATTCTATTTTTGTGTTCAGCCTGTGCCAGCTGAATGGCATGAACAGGGCCTGTGGCATACCATTTCCAATTTTCTTTTTTTACTGAGGCAGTAATCTCAGCAGGAGTTTCCCAACTGCTGCCTTCATCTTTTGATTTCAGCACATATACTTTGTCATTATTTAGTGTTGCTACTACTATCACATCGCCTGTTGCCTTATCGAACACAGGCGCAGGATTTCCACAAGTGTTGTTATCAAAATTCCAGATTACTTTAAGGCTGCTCCATGTAGCACCATTGTCAGTGGAGGTTTTCATCACCAAATCTATATTGCCATGATCAAATAAACTCTGTCTGCCCTCGCAAAACGCCAATAGCTTTCCGCTATTTATTTTTATGATGGCAGGAATTCTGTATACGCCATAACCCTCTTTATGATTTTTGAAAATATATTTCGGGCTATGTTTATTTGCAATCAGAACCGAATGAGTCAAAATAGAAAGTAAAAGAATTACGAATTTCATTTATTGCTACTTTGCTCTCATTTTATTTTCTTTCGGGTCGTGGGTTACCTCTGCTAAACCAAGCAATTCCATCAATGGTGGCATATACATGCCAAATCTGCCTCTGAGTCCCTTGTTCAAACCATACCAGCAGCCAACAGGATTTTTTTCTGAGCGACCCCAGGCTTTTACTGTGCCTTCCTTTGCCGGCTTTTGTTCATCGGCAACGCCGAGCTCCATCCAGTCACCTTGTTTTTTCAGCATGGCATGCAAATCGGCAAGGCAACGATAATCATATAAAAAAGTTGTTTTTCCAACAACATATACTATTACATCCTTACCATCTTTCACATCTTTATACATGTGATATTCGGATGTGAGCGGTGGTGTTTTCAATTGCCACGGATTTTCTTTAGTGCCTTCTGTGTTTGCCATATAGATAGTTTATAGGTTTACAAAATGACTGGAAAATGTGCTACTTCAGATATTTGAAATCCATCTTTGGATTCAACGTGAGTAATGATTCATAAATCAGTTTGATTACATTTTCCAAATCATCTTTATGTACCATTTCTACTGTGGTATGCATATAGCGCAAAGGCAATGAAATCAATGCAGATGGTATGCCACCTTTGGTATAGGCAAAGGCATCGGTGTCCGTTCCTGTACTGCGCGAAGCTGCATCCATCTGGTAAGGAATTTTGTTTTTATCAGCAGCAGTACGGATATGTTTTAGCATTTTGTTATGCACCGCAGGGCCTACTGTAAGCATTGGGCCAAGGCCACATTTGTAATCGCCCTCAGTTATTTTATCAATCATAGGAGTAGTAGTATCATGCGCTACATCTGTGATGATGGCACAGTCCGGAGAAATAGTGTGGGCTATCATTTCAGCTCCTCTCAGTCCTATTTCTTCCTGCACTGAGTTCACTATGTACAAACCAAAAGGCAGTTTCTTTTTATTTTCTTTTAGCAGATGCGCCACTTTCGCAATCATAAATCCTCCGATTCTGTTGTCCAGCGCGCGACCTACATAGTATCTGTCATTCAGCACAAAAAACTCATCCTGATAGGTAATCACACAACCAGGATAAATGCCAAGTTTGGTCACCTCATCTTTTGATGTGCAACCACAATCAAGAAAAATATTTTCTAACGAAGGAGCTTTTTCTGCTCCGGGTTTGCGCGTGTGAATTGCTGGCCAACCGAAAACAGCCTCTACTTTTTTATCGTCTGTATGTATCCAAACACGCTTAGATGGTGCAATCTGATGATCGCTGCCTCCGTTGCGTTTCACATAGATTAATCCGTCTGCTGAAATATAACTCACGAAATAAGAAATCTCATCAGCATGAGCTTCGATTACTACTTTGAATTTTGCATCGGGATTTATTACGCCATACACTGTACCGTAATTATCTACTTCATATTTGTCTATAGATGGTTTCAAATAATTAATCCAAAGCTTTTGTCCTTCTGCCTCAAAGCCTGTAGGAGAGGGGTTGTCGATATACTTTTTAAGAAAAGTCAAATCTGCTGTGTTGAGAATAGACTTAGTTTTTTTTGTTGTTACTTTTTTTGCCATGATTTGGTTTTAGGTATGCAAATTATTAAAAATGATGTGACTCCTCAATGCTTTAGATTTTAGTTTTCTTACTTCACATTTCTGCTTATTAACCATTGTTTTCCATTTTCAATTGGGTTTTCGCCTCCTATTTTTGTTTAAACATTTAGGTGTTATGCTAAACAAATGTTAATATATTTTTCAGTTGTGCTTTTAGTTGAGTTGCTATTTAATTGATTGTTAACGAATTACGAAATTGGCGATTCGATATTGTTTAATGATTAACTAATAAAGATTAAACATAGCTTGGAATTATCGAATTCCAAAAGTAATCTTGTTTAAGATTTTAAACAAAAAATTAAACAATATGACAGCGATTGAATTTTCAACACAAATGTTAAGCTACGAAACTGCTTTAAAGCCCTTTGCATATGTTTTAACAGGAGACAGAACTGAGGGAGAAGATTTAGTTCAAGATACTTTCTATAGAGCTTTGGCTAATCATGAAAAGTTTCAGACCGGAACCAACTTCAAAGCATGGTTGATGACCATAATGAAAAACATCTTTATTAACAACTACAGAAAGAAAAGCAAGCGACCAACTGTTCACGATACATCAGAAACACAGTTTTTAATAAACAGTGCCGGAATCAAAGTTCGTAACGGTGCCGAGATGAACATTTTAAGCGAAGAGTTAAACATTGTGCTTAATACAGTAAGTGAAGAATTCACCGAACCGTTTATGATGTATTTCAAAGGATTCAAGTACCATGAAATTGCTGAAAAATTAAATCTTCCGCTTGGCACAGTAAAATCACGTATCTTTCTTGCCAGAAAGGAAATGCAACGCAGATTAAAATCAATGGGTATTTCAAATTCTTCATATAATTAACAGTTTCTATGCCCAAGGCAATAGTCATCGGTTCCGGTTTTTCAGGCTTAAGTGCTGCTGCTACGCTAGCTAAGTCTGGATGGCAAGTAACAGTGCTAGAAAAGAACGACCAGGCGGGGGGCAGGGCGCGAATTTGGAAAAAAGATGGCTATACCTTTGATATGGGACCGAGTTGGTATTGGATGCAGGACGTATTTGAATCCTTCTACAATCAGTTTGGAAAAACTACTGCAGATTTTTACCAATTAGTTAGGCTGAATCCATCTTACAAAGTAGTATATGAAGATCAAACAGAAATGTTTTTGCCGGCTGAAATAGAAAAACTTGAAGCACTTTTTGAATCAAAAGAAGCAGGCAGTGGATTGAAGCTTCGTGCATTTTTGAAAGATGCAAAGTATAAATACGAAACTGCTATGTCGGAATATGTCACCAGAATCTGCGACAAGCCCACAGAGTTTTTTGATTTAAAACTCATCATGAAAAGTTTTCAGATGGAATTATTTTCATCGCTGAAGCAAACTGTTCGCAAGAAATTTTCTCATCCTCATTTGGTGAAATTGCTGGAATTTCCTGTTCTGTTTTTGGGAGCTACCCCTGCTAATACCCCAGCTTTATATAGCATGATGAATTATGCCGATTTATCGCTTGGCACTTGGTATCCAATGGGAGGTATGAATGAAATTGTAAAAGCCTTTGTTTCCATTTGCGAGTCACAAGGTGTAAAAATTAATCTGTGTGAGGCGGTAGAGAAAATTGAAGTACACAACAAAAAGGCAAAGCAAGTCATTACTGCAAAAAACAGCTACGAAGCAGATTTGGTAATAGCTGGAAGCGATTATGAACACACAGAACAGAACCTTTTAGACAAAGTGTACAGACATTATGATGAGCACTACTGGGATAAAAGAACCATGTCACCATCTTCGCTTTTGATTTATTTAGGTGTAAATAAAAGAATCCCGAATTTACTTCATCACAACCTCTTTTTCGACAGCAATTTTGATTTGCATGCAGCCGAGATATATAATGAACCAAAATGGCCAACAGACCCATTGTTTTATGTTTGTTGCCCTTCAAAAACTGATGACAGTGTAGCGCCTGTTGGCTGCGAAAATATTTTCGTACTCATGCCCTTGGCGGCTGGATTAGAAGATAGTGATGAAATGCGCAAAAAATACAGAGACCTTTTGATTAAAAAAATCGAAACGCATACCGGTACGGCTATTGAACAAAATATTGTTGTGGAGCGTTCTTATGCAATGAGTGATTTTAAATCTGATTACAATTCATTCAAGGGAAACGCCTATGGCCTTGCGAATACCTTGGCACAGACAGCTATTTGGAAACCCAAAATGAAATCACCCTTAGTAAAAAACTTATTCTATACCGGTCAGTTAACTGTTCCCGGTCCTGGTGTTCCGCCTGCAATTATCTCAGGACAAATTGCAGCTCGTGAAGCCAATAAATTATTAATCAATACAAAACACTAACCCATGTTTTCAATTTTCGAACAAACCTCTTCGAAGTGTAGTAAATTTATTACCAACGCCTATAGTACTTCATTCTCATTGGGAATCAAGACCCTAAGTAAAAAATTCCACGATCCTATTTGTGGAATTTATGCATTTGTACGTTATGCTGATGAAATTGTAGATACATTTCATGGTTTCGACAAGAAAACATTGCTGGAACGATTTAAGAAAGACACCTATGTAGCAATTGACGAGAAAATTAGTCTGAACCCAGTGCTTTATTCTTTTCAAAAAGTAGTGAATGACTATAAAATTCCGAATGATTTAATTGAGGCGTTTTTTAGGAGCATGGAAATGGATTTATACAAAAATGCATATGGACAAGATGGCTACGAAGAATACATCTATGGCTCTGCAGAAGTAGTTGGGTTGATGTGTTTGAAAGTTTTTGCAGAAGGTGATGAGAAATTGTATGAAGAATTGAAGCATACAGCCCGAGCACTTGGTGCAGCGTTTCAGAAAGTAAATTTCTTACGCGACATGAAAAGCGATTTTGATGAGAGGGGGCGTGTTTATTTTCCGGGAATTGACTTTGAAAACTTTAAAGAAGCTGCAAAAAAGCAGATTGAAGATGAAATTGCAGCCGACTTTGCATTAGCAAAAGAGGGAATTGATAGGTTGCCATTAAGCGCTCGCGGAGGTGTGGAGTTGGCTTACCTATACTATCTTAAACTGTTTGCAAAAATAAAAGCACAGCCGGCTTCTAAAATCAAAGAAGCAAGGATAAGAGTTCCTGATTATCAAAAGCTTGGAATCCTTGCATGGAGCACCATACAAAACAGGTTTAATTACAAATTGCTTACTACCTGATTTTTGAGTAAGTTGGTTCAATAGCTTATTCATTTTAGTCATACCTTCTAATGCAGCATTACATTTATCTTATTCTTAATTTGCTCACCTTAGCAGGGCCTTTGGGTTTAATTGCTCATCCTAAGCATTTATTCTATAAAAAGCTTTCTGCTGTTATTCCTGCAATTTTGTTCACTGCTACTTACTTTCTGATATGGGATTTCTTTTACACAAAAATGGGTGTTTGGGGATTTAATGATGATTATATAATTGGAATCAGGTTTAGTGGATTGCCAATAGAGGAATTGCTTTTTTTTATAACCATTCCCTATGCTTGTATTTTTATAAATGAATCTATTGGTGATTATGTTTCTAAAGATGTTTTCAATGGCAAATCGAAATACATTTTGATAGCGGCACTTATTTTCTTTTTGTTGCTTATTCCATTTTCGATGGATAAGAAGTATACACTTTTTGTAGCTGTCAACTCGGTATTGGTTTTAGCATTTGCATTAAAATTTCTGAGTGCCTATGATCAAAGTCTTTTTCTGATTAGCTTCATGGTTTCAATTATCCCCATGTTAATAGTTAATGGGATTCTTACGGCTTTACCAGTGGTGTGCTATAATGATACACAAAATTGCGGAGTTAGATTATATACCATACCAATCGAGGATTTTGGTTATAATCTTGTTTTACTGTTAATGAATGCCTTGCTGTTCAGATTTTTTAGTAAGCGGGAAGATAAGGCGATATGATTACAAATCATCAGGAGTAAATGCCATTGGCAAAAGGTCTTTAGCGGAATTTATTTTGATAATATCCTGACCTTCTATTCCTAACCATATTTCAAGTTTAGATTTATATCTGTATTCTGTTTCTACTAATCGCTGTCTGCAAATACCACATGGTGCGGCTATAGATTTATTTTTATTTCTTCCCTCAGTGGTTATGAACATAGCTTTGGGTTTCACATCCGGATACAGCGAAGCGCAAGTGCTCATGGCTGTTCCTTCTGCACATATTCCGGCAGGGTATGCGGCATTTTCCTGATTGGTTCCAGTAACCACTATTCCGTTATCCAACAACACTGCAGCGGCTACTTTAAATTTTGAATAAGGTGCATAGGCATCTTTGAGTGCAGCTTTCGCCTGTTCAAAGAGTAACACAATTTCGTCAGGCAATTCTGCTTTAGTGTAGCTGCTCAGCTTTAATGTTAGGTTGATTTCGTTCAATGTGCTTTATCTTAAGATGACCAATTTCCCAAAACCTTGTTTGAAGTATTTATCAAAGTTGGAGTTTTGCAAATAGCGGCTGTTAGATTGCAGGCGATCCATTTGTTTGCCGTTCAGATTTGAAATTACTCTGTAAAAATAAACACCGTTTGCGAGTAAGTCTCCGAATTCATCTCTTCCGTCCCATGTATATTGTGTGATATTAGTTCCTACATAAATCGTACCCAGCTCTTCTTTGGTGATTTCTTTCACTACTTTTCCTGTAATGGTCATGATTTGGATCTTCATGTAAGAAGGTATTTCAGTACCCGTAACAGTGAATACAAATTTTGTTGCAGTAGAAAATGGATTTGGATAATTGAGCACATTACTAATCATCGGTTTATTTACCACCTCAAAAGCTATACGATAGTCATAAGCAGTATTTCCCTGAAATCTGTTGTCTGTGGTGGAGGAATTATTTCCGCTTCTGTCTTTGTCTTTTACCAGAAGTTCATACACGCCATCATCAGGAAGTTGAGGCTTAAACTCTACTTTTGCTCTGTTGTTTTTTGATATATCGCCAGTGGCAGGATAAAATGTAAGTGTGGAATTGTCGTATAAAAATGGAACAGGATTAGTTTGTCCCGGATATTTCAGATAAACACTTACCAATGAAGAGTCATTAAGTGCCTGGGTTTTATTTTCATCTTTTAATGTTAGCATTATAGTTGGTTTTGCAGAAACTATATCTCCGTTCATGATATGTCTGCCGTCAAATGTTACATCCAACAGTGGGTTTATTACATCCGGTTTTGCATTAAAATTGATTATGGCATAATTATTAAAGTGGAACTGCTCAGGTTGGTCATTATCAGGATTTGCTTCAATTACCAGTTTGTTAGCGCCTGTATTTACTGCGCTTAGTACAGGCTGTTTGAATCTCAATATAATTGTATCTAATCCATAGAGCGAGTCGTTACGAATGAAAATATCCTGCTGAGAGCTGTTGCTGATATTTTGAATCGAGTACTTAGTTAATATGCTATCCATATTCATCTCTGTCACATTTTCAAAGGCAACCTGAACGTCTAATGTATCACCAAGTGTAAGCGAGTCAGAGCCTATTTTTAAATATGCAGCAGGATTGATTGCCGCTTCAGGAACAGTCTTAAACAAAACCCGCCAGTATCCCAATTGAGCTGGAGTTCTTTTGGAATCATCTTTGGTATTGAGTTGAAGTTTTAGATATGGAAACTGAGTCGCGTTAATAAAATTCAATGTCGTGTCAGCAGCTTTCACGTTCACCAGAAAATTTTCCTGAAGTGTATTAGTCAGGCCATAAATATCAACTGATTCCTCATCTGATGAGTTTGGTTCCAAAGCATTATGACGCCAGTGGAATGATCCCCATTCATAAGCAGGACCTATCACTGTTGATTTTGCAGTTCCTTGATTCCACTTGCCAGTGAATTGGTAGTCTTTCGTCAATGTGGTTGTATAATTGACTCCAATAGCTTCATCTCTGACTGCAGGATTGCCTTTTTGTGTGAAGAATGTATATGGTGCAGCTTTTGCACCGCTATTAAGAATAGGTAGGCTGGACGCTCCCATATTTGTAAGGGTTGTTGCCAAAATCGGATCCATATTTACCCAATTTGGTCTGTTGTCAGAGTACATTACAATGTATGCCCCATTTGGAATACTGTCTAAAAAATTAATAATCACCTGTGACCATGGAATACCTAATGAAGGGTGATTTCCTGAAATTAAAAAGTCAAAACCATACTGATCTGCGGGTTTGCCTGCGCAATGATAGTTGCCGTATTTGCCAAAATTAGTTCCATTGTTGACACTTACCCATGGTTGGTTGGTATTTCCGTCAATAACACCAAATGTGACTCCATTTAAAAATCCGCATCCACCCATTCTGAACCGGTGCATGTTTACACTGTTTAAATCCCAGCTTAAATCAGAGGCAGGCAGTGGACCGCCTGTTGCATTTGCCCACCCAGTTGTAACGTGTATTCCATATACACTTGGAGTATACTTAAACACTCTGTCATTATCTAAGTACAAATAGTCAGGATAATTATCTTTTTTATATTGATAATAGTGAGATTGATTCCATCCGGGATATTCATCCTTTAGGTACAGGAAGGAAGACTTGTGCCAGTTATACCCCATAGCCGGGCTGATGGAATCTCTGCTCACTCTCCAATAATATACCGTGCTGTCAAACATCGTAAGATTTGTTTTCCAGCGAACTACTCCACCAATTTGCCCCACTGTCACTTTTTTCATCAAATAGGAATTGAAAAGTTCAGTAGTGTCTATTTGGAACACATACCTTCTGTATGGGGCAAATGGATTTACTGTTGATGCCTTGAGTGTAGCATTTTGTTTAGGAACAATTGAAAACTCATAAGGATATATCGGGATTATATCATCAGATTGAATATAAGTGCTGAAGTTTAAAATATTGCCATTATTGGTTTCTGAGAGTTCATCAATTTTTAAATCAGACTCCACTAATGCGGAGAAATCATTTTGCCCATAACCTAAACTTGCTCCTATTCTGGTAGGTAGTCTGAACTTAGCTGTGTTTTTTAAGTAAGGGGCATTGGTAGTTACATAGTTATCAAAAATTACGGGTTGATTATTGGCATCATATACTGTTCTTCTCAGTTTTACTCTTAAACTACTGTCTTTTATAGCTTTACCGAGGTTAGTGTTTAAAATATAAACTTCAAAGCTGTCCTGACTTGCATCAATAGTAGAAGGATTGTATGAAAGTGAAGATTGGTCTATTTCATAATCAGGTAAATCATACTGATTTAATTTCATTCCCGGATCACCGTGGAGCGTCATTTCCTGACCCACCATAGAGTTGAAATCATCTGATAAATATACGGAGTCAATGTCTCTTACAGTTTTTTGTATTGCTTTACCAAGGGCTTTGTTATAATTTTTTACAGCAATATTTTGGTAAAAAAGATTAGAAAAATTGTTCAGCGCATCAGATCTGGATAGCGAAGAAGTTGCAATAAATCCTATTGCAGCTTTATTTTTTGCAAAAACAAATCTTTCTGAATATCCGGGTATGGCATCGTGGATAAAACCTGTGAAACACCCGTTGGATAAGATTACAGGGTATCTTTTGTAGTTAGTATAATTTTCAGGCTCATCAATACTGATGTCAAAAGCGGTTGAAGCGGAGTGTCCGAAGAAAGTAACTAATGATACTCCTGAGTCTATTTTGCTTTTGATTACTTGCGATAGTGTTGTGGAAATCGGAGCAGAGTTTGTTTTATAAAAAGCAGATACGTTTGCTCCCCACAGTGTATCTGTTATAATCTTTTCATAGTTTTGTAAAAACGCTTTAAAAAATGTTTGTTCAGACGATGTTGTTCCCCCTCCAAAATGCAGGACTTGCTTCATCCATTCTTTTTTGATTTTAGTTTGATAAGGGTCGCCAAATGAGTTTTGTTCCAATTCATAGTCTTTAATTTTTTCGAGATAATCTCTCACTTGTTCAGGAGTTTCCGCAGCCAGTCTTCCAACTGCTAAATCTGGTCTTGACGAAGTCCTTTTGCATCCAAAAAGATTGTCTGAACCTGGGTATCCCCATGTAGGAACAAGCGTTTGATTGAATATTGCTGAATTACCCCTTATTTTAGGGTATTCTCTCGCTTTGCCTATCAGGAACAGATATTCAGGTTTTATACTCCAATTGGCTTGGCCATATGCTATTAAGTTACGAATTGCCAGTTGTGATTTCGTTACGCCATATCCAAACTGATCATACAGTTGGTCAATGTCAAAAACACGTGCAATATATTTTCCGCTACCTGGATTGTCTAGTTTGTCTCTGTATTTTCTGTATTCTTCAACCCAATTTGTGTTTGTGTTATCTCGCATCAACTTGGAATGAGAGATAATAAGATAATTTGCTTCCGACTGAGTGTAGTTTATGAAATTTACCATGCTGATTTGCGATATGGTTGTATATGACGAAGCATCGTCAGGACATATATACAACTCTCTGTTTTTTGCAGATGGCGGAAGTATAAAAGTCTTTACAGGTGCGGCAGCCGCATCGGTACTTTTAATAATGAAGCCATTTGTCAAATCATACATTAATGGTTGTGTTCCTTGTGAGTTATAAAGGCTTATATCAATTCTTTTTTTTGATGGAGACGAAAGCAGTGAAAAAAGAAAAGTAGAAGCATTGTCAAACTCAAACTTTCTTGGATAAGTAAGTTCTGCGTGATGCACCAAGTTTTGTTGTGTGCTGATTCCGGGACCTGTTTCATCTATTCCAATAGTGCAACTGCTTCCTAATGCAGTATTGAGTGGATTAAAATAAACTCTGGATAATTTGAATCCAAAATGATTTTGGGTTGAAATAGTGAATCCGTTAAATGTGGTTACAAGAGTGTGTTGTTCCAGCGACCTGCTTGACATGCTTACTTTCAGAGTGGCATCAAGTGCATATCCTGTAAATACTGATGGAGACGGCAGTGTGATATTGAAAACAGGGGAGGAGGCATTAATCCATGCAGAACCGTATCCTTCACCTTCATCATATATCGATTTGTACATGTAGTCTCCATTGAAGTAATATGATTTCCCTTCAAAATATCGATTTAAGTAAAATACTTTATTGGTATGCCAGAAATAGTCTTCAGCAGCCGGCATGGGAGATATGGTATCATTAGGGGTATAGGTAAGTCTCAGATTATTATTACTACTGTTTATTGTAAGAAAATAGACCGAAGTATCAGTGAATAAACTGTAGTAGGTATGTGGCTGTGCAGTACTTGCTTCATAAAGCATAGAGTCAATGTCACCAGTATTTTTCTTACCATAAAAATCTATATAATCTGATGTAGTAAAAGGGAAATTGGTAGATACATAAATTGGAACTTCTTGCCCATTTCTGTATAAAGCAAAGTTTTTTGGATTGGCAGTGTTTAGATTAGGAATAGCAGTATTGAGTGTGTTGAAAGGAATTCGATATAAACCGTCTGCTGTTACCTTTATTTTAAAATAAGTTTGGCCGTAATTAATCCATTCATTTCCGAAGGATTGAGCAAATGCAAATGAACTGCTGAAAACAAAAACAGCAAATACCCAAAATCTCACAACTTCAGATTTTATGCAATTTCCTTTATTCATTGTAAGAATCATTTTGGTAATAATTTTTCCCGTATTTAGATTTGACGTTTATGTCTAATCTGAGAGAAATCACATGTGAATATAAGCCATTATCTTTAGAACCGCTTATTGATGTTAAATTAGTCAAAGCATAGTCCACTTCTACCACTTTTATCCTCACTCCCGCACCAACACTTGGCGATACAGAAAAATGCCTTTTCCCATCTTCGGCATAGTATCTCTGCATGTTGCTCACACCTGCTCGGACAAACCCGATTTTCCAAAGGCTGATTTCCATGCCGGCACTCAAATCAAGGCTCACAGGGTCTATAGGTAGCAAAACATTTCTGCGACCATCTGTATTAAAAATCAGATTAAACTCAGGAGTAATCAAAACTTTATCTTTGATATTTACCTGATAACCTACACCTAAGGTAAGCATGGGCGCAGTCTGCTCAATGGAGTTTTTGGGCAGTGTATTATTGGTGACCAGCAACACCTGTTTTTCAGCATCAGTGAAGTTAAAACGCCATGCGTTGAAGGTTGTAGAAATATCTTTAAGCATCAGCCCGATTCTTGCCCCTTTAATTCGGTATTGCATTCCGAGGTCTATTCCAAAGCCGGTAGCATTGGCAAACTTGCCAATTTTTCGATAGATGATTTTTGCAGTGCCTCCTACAGAAAGTCCTTTGATTTTACCAATTTTAGAGGCGAAATGGAATAGGAAGCCATAATCCGCAGCCGAGAAAGAAGAAATATTGTTGTAATTCAAAGAGCCATCGGGTCCAACTAGAAAAAGCGTATTTGGAATATCATCAATTCCAAAACGGAAAAATGAAAAGCCGACAGTCATGTTTTTTTGCCTAATCGGAACAGCCACCGAGCCATAATCGTATTTGGCTATTCCTGCAAAATACTCTGAGTGCATTAAAGCTACTTGAAACGACTGTTTTATATGAACTAAACCGGCAGGATTGTAAAACCCGGCATGGACATCTGACGCAGAAGCTACAGTAGCATTGCCGAGGCCTAAACCTCGGGCGCCTACCCCAATACTCATAAACTCATTGCTGTATTTTCTGATTTGAGCAGAGCTTTGCACAGAAACCACACCGAGCAGTATGGATAAAAATAGAAATCTCAAGTTGTTACTTACCATAGGAAATTACTCCATCAAATTTCACCTAAAAATGGTGACTTATAAATGTAGTAAAATATTAATATCCCTAGGCTTTTTTTGTTCCAGGGAAGTGTTAAATATTGACGCAAATCAATTGAAATTAACCCCTCAATAATACCTGAATAGTACTTCTCGATTGTTGTTTTATGAGAATATCTTTATCCTTAGTCAGTTTATCAATGATACCCTGATTGAAATGGCGAATAGTCAAGAGGGTCAGATTTTCAATGCTGGTAACAGAAAATTCCTGCTCCAGCTCTTCAATTACCTTTTCAATTTTTTCCTTTTTGAAATCTACACAGATAGAAAAACTGATTGCTGCATTTTGCATGAGATTCACTCTCAGCCTGTGTTCTGCAAAAACCAGAAACACTTTACTCAAGTGGTCTTCAGCAATAAATGAGAAGTCTTTTGCGGAGAATGACAGCAATACCTGACTTCTTTTTTGGATAATAACCGGAGGTAGAAAAAGCGTATTAGCATTCGCAGAAATCACACTCCCTTTCTTCTTGAAATTGATGAAAGAGCGAACCTCCAGAGGTATGTTTTTATTTTGTATTGGCTTTATCGTTTTCGGATGGATCACACTTGCGCCATAGTATGTCATTTCTATGGCTTCTGTGAAAGTGAGTTCTGAAATAAATTGAGCGTCAGGAAATTCTTTCGGGTCAGCATTCATAATGCCTTCCACATCTTTCCAAACGGTCATTTTCTCAGCGTTTAAGCAGAAAGAAAAAATAGCTGCGGTGAAGTCAGAGCCTTCTCTTCCCAATGTTGTGGTGAAATCTTCAGTGGTGCATCCTACAAACCCCTGAGTGATTACAAATCCTTTTTTAAAAAGAGGAGTAACGTTTTCATTGATGGCTTTTTCCGTTTTTTTCCAATCAATTTTTCCTTCTGTGTAAGCATTGTCTGTAAATACACAGTTTTTTGCATCAAGAAGCGTGTTTTTCAACTTGGAAAAATTGGCAAATTGAGAAACAATCGTAGTAGATAAATATTCTCCGAGTGATACAATCTGATCGTAAATAAAATTGTAATTCCTGGAATGATTTTGTTCCAAAAACTCAGTAGCCTTATCAATAATATTTTTCACGGCTTCATTGGCATCAGCACTTTTGCCGGACATCAGTTCCTCAATGATTTGCTGATGCTTGCTGAGTATTTGTGCTAAGTCATTTTTCCAGTTGTTATTATTAGCATAGTATAGATTCACTACTGCCTCAAGCTCATTGGTGGTTTTTCCCATAGCAGAAACCACTACCACCTTCTCATTAAAATTATGCTCATTAAGAATGTTGATTACATTTCTAACTGAGTTTGCATCTTTCACAGAAGCACCTCCGAATTTATAAACTTGCATCTCCGATTTTATTATTGTTTTGAAATATATTCTTGCATATTTTGTCTGCTCATTTTGCAGGTATACCACTCTTTGTCAATAAACACCCCCAAAGACTCATAAAATTTAATTGCCGGTTCATTCCAATCCAGCACTTGCCATCTGATTTGCGGAATATTGTTTTCATAAGCTTCTTTAATCATCTCATTGATGAGCTTCCTACCAATTCCATACTTTCTGTATTGCTCTCTTACCACAATGTCATCTAAAAAATAAATCTTCCCTTTCCAAGTGGAATAGGCCGTGTAATATAGCGCCATACCTAATATTTCATTTGTATCCGTGTTTTCGGCAACAAATGCTCGAAAAATGGAATCAATCCCAAATCCATCTTCTGCCATTTGCTCCTCAGAAGTAACTACTTCTTGTGGTGCTTTTTCGTATTCGGCTAATTCTTTTACCAAACCAAACATTGCAGGAATGTCCTCTTTTTGAGCTTTTCGTATTGTGTAATTTATCATTGGCTGCGAAAATAAGATTTGATATTATTTTTCAAGGTGTAGGGGCATTTTTTTGTAATATAATGTCATGTTTCCGACTTATAAGGCTATTTATTGGAACAAATAACTATATTCGGACTCATTTTTATTTATTAATGACACTGCAAGATTTTTTTAAAAATAATCCCACTCCAATTTCCGGGTTGATAGCGTCTTTTGCAAATGGTTCTATCAAAATAAGCGAATCAGTTCGCAATGCCGCTACATTAAGTCTCACAGGCTCTTTGGATGAAGTGAATGTTCAGGGTGAGATAGTTCAGAAACTTGATGATTTCAGCAATAGAGTGATGATGGATGCCTGCCATAATGAACCATCTGTGGCGGGTTATCTGAGTGAAGAGAATGAGGGTATTACTTCAATTCATGAATCGGGAGAATATGTAATAGCTGTTGATCCATTGGATGGCTCTTCCAACATAGATGTGGCCGCACCAATTGGAACTATCTTCGCTGTATGGAAACGCAAAAGCAAGTCTGGCGCAGTTGATGAGTCAGATTTTCTGCAAAAAGGTACCGATTGTGTTGGAGCAGGTTTCATGCTTTATGGAAGTTCAACATTATTTCTTTTTTCTACTGGTGAAGGAGTTAGGCTCTTTAGTTACAACACAGCATCAGGACAGTATGAGTTAGTGAAAGACAATTTGCTGCTTCCTGAAAAGGGTAAAATTTATTCTATCAATCAAGGTAGTATGTCAAAATTTGAGGATGCCACTACACAGTTTGTAAACTATTGCACAGCAATTGAGAAGGCAGATTCGCGTCCTTATTCTTTGCGATATATCGGCTCTATGGTTGGAGATATGTACCGTACTTTTGTGAAGGGTGGCGTTTTCCTTTATCCCGCTACCAAAGGAGACAAGAAAGGCAAGTTGCGTTTGCTTTATGAATGTATTCCTATGTCCTACCTGGCTGAAAAGGCTGGTGGTAAAGGAATTGATGGTGCAAATAGAATTTTGGATTTACAGCCAGTCTCACTTCACGAGCGTTCCGCCATCATAATCGGCTCATTAGAATTAGTAAATAAATATCAAGAAATATATAACTCGTAAACAATGAAAAAAATAATTTTTGCGCTAAGTTTTATCGTATTTGTCATCAGCCTGAAAGCACAAAATCCACCTATTGTAAAAAATGATACGGTGAGCATTTGCTTGGGAAAGACAGACACTATAAGTGTTTTGAAGAATGACTTTGATCTGAATGGTGATAGTATTTTCATTAAAATGATTTTAATAAATGCTTCAAATGGTTCATTGGGACTGAGTAACAATAAATTTATTTATCATCCTAATCCGGGATTTAAAGGGAATGATTTTGTTTACTTTCAGGTATGCGACAACAGTGTTTTCAATCAGTGTAGCTATGAAGTACTCATTCTGAAAGTGGATACATGTATTGTTATTCCTCCGGTAAATCATGCTCCGGTGGCAACTAATGATGTGATAACTATTTGCGATAGCAGCAGCGCAGTGATGTTTCCAATTGGAAATGATACAGATTCTGATAATGATAGTATATACATTTTAAAGTTTTTGGATACCCCGCTTTATGGTACAGATTCATTTTCTAAAGGCAATTACTACTATAAAAATAGTGATACAGCGGGTGTCGAAAACATTAGATATGTGATTTGTGATGCTCCTGCTATTTTGCCCGTTCGTTGCGACACTGGTTTAATAGTAATAAACGTGAAAAATTGCGACACTACTGCCACCGCTAATAGAGCTCCTACAGCTCAGTTAGATGTAGTGATAGCGATAGAAGACGGAGGTTCTTT
>CANHIG010000015.1 GCA_947461105.1 Bacteroidota bacterium | reverse complement strand
CCTTCCTCATCTGTCTGGAAAAGCACACCGGTCATTGCCGGGCGGAGGTCATCATTAGAAACCGCAAATATCGTAGAACTTACAGATGCAGATAAAACCTGAGAAGGCAATGAAACTTCGGTGGTGTTGTCAGCCTGAGGAATTTTTGGGAAATCATCAGGGTTTTCACCGCTCAGCTTATAATTTCCTGTTTCAGACACTATCTCAATGGCAAAAGTTTTCTCATCTACTTTGAAAGTAAGCGGTTGCTCCGATAGTGTTTTAAGTGTTTCAAGTATAATTTTAGCAGGTATAGCTATTCTTCCGTTGTCTTTGGAGTCTATTTCAAGCTCAGTACTCATAGATGTTTCCAAATCTGTAGCGAAAACAGTCAGTTTTCCGCCTTTAAGTTCAAATAAAAAGTCTTCAAGAATTGGCAACACAGAGCTGGAATTCACAACACCGCTAATCAATTGCAAACTTTTCAGCAGGGATGATGTAGAAACAACAAATTTCATATTAACTGTTTTATGATTTTAAGGAAACAAATATAGTTAAACCAATGAAAAAACAGCCTTGATTTACGAACAGCTGTTTTTGTCCTTTTTCTGATGAAAAAATTGAGTTTGAACTCAATTTTTCGAAGCCGGCTTTATGAAGAAATTCTGATAGCTGCGCAAGATTTTACCCCAAACATAATATTGCACTATTGCAAAATCTTCTTTGTTGTTGTATTCTATGAAGTAATACTCTACATCATATTTTTGAGGTCGGCTATATTCATCAAATAACACACGAGTGGCATCATTAATGGGGGCGTTATAAACGATGGCTTCCTGAGTTTTATGGTCGGCAGTTTGTACTTTCACTATGGCAAACGGTTTTTGTCTGAGTATGCTGTCTTTTCTCGGTTCACTGTTTTTGAAGGCTTCTATTGAGATAGAAGAAAAGAAGCCAAGATATTGTTGAATATAGCTTTGCTTCGGCTGATTGGCAATATTTCCGTTAAAGCTAATCAGGCAAAACGAGTCTTTATCTATATGCTTTATTGAAAATGATTTGGCACTGTCTTGTGGATATAGCACATCTACACGTTCAATTTGACTCACATTATACGGAAACACCCAGCGGCTTCTCCAGCGGAGCGTATCTAAATCAAACCTTGCTGTCAGATAAGCATTTATACCCGGAATATTGGTGATATATGGAACAGGTGCAGGTGTGCCGTCATTTTCCATCAGCATAAAAGTTCCTTTGTTATCCAAAGTAGGACCACCTACATAAAATACCTTTTCGGCCTTTTCGCCACCGGTATATATTTCTATTTTAAAGTGGCGCTGAAGCATGTCACGAATAGCATTTTCAGTACCTTTTACAGCTACAGGTCCAAGTGTGTTCATACGTTGTAAAGCGGTGAAAAGCAGACTCAATGCTTCATCGCTTGCCGGATATTTATTATTCAGCAGCCACTCTCTTTTTTCATTTTTTGACACCACAATGCTTTGTCCTTTTTCATTTGACAATCGAAATTTTGTGATTTTATCTATTGCTTTAAAAGAGAAATCGCTTTGTTTCTTTTCGATAGTTGAAGGAGCATACTGATAGGCAAAGTAGCCAACAATAGCACCTAATACGGCAATTGCTATTATCCAAGGCAAATATTTTTTCATTGAATCAAAAATATAATTCTAAACAGACTAATAGTTATAAAAAAGTACAATACTGTATTATGTTATAATTATTAAGTCTTTCTATTGCGTAGAGTCAACAAGCAAAAATGGAGAACAAATCTTTTTATTTTATTATCAATGATTTTGACAATAGCTTTTTGTTTGAAATTAGCTGTAAATTGTAATATCCGCTTGATATATTTTTTTCAGCAAACTTTATTAAGTGTTCCCCTTTCTTCAAGTTTATTTTTTGATTGAAAATTTTCTCACCTTTTAGTGAATAAATATTCATTTCGCCATCTTCTGGGCTTTCTGAATGGTATGAAATATTAAAATTGCCATCAGATGGATTTGGATAAACTTCAAATCTAAAGTTATCTTTTTGCAACTCACTAACACTCAAAACTCCTGAATTCAGAAATAGTTGTATTGTATAATCAGTTATAAATCTCAATTGGTTTTGAGTTTGTGTAACTCTTAATACCATTGTGTATGGCTTTTCTCGCCTAAACATGTCATTGTTTCCCCATTCCATTGATAAACTTGCTAATGAAGTATCATTGCTAACCTGAACTAATGGTGGATTAGAGAGCAAGAGCGGTTCGCCAATAGCTTCGATTTCAAGAAAATTCCTAGCGCTTACTTCTGCAGTTGCAGTTAATCTGAAAGTAGAGTCAGTTGACAAAATGAGCGCACTACTACTTGGACCAGAAGCATTTGAAGAAATTATAATTATTGGAGGAGTTACTGTTGCATTTGTTATTATGATTTGATAGTCTCTTCTAATAATCCCTATTTCAACCCCATTTCGGAATTCCCTTACTAATACCGATGTAACAAAATAGCCAGTTCTATTTGGTTTGAATGATATTTGTCCTGTATTAGGATTCATAGTAAATGGCATACCTGGATCAGATGATGGAGTTGTATATATTGGAGGTGGTTCAAATCCGCCAAATCCGTCACTTATAGGAATTGTTAAAGGAGTATCTAAGCTCCAAAAAAGAGAGTCTCCATCAATGTCGTATGGCAAAGGATTATAAACGTATGGTTGGTTAATAGGTGCAAAGAAAACGGGTCTGTTTAAAAATTTAGGGGACGAATTGGTTGGATCGACAAGTAATTCATTCTCAAGTAAAAAATTTTGATAATCAGGTGGTTCAAAATTAACTATTGCAGCATTTCTACAGCAATCATGCCATGTGATTTTATATTTCCCAATAGTTGGAAAAGTAACAGTATCTATGTAAAAATACTCTTCAATACCATTGCCAATGTTGGTTGAAGAATTAATTGGGACTTGATTGCTAACAATGAGTGTATCATTTGAATCATAATAATTAATAGGTGCAGTAGAGTTTATGGCAACTCCTCTGGTGTCTCTGTATAAGGTCAATGTTATTTGATAAGTTTTTCCTCCAATATTTCTTGAAGTAATTTGGCCACCCATTAAATGAGATGCATGTACGCATATTAGATTAACAATAAAGCATAAAGTGAGTGCTGCCTTTTTCATATAGCTAAATTTAGTATTAATATATAAAAGCCTCAATAAGATTATGAAGTTAAAAAACTAATCACAGAAAATAAAAACTAATTTGAAAAAGTTTTAATTAGAAATCGCAACAGATGATAGATTTGTAAAAACTATTTCACTTCAACCGCCCTATATTTCTTTCTGCGCCAGTAGCCATAGCCAACGCCCAATCCTAAAACCAATAAAATAGGGAGGGCTACATTGATGAGCTGCCATTTGGTTTTTTCGTTGCCCACGCGAACTGTGTTGAGCAATCTGAGTTTTACTTCCTTGTTTCTCGTTTCCAAAAGCCCCTGGCTATCTACCAAATATTGAACACAATTCAGAATAAAGTCCTTATTGGCAAAAGTTTGGTTGGTATATGGATAAAAACCAAGCGGATAGGATGAGCTATCAGGGCGCACCACATTTTTGATGATGTCTCCGTCTGAGATTACTATCATCTTGCTCTTTGGGCTTTCGGCAATAAATTTTAACTGTGCAACAGTATCACCGATAGCAAGATACTCTGCGGAAAGTCTGTTTTTATAAAGAGATTGAAACGAGCCTTCAAGTAATACAGCAACAGGAAGATTCGGTTGATTGTAGTATTGAGGATTGGGTCTTTGCTGCAAAATACCAAAATGAACTCGGGCTGGAGTGAGAACCGCCTTACTGTTCTCAGTAGTATGCAATAAAAGCGTTTTAGTGATTTCTTTATTCTGAACAGTATCTATTGTGGATGCAAAAAATGCGGCTACAGGATCAAGGTTTTTGTTTATAGCGTGGTTATTATCTGAAACAAGTAGGGGGAAATAATACCATGGGAAAAGCTCTGTTTGTGGAGCGTTGCCCATTTTACCCACTACCAAAGGAATCTGATTGCAAAGATTTATATCCTGAATTAAATCAGTATTGATACGAACACCATATTTAAACAGCATATCGTCCAGATTGAGATTTCTGTCTAATACAAATTGCCCGGTAGGGTTGTATTTGAGGCTGTCCATTTCAGCGGTGGTTGGATCAATCAGCCAAAGGACTTTGCCCCCGCGCATCACAAACTGATCTATCTTGTATTTATCTTGTTCTGAGAAAGGATTAAGTGGTTTGGCAACAACAATGGCATCAAAAGATTCCGGCACTTTATATGCTTTACTCAAATCAATAGTTTGAATCTGATATTGTAGTTTGGCTAATTGCTGCTGAATATCTGCCAACTCAAGCGAAGACAATTCTCCATGACCGGTGGTGAATCCAACATGCGGAGGTCTGTATTGCGTAAGCTTTTGGATGGCATTGGAAAAATTATATTCAAGACTTATGATGGAATTGTTGATGGTTTGTTTTTTATCAAAGCCAATCTGACTTTGAACCAACTGAATCGGGAATTCCCTGCCGCCATATACTGCAATGGCAAATGGATACACTCTAGTCAGTTTGCTTTCATTTGCCTTTCCTGTTTGTTCGTTCACCGGTGTCAATCCTTTACTCAGAAAATCCTGAAGCATAGCATTCTGCTCATCTGCACTTTTGCCGGCAACTAGGTCTATAAACTCATACTCAATTTTTTTGCCTCCAATAGCACGCATTTCTGTGAGTATATCCTTGGTAGATTGTTGCAGTCTTTTAAAATCAGACGACATATTGCCCTGTAGATATACCTTTATTATCACTACATCTTTCAGATTTTTAATTAATTCCTTGGTTGGTTTGAGCAGCGAGTATTTTTTCTCCGCTGTCATGTCAAATCTTACACTTACATAACTACTCAGAATGTTTAGGAGAAATACTATAGCAAAGCTAAATGCCAATACTAAAATCGCATCTTTCTTATTGTCCAGTTTTCTTGTAAATAGCTTTACCATTTTCTGCTTGCCAGTGAGGTACGGGTGAACAATAAAAAGAGATAAATCACACTAACAAAGTAAATCAAATCACGACTGTCAATCACGCCTCTGCTCATGGAAGAATAGTGCGCTCTGAGGCCAAGCTGTTCTACCAGATAATCGTTTTTAGCAAAAAGAATACCAAGTTTCGATAAGCTTTCAAAGGATTCAAAAAGAAAAAAGCAAAGGAAAAGTCCTGCTACAAAAGCCACAATCTGATTAGATGTGATAGAAGAAGAAAATATGCCAATAGCACAAAATACTGCTCCAAGAAAAATAAGCCCGAAATATGAGCCTAGTGTGCCGCCCATATCTACATTGCCAATAGGAGAAGCCAGACGATAAATAGTGTACCAATAAATCAGCGTGGGTAATAAGGCAACAATAACCAGAGTGAGTGATGCAAAATACTTACCCAAAAGAATTTGCCAGTTGGTAAGTGGTTTGGTGGAGAGCAACTCAATAGTACCCAGATTCATTTCTTCAGAAAATGAGCGCATGGTAATTGCAGGAATCAGAAAAATGAAAATATAGGGAGCTAAAAAGAAAAAATAATCCAGCGATGCATAACCCGCATCAAGCAGGCTGCTTTCCGGGAAAACCCAAAGAAACAAACCTGTAGCAATCAGAAAAACCGCCATAGATATGTAGCCTATGAGCGAGCTGAAAAAATGCTGTAGTTCTTTGATGTAAACTGCTTTCAAGTATTATCAGGTTTTGAGCGCCACAAAAATAGTTTATTTAGTCGCTGCGACAAGCAATAGCTCTTTAGCTTAGCCACAAATAAATATAAACTTGAAAAACACTATTCATCTTATGTATCGTTTTTAATCTGCAAAATTACGGTTGAATGTAGATGGATTCATGGTTTTATGCCATTAAATCCATTTCCGAAATATAAGTTAAAACACTCATAAAACCGAAGGCTAATTATTGGTTAACTGATAATGTTGCCGTACCTTTGTGAGGTTATGTTTAAAACATACTTGGCCATATCGCTTTTTGCCTTGTTTTTCATGCCTGATGAGAAAAAGGATGTTTGTACTGCTCCTGTTGTCAAAACGGAAGACAGAGCAAGCGTGCTTTATAATGATTGCCATTTGAACGGAATTTTGAGTTTCGATGCTTTCCAAAAATCTTTAGTGGGCTATGAAAAGTATAAACCTGCAAAACCTATTATTGCTATTTGCGATTTCTCAAAACCATCAGACCAGAAAAGATTTGTGGTGATAGATTTGCAGAAGAAAAAAGTACTTACCAATACTCTTGTAGCACACGGCAAAAATTCGGGTGAGGTAATGGCAACTCAGTTTTCTAATCAACCCGAATCGCATAAAAGCAGTTTAGGCTTTTTCATGATTGGTCAGATTATTCAGAGTCCTAAACATGGTATATCACTGATTCTGGAAGGATTGGAAAAAGGAAAGAACGATCAGGCAAAAGCACGGGAAATTATCATGCACGGAGCAAGTTACGTTTGCGAGAAATTTATTGAGCAATATGGAAGGCTAGGCAGAAGTTTTGGATGCCCAGCATTGCCTGAAGATGTAATGAAAAAGATAACACCGGTTTTAGCAAACGGAAGTCTGTTGTTTATCTATCAGGCTAAATAATTCAACTCAGTAATTTATATTGCCCGAAAATTGGCGTTAATGAAAAAGGCATCAGCCTATTTGTGGGTATTTTCAGCTATTATATTTCTGATTTGCAGTTGCGATAATTGCAGCACAAACTCCAATGGAGCAAAAGCTCCTGTTATTCAAGACAGCTCTATATATACCAAACAGAACTATAGCGAATTAATACTAGACAGCTGCTATGTAAATGAATATCTCAAAAAAGATAAAAGCGCAAAGGAATTTGCGCCTGATATTTTCTCTTTTTATGGCAGACGTGGTTATCAGTCGGCTTGGTTTGTAAATGGCAGACTCAGTAACAGCGCATCTAATTTTATGAGTATGCTCCGCGATTATCAGGAGAATTTTGAAGATAGCAGTTTGCGGCTAAATGAAATTCAATCCTTAATAGCATTTCAGGATATGGACTCCAACTATTTTGAGCGCAATCATGAAGCGAAACTGCTTTTGGAAATGAAGCTGACCACTACTTTTTTCAAGTATGCCAAGAAGGCCTATTCAGGCACAGATAAAAACCCTAAAGACCTGGAGTGGTTTATACCACGCAAAAAAAAGAGCTATGAAATGCTCATTGACTCTTTGGTCGCTGAACCTAAAATATATGATAAATATGAACCCGTAAATGAGTTGTATAAGCATCTGAAAGTGGCATTAGTAAATTACAGAAGCATTGAAAAAAAAGGCGGCTTCCCAATCGTAAAAATGAAAGAGAAGAAATTGAGTTTAAACGATAGTGCTGATGCAATAGCTGACCTCAAGAAATATTTGAAAGTAAGCGGTGACTATAATTCCGATGACACTTCTTTCCATTACACCACAGATTTACAAACTGCGGTTATCCGATTTCAGAAGCGTATGGGGCTTACCCCTGACGGAATTATCGGAGCCTCAATGCTCAGGGAGTTAAACATTCCTATAGCAGGTAGAATTAAGCAAATTATGCTGAATATGGAGCGGTTGAGGTGGATGCCTGATGTGATGCCTGAAAATTATTTTATGGTAAATATTCCTGAGTTCCGGCTTCATATTTTTGAGCAAGGGAAATATGCATGGAGTTCAGATGTGGTGGTGGGCAAAGCAGCAACATCTACAGTGATTTTCACCGGGATGATGTCTATGGTTGTTTTTAGTCCATACTGGAATGTGCCACCAAGCATTATCAAAAATGAATTGCTGCCTATATTAAGGCGAAATCGCAACTATCTGAAAAAGGCAAATATGCAAGCGGTGAGTGGTAACACAATTTTAAATCCTTCTCGAATAAGATGGTGGAGATATAATAATGCAGTGCCGTTCACAATCAGGCAGATGCCCGGATCTGAAAATTCGTTGGGGCTGGTGAAATTTCTTTTTCCGAATTCGTACAATATTTATTTGCATGACACACCTGCTAAAAGCTTGTTTGGGCAAACCAACCGCGCATTCAGTCATGGCTGTATCAGAGTGGCTGAAGCCGGACGGCTGGCAAATTATATTTTCAGGAGCGATACGGTATATACAGTAGAGAAAATAGATAGTCTGATGAATAGCGGAGTTGAAAAAACTGTAAATTTAAAAACACCGATTCCTGTCTTTATATGTTATTTCACTGCCTGGGTAAATCAGGATGGAATGCTAAATTTCAGAAAAGACATTTACGGTCACGATGAAAAGTTGGCAAAAGAAATCTTTGTAAACTGATTTTTAATGTGCTAATGAGAATTGATATTGTAGACTGTTTGAAGTGCGACAAAATCAACAACTCTATTTGTTCCGGTCTAAAAGCGCATCGGTCTAACATCCAATTGCTTTACTGAATAGCTCCTGTAAGCTTGAGATAGCTGCGAATGAATACGGCACCAACATTTTTATGCGGAGGTATATAATCTACAAACCGACTGTAGGCTTCTGTGTTTTTAAACTTCGCATCTAATTGATTCCATAGGGTTGGCCAGACTACATCTTCACCGGAGCGAATGTTGTCTGCTATAGCTTTCAGCATAGGATTGTTTACAGCCTGCACACCAATTTGTTTCGATGAAATAATTTGCGCTTCAGGCGCGCGCTGTATCACTCCCGAAAGACTATTATATCCACCGCAGGAGCCAAGTACAAAGAGTTTTGCCGAAGGTTTTATTTTTTCAATAGTCTTGGAAGCGTAGTAGCTGTGTCCGCGATGAATCAGCACATCGGGCTGAATGCCGAGACTATCCAAAAGATATTCCAGATAGGCCTGCCCTTCATATTCTGCTTTGGGTTTATTGGCATAAATTTCTACAGGACACCCATCTGTTGATTCTATTTTTATATACAGCGAATCCTGATAGGCAATTTTCCAATTCGGGTCATCGAAAGCTGCAGTAAAGGTTTTGAAAGAAGCCCCGCCATCTTCATCATCATAAAAATACATATGCCAAACACATTTGTTGTTTTGTTGAGAGAAGCTGGCATTTTTGATAAAAGTGATATTGGGTATTCCGTATTTTTTCGAGATGTTGTTATACCAGCTATCCTGAAAAGTTTTGGTGGTGGCAATAAGGCTGGAAAGCAAACCATAGATTGCCATACCTTCGGATGATTTATTCAATCGCGCTCTCAGATATTCGTCTTTAATATTTTTGCGAATAAACTTCGACAAGGTGGTGTCTGTGATTCCGGTGTAGGAGTCGGCAACTTCTACCGCCTGACCTATGTCCACATTATCATCATAAAGCCCTGACGTAAAAAGCATCATAAGTCTTTTTTGGTCATCGGGTTTCATAGTAGCAAGGAATACATTCAGCTTGCCGAAAGAGGCGCATTGTTTGATAAATGTTCTGTAACGATTAAAGCCCACTTTTTTCATGAAGGAATAGCCGCTTTCTTTATTAAGCTCCTGGATAAATCTTTTGAATAGTCCGTTGAATGATGATGTAAACACTTCTTCCTCGCTATATACAATAAGCGTGTAGAGTTGCTTTGCTGAAAAATTTTCTACAGAAGCAAAGCGCGTTTTTTCATTTTCATTGTGCAATTCATTAAGCATACGCACAAATCGCAGCGATTGATTTTCGAGTTCCTGCTCCAGAGAATATTCACCCATAGGATTGCGCTGCATCCGGATGTTTATCATTTCTTTCAGAAATGCTGCTGGTTTTTTGGTGATGGAATCCGCATGAGCAAAGGATATTTTATCGTTTATGATTTTGTCAATCAGCATATAAGCCATTGTTTTCTTTCCTGATTCGGCAGTTATTTTAAGTGATGTTTTAATCACTCCATTATCACTTTGTTTAAAAATGTAGTAAATTGGATTCGATGCAATAATGAACTTCTTCGTTTCGTTTGGGGCTGCCTCGGCTGCAGCTTCTACTATCTTCTTTGCATAAGGCTTGTTGCTATATTGACCGTAATTTGAAATCACTTCTACTGGATAGCGTCTGGCGGCATACAGCAGAAATTCTTCTGTTTCAGGATGGAAACTGTAAAGTGAAATTTGCTGAATAGAAACAAGCATATTTTTTTTCAATGCAGCAAACAAATTGTTTTCACCCATACCCGAAAGTATATGTCTGATATTTGTCAGATTGCGATTGTCTTTATCCAGCGATTTTAAATCAAGTGTATTTACTCTGGAAAGTATTTTATTCAGATACAGAATTACGCTGTCGCGTTGATTTTCTTCGGAAGTTAATGCGAGCGAAAGTCTCCATACATCTTCTACGGTATTGAAATATATTTTATTTGCAAGGTTGCTTCTGACGGAATCTGACAATGTTATTCGTCCATCTAGTTTTCCATCCAGTTTATCAATCCGAATTTTTTGAAACACTAAAAGTTCCAAAGGGTCATTTTCTTTTTGTGCAAAAGCAGAAGTAGCGCATAGCAAACCAAGCGTGAACAGTATAATATGGATGCGATGCAATATCAAAGACCTAAGGTTTTGTAATAGGCATTTTGGAACAGTGCTTCAATATTTTTATGTGGCGGCACATAGTCATAAAACAAGGAGTAGCCACCAAGTTGCGTTTTCATTTTACTCCAAAATGAAGGCCACTGAATATCGCTGCCTTTCCTTAATTCGTCATTGATAGCAAATATCATAGGGTCATTGATGATTTTTGCACCAATTTGTTTGGTAGCTATAATCTGGGCTTGAGTAGCACTTTTGAGCACCGAAGATGCTTTGTAAAAGCCACCGCAAGAGCCAACAAATAAAAGTTTTGTCTGATCAGGTATATTTTCTAAAGATTTCTGTGTGTGAAAACTATGGCCGCGATGGATAAGAATAGATGGCTCCCATTGATTGTCAGAGAGGAGTTTTTTTATTGCCTGATCGCCACTTTCTTCAAAAGACGGCTTGTTTGCAAAAATCAAAATAGGAGTACCGGAAACGGATGAAACTTTGGTATAGTTGAAGTAATCATCTATGAGCCAGTTGGTGTTGTTTTTAAAAACTGATAAAAAGTTATAGTAAGAATCTCTTCCATCATCATCGTCATAGAAGTACATGCGCTCAATGATTTTTCCGCTTTGTTGTAATGTTTTTAGCTTTAGCGTGGCCATATCTCCGGCAGGATATTTTTTCGACATTAAGTTAAACCATGCAGGATCAAAAACTTCCTTATCCTTACAAAGCCCCGCTAGTATTCCGTAAGACGCCATGCAATGAGTATTTTTTGTTTCTTCACAGCTTTCATATTCTTTTTTGATTTGCTGTTGTATCATATATTGAATCTCGGGGTTGGAGATGTTTGTGATAGCCTCTGATATGCTCACTGCGTTTTCAATAGAATTATTTGTTTGATGAAGTTGTGCTACAAAATTACTAATCAGGTGGCGTTTCTGTTCTTTATTTAAAGCAGCAAGCAGCTTATCCAGCTTGTCGTACGAAGCGCACAAACTGATGAATAAACTAAACTTGGGTAGCTTCATCAGTGCCTCGAATGTTTTGATATTTTGGAAATCAAATTTCGATTCCAACTTTGCAAAAATACCATTGAATGTAGTATTGAAAACCTCTTCCCGCCCAAATACGGTGATGTAATAAAGCTGATTTGCTGTTAGTGTATCCAGACCCGCAAAGCGAATGTTTTCAGGAACATCAATCTTGTCATTGATATCTCTGATATAGCGCAACGAATAAATTTCCATTTCATTCCCAACACTGTATTTGCCAATCGCATTTTCATCGGACAACGTTTTCGCCATTTCTTTAAATAGCTTGTCTTTATCGATAGATACAGCAATAGCCTCATCAATGCCCATTTCATTTCTCACCAGTTGATTGATAAGCAGATAGGATTTTGTTTTGAAACCTGTAGCTGTATTAATTTCAAACATCTTTTTGATGAAGTCATTCTCGCTTTTTTTAAGCAGAATATTCACCACATGAGTCGGATTTGCCAGGTAGCGTTTCAGCGAAACAGGCGCCATGAGGGATGCTGCCTCAACCACTTCTTTGCAGAAGTATTTTGATTTGTATTGCTCTACTTTTTTCAGCACTTCATCGGGTTCTATTTGCGAAGCATACATGAGTAGCTCTTTTGCAAAGGGCTCATCAATTATCGATGGTATATTTTGCAGTGTCTTAAAAATATTTTGTTTTAGTTTTAACACAGCTTTATCTTCATTGCTAAAATCAAATGAAACAGGCGCAACAAACTCTTCTGTCTTTTTTGCATTTGTTACTAATGTTTGTTTTGCCGCTGCATTGCTCTCTGAGACGGGGGTAGAAATGGAATCTGCACTATTTTCTTTGATACTATTTTTTTCAGATAGAATAAGAGCAGCTCGCTCAGCAGCTGTTTCTGGAATCAGGTAATAGTTGGGCTCTTCATAAGAAAGCAGCGCCTTGATAATATCCGAATTGTTTTCCCCACAACCCTTTACCAATTGCTCCAGTAACTCTCTCTTCTGGGTGTATTTGATAAGACCGGAAAAGCTTTTCACACTCAGATTTTCTAATAAATACCTATTGACGGGCACTGGTTTGCGCTGTAAAATGGAAATAAGATTATCGAAATCTATGGCAAGCAAATCTTTGTAACCGAAAACTAGCAATGTTAAAATCTCTTCTTTACTGAGCGCAATGATTTGGTTGTAACTCATGGTAGGTGCTTCAGAGCTCATGGATAAATCTCTGGCAATAAGTTCGCAGGTGTATACTAGTTCTTTATTGAGCGAGTATTTCCCAAGTGGTGCTTTCAATGAAAGCGTTTGCGTCACTGCTTTAAAAAGACGCTCACGATTTTGCCCGATGGAGTCTGCTGTTGCCAGTGACATCTGATTTTTGGAAAGCTGTTCTAAAAATACATATGCTTTAGTTTTGAATGGCAGCTTATAGAATATTTGTCTTTCTGTAATTGCAGCAAAAGTGATGTCATTTTTCAGAAAATCGCTTACTACCGAAATGCCTGTAAAATATTGTTTGATGCTATACGGGGCTTCTTCCAGTACTTTACGCAAAATGGTTTTGGCGTACCAATCAGAGCTGAATTCGGGAGCTTTGCGCAATATTTCATCAGGAATCACCGAAACGTAATCATTCAGAAAGCGATAAGCTGCCGAATCGTCTGAAAACAGTGCAAATGCCTGAAAGGAGAATACAGGATAAAGAGTTATGTTTTCATACAATTTATTCTCTTGATGCCATCTGATGAGTGAAATGTTGTAGTTCAGAATTTGTGTGTATTTGCCATTCTGAAACAGTTCTTTGGAAGTAGCAAAATCCAGAAAATGGAGTAACCTTTTTTGATAAAGAATTTTATCGTGAAGGCTGATATAATCTTTGCTGATTTCTGCCTGATTGCGCTTCACTAAAAGATTGAAATCATCAGGAATGAACGTATTTTTTTGGTTCAGGTCCGCAATTTTCCGCTCAATGGTAAAATCATTTTGGACATAAATGCCGCTATCGGTATCTTGCGCAAAAGCAAAACCAGTACACACAAAAGCGAGAAAAAAAGAGAGTCCCCAGCGCATTTTAATTGTTCAAGCCTCAATTTTATCAATAAAACACCAGCTAAAGCCATACAAATCAACAGTAAAGATGATTACTGTTCTTTTATTTGTGCAATTGGAGACTTACCCCATCTTCAGTCTAAAACCAAAGGTGGTGCCAACTCCGATTTTACTGCGCACATTTACCGATTGGCCATGCGCCTCTATGATGTGCTTTACTATGGCTAACCCCAGTCCCGTACCGCCCCTTTCCCGGGAGCGGGCTTTATCTACTCGGTAAAATCTTTCAAAAAGCCTGGAAAGATGTTCCGGAGCAATCCCCATGCCGTCATCAGTTACTTCGGTAAGTATCTGATTATCCATCTCATAAAACCCTACAAATACATTTCCATTTTCACGACCATACTTTATGGCATTCGATATAAGATTGTTCAGTACCTGCCCTATACGTACTTTATCTGCAAAAACAAAAAAGGGACGGTCGCATTCGTTTTTGAAGTGCAGTTTTACATTTTTTGATTCAGCCTGATAAGTCAGCGATTCGAACACTTCTTTGGCAAGTTTATGAATATCAATGCGCTCTTCATCCAATTTCAGTTCTCCGGATTCATACTGAGAAATCTGTAACAAGTCTTCTACAATACTTGCAAGCCTGTCAAGGTTTTTAGATGCTTTTTCCAAATAGCTTTTGTTGATTCTTTCATCTTCCAGTCCTCCCTCAAGCAAGGTTTCTACATAGCCTTGAATATTGAAAATAGGTGTTTTGAGCTCGTGCGATACATTGCCGAGAAACTCTCTGCGATATTGCTCCAGTTTGCGCAATTCTTCCACTTCGGCAGATTTTCTCAGTGTGTATTCTATCACTTGTTTTTCTACTTCTACTATCATATTTGAATCTGCAATAGCTTCAGCATTCAATTCTTTTCCGCTTTTCAGGTTGTTTATAATCTTGTAAATCACTTTAATCTTTCGATAGATAAATTCTTCGACTATAGAATAGGTAAGCAGGTAAGTGACTATAAAAATAAATATTGAAGGGAGAATCAGAAACAGCGTGCCAAAATCTTTTTTGAGCCACCATTCCAGAAACACAATGAACAATAAAAGCATACCTGAAACAGCAGTAGCTATAGATAAAGCAATACCGTTTTGTGTTGCATTCTTCATAGTGGTGCAATATTAAGAAAAAGATAAAGAGGGGCTATGATTTAATTGAGCGTTGAGGGTGATCAAGCGTCAAATTTGTAGCCAATACCTTTTATTGTTTTTATGCAGTCTTCTCCGAGTTTTTCTCTTAGTTTTCTGATATGTACATCTATTGTACGGTCGCCAACTATTGTTTCATTCCCCCATACGCGGCTGAGAATTTCTTCTCTTTTGAATACTCTGCCCGGCTTTGAAACTAAAAGTGATAGCAGTTCAAATTCTTTTCTGGGCAATGTTAATTCCTCGCCCTTACAAGTTACGGTATAACGCTCGCGGTTGATTTCCAAATTGCCAACTTTTATTACTGGGGGAGTTTCGGAAGTTTCTAATCTGCGCATGAGCGCTTTTATTCTACTTACCAAAACCTTTGGCTTTATTGGTTTTGTGATATAGTCATCAGCACCTACTTCAAAACCTGCAATTTGAGAGTAGTCCTCATCTCTTGCAGTTAGAAAAGCTATTAGTGTTTTTTTGAATTCATCCATACTTCTCAATTCGCGACAAGTACTGATACCATCCATTTTCGGCATCATCAAATCCAACACTATAATGTGGGGTTTGATTTTTTGCGCCATAGCTATCCCTTCCATTCCATTAGATGCAGTGTAAACCCAAAACCCTTCTTTTTCAAGATTGTATTTCATGAAGTCAAGGACATCTTGCTCATCATCTACCAAAAGCACCTTAAAATCGTTAAACTCCATCACTTTATATTTTATGCAAACTTAACCCCCAAAAATTAAACTAAGGTTAATTAAAAATTAATTTAAAGACAGACTTAAACTTTGATTTAACAGCTATTCCGCCACTATTAATGTTCTCATAACATTGAAGAAACGTTCTGGTTGTATTAGCACTCTACATTTGTGTAAAAATCACATAAATATGAAAACCGCTTGTTTGGTTTTAATAAGTTTCCTTTTTACTATTTCAACGTTTGCTTCTGGAGAGCCGGGCAATGGTACAATTTCCGGTAAAGTTTTAGATGCAAAAAACGGAGAAACTTTAATTGGAGTTTCAGTTTATTTGGAAGGTACTACCACAGCCACATCATCCGATATGGATGGCAATTTTAGTTTAAGCAATATTACTCCCGGAAAATGTAATGTAGTATTCAAATATATAGGCTATCAGTTAATTATGGAGCGCGATGTAGTTGTAGAAGCAGGAAAAATTACCACTATTAGTTTATCCATGAAAGAGGATCAGGTGAATCTGAATGAAGTGGTGGTGAAAGCCGATATAGTAAAGAGAGATAACGCAAGTGCTATTGTATTGATGCAAAAAAATTCCACCATTATTCAGAGTGGTATATCTTCAGAAGAAATAAAGAGGACTCCGGATAGAAACTCGGGCGATGTAATCAAACGATTGAGTGGTGCAGTAATCAGTGAGGGTAAATATGCCGTAATCAGAGGACTTGCCGATAGATACAATATAGCTATGGTGAATGGCATGATTCTGCCAAGTACAGAACCAGATAGGAAAACTTTTGCCTTTGATATGTTTCCATCAAATATGCTAGACAATATCATCGTTTATAAAACGGCACAACCCGATTTACCGAGTGAATTTGCAGGTGGAATAATAAATATGAGCACAAAAGATATTCCTGAGAAATCATTTTTTCAAATCAACTACACCAATACTTTTACTCAGGGTTCAACTTTCAAGCCGTATATGAAATACCAAGGTGGCAAATTAGATGCGCTTGGTTTTGACGATGGCGGCAGACAACTTCCTAATGATTTTCCAACTGTAGATTCTATGACTGCATGGAATAATTTCAATCCTAAAAAATATGCCGCTACAAAGACTTTGAAAAACGACTGGGGTGCTAAAAAAGCTGCTACAGTAATGTATCCTGGACAAAGCGTACAAGCAAGTGGAGGTTTCGCAAATAAGTTAAAGAAAACAGAAGTGGGTGGCGTATTTGCTGTAAATTATTCAAACAATATCAGAATGCAAGCCATTGATAATCGCCAGTCTATCGGTACTACTGATACTGATTGGGTATACAATGAAACACGCTACATCAATACTACTCAGTTAGGTGCTTTGGCTAATCTTGCTGTGCAATATGATGGTAAACACAAAATCAGCGTGAAGTCTTTTTTTAATCAGGGAAGTGAAAATATAACTGCAAATCGTCATCAAAAAGACTACAACACCCAGGATGTTTTTGACCGCGAAATCTATCAGTTTGTTTCCAACACAATGGCTTCTGTACAATTGACTGGTGACCATTTTTTGAAAGGACCGGATATAAAAATCAGATGGTATGGCGGCTATGCGTATACACATCGTGATCAGCCAAAAACACGCGGTATTGCATACAGAACATACCTCGATAATTCCGGTGATAAAGACACTATGTTGCGCATATTGTCTATTGCAAACTCACCAGATGCTATGCAGGGAGGAATGTTTTTTGCTGATTTGAGAGATAAACAATACAATGGTGGTTTTGATTTCTCGCTTCCATTTAAAATGCTAAAACACAAACAAAGCTTCAAAACAGGATTCTATTATTTGCAAAAGGAAAGAGCCTATGATTCAAGAGTATTTGGATATGTAGCCGGGCCAAATTTCAAACCGACTCACTTTTTCGATACTTTTGAAAACGCTTTCGATACATCTAATATCAATAAGAACGGATACATACTGGCTGAGGCTACCAATAAGAAAGAAAGCTACACGGCATCGTCTCAGACTACAGCCGCATATGCTATGTTTGAAAATAAGTTTACCCCTTGGTTTAGAATGGTTTGGGGCATGAGGTTTGAATATTTCCGTCAGCGTTTGAACTCTTTTGACCAGACAAACAATCCTGCAAACAGAGATAATAAGTATTACAACTTTTTACCTTCTACAAATTTGATTTTCTCTCTCAACGAAAAATCAAATTTCAGAGCTTCATATTCCATGACTACTTCTCGCCCTGAATTCAGAGAGTTAGTGGACAATGCATTCTTTGATTTCTCAACTTATTATTCAGTGACCGGAAATCCGAATCTGACTCAAACCAAAATTCATAATGCAGATTTACGATATGAAATATTTTTCGGTAAAGGGCAAATGATAAGTGCCAGTGCTTTTTATAAGCGACTGTTAAGTCCTATCGAATTGCTTGCTCAGGCTGGAACGGGCAGTGTTCTTTCTTTTCAATATAACAACAAAAGCAAAGCCCATCTGGCAGGTGGTGAAATTGAAATCAAAAAGAATTTTGACTTCTTCGGCAGGTGGAAACAGTGGGAGAATTTCAGCATAAGCGTAAATGTTGCTTATATATATTCGAAAATATCTATTACTGACTCTTCTATAGCAGGTAATCAGTCTCGTCCTCTTTATGGTCAGGCACCTTATGTAGTAAACGCATCACTTCAATACAACGAGCCCAACATTAACCTAACCTGCAACTTGCTCTTCAATATGTCCGGACCAAAAATATTTGCTGTAAGTGGTGTAAACAATTATGACATTTATGAGAATGCTCGTCCACAACTTGATTTTCAAATCAGCAAAGGGTTTTTCAAGAATAAATTCCTTGTAAGATTTACGGCAGGAGATTTAATTGCTAACCCTACAGTAAGATACTACAACAACCCTAAAGAGAATAAAAACTTCGATGGCAAAAAAGATGAAGTGTTTGGTATATGGAGAAACTATCGCACCTTCGCTTTAACATTTGGCTACTCTTTCTAGCCAAATCATAACAAAAACTTAACCTTCGGGTAAATATCATGTGATGTGCTATGTTGATTTTTGCATCAACAAAAAATAAAATCACATGAAAAAATCATTACTCAACAAATTATTGACAGCAGCATTCGCGCTTGCTTCAATCAGCTTAAGTGCGGCAATCGTACCAGTAAGCGGAGACATTACTTCAAATACAACATGGACAAAAAACAATCAATATCTTTTGAATGGTTTTGTGTATGTGAAAAGCGGGGCTACTTTAACTATTGAGCCCGGAACTGTAATTAAAGGTGACAAAGCATCAAAAGCAACTTTAATTATTACAAGAACAGGTAAACTAAACGCAGCTGGAACAGCATCTGAGCCAATTGTATTCACATCAAATCAACCTGTAGGACAAAGAGCAGCTGGTGACTGGGGTGGAATAATCCTTTTGGGAAATGCACCACAAAATTTTAATGATACAATAAGCACCAATCCTGTGGTATTACAACCAAGAGATGGTGTTATTGAAGGTGGTGTAAACAACGCAGCAGGCGATGGCAAATTTGGTGGCACAAATGCTGCTGACAATTCTGGAACCTTGACTTATGTTCGTATTGAATATCCGGGTGTTGCTTTTCAATTAAACAATGAAATCAACGGATTGACTATGGGTGGAGTAGGTTCAGGAACTACTTTGAACCATATACAAGTTTCATACAGTGGTGATGATTCTTATGAGTGGTTTGGTGGAACAGTAAATGCAGATCACTTGATAGCTTTCCGTGGAACTGATGATGATTTCGATACAGATAATGGATTCGGAGGTAAAGTCCAGTTTGGAGTATCATTCAGAGATAAAGCAATATCTGACTTAGCTACAGGCGGTGCATCTAATGGTTTTGAATCAGATAATGATGCAGCGGGTTCTTCAAATGCTCCTGTTACAGCAGCAGTGTTTTCTAATATTACTATCATCGGACCTCGTGAAAATGACTCTACAAGTTTGACAGGAATGACCTTTAAGCGTGGTGCTCATATCAGAAGAAATTCTAGAGAAAGCGTTTTCAATTCAATTTTTGTGGGTTATCCTACAGGTCTATTTATTGATGGTTCAGCAGCTCAGGCAAATGTAACTTCAGGTGAATTGAATTTTAAATACAACTCATTCTTTGGTTGTCCTAAAATGGAGAAAGCTTATGATTCTACTTATGTAACAACTCCTGCTAATAATATTGCATGGTTGGCAAATACCACTGATGCTTTGCTTACAGCACCTTACAATGCAGCTGCGCCAAATGCAGTTCCTGCAACAGGTTCACCGGTATTAACAGGAGCGGACTTTACTAATGCAAAACTTACAAGCGGTTTCACAACAGTTACATATCGTGGTGCTTTTGGCGCAAACGATACTTGGGCTAATACTTGGACAAATCTTGACCCTCAAAACACTCCTTATAATGCACCAACAGGAATCAACGATGTAGTAGAAGCAACTACAATGACATTGATGCCAAATCCTAATAATGGAAAAGCAACTCTGGGTTTTGATTTGAAAGAAAATGCAGCAGTAAGCGTGAATGTTTACGATATTTCAGGAAGACTTGTATCGAATGTTGCAAATACTGATTTTGCAATCGGTACTCAAAAAATAAACATTAGCTTAAATGAAGTAAACAACGGTGTATATTTTGTAAGAGTTAATGCAGGAACTACAACTACTACTCTTAAAATGGTAGTGAATAACTAAGAATTTCATTTCAATTTTGGTTTAATCAAGCCGCGCTTTTGCGCGGCTTTTTTTATTCAATCACACCAAACCTTTCTTTCAGCACAGCAGTTCTATATTCAAAAATACCTTGTAGCTGTCTTTTCGCAAAAACCCAGTGTGCGATTTCTCCTAAAAAGCCAAGAGGTAATTTGTAATGAACTAAATCCGTCATTTCCACTCCCCCTGCAATGGGTTTGAAATGATGCTGATGATGCCACATGATATAAGGTCCGAATCGCTGTTCATCAACAAAAAATTCATTTTCACGTACATGAGTTATCTCTGTCATCCAGTAAAGCGGAATGCCTAAAATAGGGCGGACATGATATGTTATTATTTGACCAGGATACATTTTTTCAGAATCGGAATTGGATAAAATTTCAAAGCCCATTTTGGCAGGAGTAATATCCTTTAAATTTCTTGGAGAGGAGAAATAGCTCCAGGCAGTTTCTATATCTATGGGCAATTTTAGTCTTATTCTAATTGTATGTACAGACATATTATTTGTTTTTAATTAGAGAAACTGTATTAAAACCTGAACACTAACTTGTTCATAATGTTTGAGTTTAATGATATTTTGTAGTAATTTTGGAAGGTTGTGAAAAAGAGGTACAAGACAATACTTATTTTCTGTCTCACGTTTGGGGTGTTTTATCAGTATCAGAGCATTACGGGTAAAATATCGTCAGTCAAGCACCCCTTTACCATGCCTACAGAAGCTTATGTAAACTCAAAATCACCTGTTTTTCAGCAATTGGACTCTTTTTTTCTTAGCCGTCACCGTTTTGGTGGATTTAATGGTACCGTATTGGTTTCTAAAGGCCAGCAGGTAATCTATAAAGGAGAATTTGGTTATGAAAACTATCAAAGCAGAGATACCCTTTCCACTACATCATCTTTTCAAATAGCTTCTATCTCAAAAACTTTTACTGCTACTGCAATACTTTACCTTGTTGAGAAAGGTTGGCTAAACCTTGAAGATACGCTTGGAACTTTCTATCCTGACTTCCCATACAGAAACATTAAAATTAAAGATCTTTTGAGTCATAGAAGCGGTTTACCTAATTACTTGCATTTCTGTGAAGGCCTTTGGAGGAATAAGTCTGTTTATATCACTAATGATGATTTGGTAAAGCTTTTATATAAATATCCACGAATTGAGGGTACCACAAAGCCTGGAACACATTTTCAATATTGCAATACCAATTATGCCATTTTAGCCTCTATAGTTGAAAGGGTTTCGGTGAAGCGTTTTCCTGATTTTATGAGGGAAACTTTTTTCCTGCCGTTAGGTATGAATAATACCTGGATTTATGATGTAACTAATCCTGCCAATAAGAAAAATGCAGCATTGAGCTATATGGCAAATTGGCAAGTAAGAGGTGATGATCCATATGATGGTGTATATGGAGATAAAGGAGTTTATTCCAGTAGCTTGGATATGTATAAGTGGAATATGGCTTTTTATGAGAACAAACTGATAAGCCAACAAATGCAACAGGAAGCATATACTCCAAGAAGTTTTGAAAAAGGCGGTGACAGAAATTATGGATATGGATGGCGACTAATGAGGCAACCAAACAATGAATACCTCGTTTACCATAATGGATGGTGGCATGGGAATAACACTGTTTTTTATAGGTCAGTGTCAGATACTTTTGCTTTGATAATTCTCTCAAACAGATACAATAAATCTGTTTACAATGTGCAGCCTATCTTTAATATTTTGAACACAAGCGGGCGGAACGCAGTAGAAGGGCAGGAAGAGTAAACTTTTTACGCTCATTAATTAAGGGGAGTCTTTCCCCAACCTTATATTATCTCGTTTCTATTTTTTACTAGTTCCCTTTATTTCATTCCAATCAATCATGTGGATAGCTATTAAACAAGAAAGTCCGAGGTGTGAATTTCAGGAAGTATGCTAGTTGACATCAGCATGGAAAAGTTTGTTTATAAAATTGAAAGTATATCACTTATTGGTTCACTTGCATTTTTTACAATCTTCTTGTTTCTCAAACCCTTTCTCAAAACAACTGCGGTATCTAATCTTTTCACATGCGTCCTTTGATTGGATATAAAACCATTTCTCAAAATACGATGAACAGGAGGCCGCATTGTCTGGTGATATTTCTGAGCAAACATGATTTGCGCTTCTGATACATTTCTGATTACATGAAATATAAAAGCAGCTTGTAACTATTAGAGTTAAAGCTGCTTTTAAAGTATTTGAAAACATCCGTTTATTTGAGATAAACGTCTTTTACAGATGAGGTAGATTTAGAGAGCTTAGGTGCAAATGTAGTGCCATCCAATATTCTTGAAGTTGCAGGATATTGATTGAATTTTTTGATCATCATTTGCTTAAGAGTTGCATTGTTTATTGGAGTTACGTTGCGAGACACTGTAAGCAGATAGTCAACAATAGGCTCTTTAATGTTTTTGTAATACTCAATCAATATACTTTCGTCTTTAATAGCCGGTCTGAATTTACCTGTGTTTGGATCAACTTCCATTTTCACAGAAGGTTGATTTTTGAGGTAGTCATCAAGACTTGAGTTATTTGATTTTAGAATATTAAGATATTTGATGTTAGTCTCAATAGCTTTAACAAGATAGTCATCTTCTGTGCCTCTCATTAGTATTTTTGCGGAATCAAAATCAAGTTCCATGAATTTATAATAAGAAAGATATTTTCTTGATAAAGTCATGTTACCAGCTTTATCATATATTCTTGAAGCAAGACCATAATTCATAGCCTGTACGTTTTCTCTTGCTAGTTTTTCTACTGCATCTGTATTTGCAGTCTTCATATAGGTTTCTGCAAGTTTAATGTAAACGTTTGCTGCCTCGCTATTTTTTCCTATCTCATTATATTTATCCGCTGTTTTGCGAAGTCCTTCAGACAAACCAGCAATGGAGTAGCAATCATAAGCTCTGTCATATTGTTTTTTATCAAAGCACAAATCTCCGGCTTTTTTCAAAGCAGCCTTAGTGCCTATTTTTTTCAAAATATCTACAGATTTAAGGGCATCTTCTCCTCCTTTTGCAATGTAAGTATCAGCTACTTTCTCTATTGAAGCTGTGTCCGCAGCTATGGAATAATAATCAAGAGCTTTGTCAAAATGCTTGTCGCCACGCTCAAAATATCTGTCCCCAATGCCTTTTGCTCCCATGGCAGTTTTGCCTGATTTGCCGTAAAGTGTCATGGCATTTTTTAGCAGCTTAGCTTCGTTTTTCGGGTCATTAAACGCTTGCTCAACGTTTATATTTGCTACTTTAACTAAACCGATTGCTTTTTCAGCTTTATCGCATCTGTTATAATAGTTGGTGGCTTGCACAAGATCATTTTTAGCCAAAAATGCGTCACCTATTATTAGGTTCATCTCTCTTTTCATGCCACCTTTGGTAAAGGCTTGAATAGCTTGCTGAATAGCTTCGTTTTTCTTGGCAGCGTCTTTTTGAGTAAAAGCTTTGCGAAGTAATTCTTTTCCTTTGGTTACATCTTTATTCTGAGCAGATAGGCTACAGCAACAAATAATCATTAGCGCAGTAAAGAGACAGTAGATTTTTTTATTCATGATAAACGGTTTTGGTAATTTTAGACCTAAAAATAAAAAGTTAATTATTCAGTGTTAATTATAACCAATAATAATTCCGTTTTTTATCCAAAATCAATTTTCAGTTGTAAAAAGCACTGTATTTGCCTAAATATAAATACTTTATTGAATTCACAGCTACATAATTGGCAGTTAATTCTTGGAAGTTTTTCCGAAATCCTAATACATTAAAAACTTTTTATATTCTATTATTATATATTTAATTGCAGTAAGCGACTAGAGGCCTATCTTTAATATGTTAAATTTAAGAATCTGCCTAATCGGTCAACTTTGGCTTACAAATTGACGATGCGATTCAAAAATGATAGAATATTATAATTCTGAATGATAGTAAGCTCCAATTTAGAGCGACTTTAGAAAAGTGTGAATATCTGCGAATGATTTTATAGCTGTGTTTGAGATAAGGGGAATATTCAGAAAGCCATGTATTACGCCTTTGTATTCTGTGTATTTCACCTTGTTGCCGGATTTTAAAAGTTGATTGTAATATTTGAACCCATCATCAAGCAAAGGATCAAATTCAGCTGTAAGGATAAATGCAGGAGCCAAGCCAGAAAAATCCGCTTCATAGCAAGGAGAAACCAAAGGATTGCAGTGGTCGTTTTTATTTGGGGTATATTGTTCCTGAAACCAAAACATGGTTTCTTTTTCAAGCAGATACCCTTTCCCATTTCTGTGAATGGAAGGATTGTCTAACTTGCCATCTATCCAGGGGTAATTTAAAATCTGTGCCTTGAGAGAAATTTGTTCTTTTTTGCATTTATGAGCCATACATGCGGCAAGATTACCGCCTGCACTATCCCCTGCTAATATAAGGGCATTGGGATTGCCACCGTGTTTTTCGATATTGTTTTTGGTCCACAATATAGCAGTATATGCATCCTCATGGGCAACAGGAAAACTAAACTCCGGAGCTAATCTGTAATCAACAGACAAAACAATACAGTCATTCATAGTGCAAAGCCTCCTGCAAATATTTTCATGAGAATGTAAACCATAAAGCACAAAGCCTCCACCATGAAAGTAAATGATTACATCTTGGTTTTGGCTCTTACTATTTTTATAAATTCTAATTGGAACGCCATTTGCAGTCGCATCAATAGTGTCGACTACATCAATTTTTGAGTCGAAAAGTAAGGTGCCCAAACGTGATGCCCTTTCAGATTTTTTTCTCAGTTGGGCAATATCTATATTTTCATTGGGGTCAATAGGTTTGCGTAATCGGGCAAAAAGTAACACCAATTTTGTCTTCCATGTAATATTTTGTTGCTCTCTATTTTCATCTCTTGTATATATCCATGCCCAAAAGACCAGAAAGAGCTGAAATGGAAGACGACTATATAAAGTAGCTTTGGATATATGCCAGTCCTGAGTATTTAGAGCCATATTTAGATTTGCCGGAAAAACAGCAATGAGCAATATGACAACGCCCCGGGCTGCAGTTTTTTGTGTTCTTGGAAGCGCCAATCCAATACCAAGAATAATTTCAATAACTCCGCTGATGTATACCAACTGCATGGCAAAAGGCAGATAGTCCGGAATCATTTTGTAGTAAAAATCAGGATAGAGAAAATGATTTACCCCGGCAAGCAAATAAAGCGATGCCATGAAGTAAAGCAATATGTTTTTTATGGCTTGCACCTACCTAAACATAATAATAAATATTCTGATTTACCTATCTTGCTATATCTTTTTTATTTGTCGTAATGTTTTTCAAAGCCATATATGAAAATCCAAAAGCAATATTCATTTAAGAATTGGGCAAGCAATATACAGGTAGAAGCTCCTCTTTTTGCGCAGCCCGTAAGTGAGCATGAGCTGATAGAACTTATTTGAAATCATAGTAAAATCAGGGTAGTAGGAACAGGTCATTCCTGGTCTGATCATTTTTCCAGACAGGGATTGATGATAAACCTTGATAGATACAATAGGGTTTTGCATCTTGATAAATCAGCGCAAACAATAAAAGTACAGGCAGGTATTATACTTTGGGAGCTCAATCAAATTTTGCATAAAGAAGGGCTTGCATTAATTAATTTGGGTTCTATAAAACCGACAGTCCATTGCAGGTGCAATAAGTACAGGAACTCACGGAACAGGAATAAAATTTTCTTGTCTTGCATCGCAAGTGCTCGAATTTAGTATGATTAATGCTTGGGGTGAAAAACGAATTTTCAAAAAGGGCGAGGAAGCGTTTAATGCCGCTGTGGTCAATCTTGGAGCATTAGGAGTAATTTCAGAAGTTACGATACAGGTAACAAACGCCTTTAATCTGCATGACAAAACTTTTACTGAAAAATTCGAGACGGTAATCGATAAAATTGATGAGTATGTTCATGGCTGTGACCATTTCAAATTATTGTGGCTGCCACCATCTGATGATGTGGTGGTGTACACCTATAGACGCACTCAGGAAAAGACAAATGACTCCAGATTTCGGCAAATCATTAATGATGAGATCATTTCTGTTTTGGGATATAGACTACTCGTTAAAATTGGAAATCTGCATCGCCCATGGCGAGCACCAATCAATAAATTCTTAACCCAAAACTTCGATAACCCACTGGATAGGATTGAGAAAAGCTATAAAGTGTTTAACGTTCCTGAACCCGCGACACAGAGAAACTGAGTGGGCATTTGATTTTAAGGACGCTAAGGAAATTCATACTGCATACCGAGAAATATTTATCCAGTCAACACACACTTTTATTTTCATTCAAGAAATCCGTTTCACTAAGAAAGATGATTTTGGGATGAGTGAATGTTATGGGCGAGATACTTCTGGATTGGTGCATACAATCATGATGATGAGTAATGGCCTGCGATACTTTCAGATTTTTAAACCTTTGCGCAAAACCACAACGGCAGACTACATTGGGGGCAAAGAGTTTTCTGTGAATGGCGAAAATATAGCAGCCATATATCCTAGATATCAGGACTTTGTTAGCTTTAAGCAGTCTATAGACCCTGATGGAAAATTTCCAAATCATTTAATAAACAAACTATTTCAAGCGGCATGATAAACAAGAATATAATTATAACAGGCGGCAATGCTGGCATTGGTCTTGCTACCTCAATTGGATTGGCAAAAAAAGGAGCGAATATTTTTATCGTATGCAGAAGCAAGGGAAAAGCTAAAAAAGCTGTAGATGAAATAAAGCGAGCAAGTGGAAATTCCAATGTGAAATATTTTTTAGCCGATTTAAGTTCACAGAAATCTATTCGTGCTATTGCCGAAATTATAAAGAAAGAGGTTCCGGTTATTGATGTCTTAATTAATAATGCCGGTGGTGTTTTTCCTGAATTTAAGTTAAGTGAAGATGGCTTGGAAATGACTATCGCAACGAATCATTTTGCTTATTTTCTGTTCACTAATTTATTGTTGGATAATATCAAAAAATCTGCTGAGGGTCGCATCGTAAACGTATCCTCAGATTCTCATTACAAAGGGGAAATTGATGTAGAATCTTTTACTGTAAACAAAGGCTACTTTATCTTAAATGCTTATGAACAAAGCAAGCTGGCAAATGTGCTTTTTACTAATGAGTTGGCGAAAAGGCTGGCTGAAACTAATGTCACAGTAAATGCGCTTCACCCTGGTTTTGTGAAAACAAATATTGGTAACAAAGGCACTCAATGGTATGCGGGTTTGGTCTGGTCACTGATGACAGCCATTGGTGCTATAAGCACAGATGATGGAGCAAAAACTTCTATATACTTAGCTAGTGCAGCTGAAGGGAAAGATGTAACAGGAAAGTATTTTGACAAGTGCAAACAAAAGATTGCATCTCCGTTGGCTTTCGATTCTAAGCTGCAAAAGGAATTGTGGGATATAAGCGAGCAGCTTTGTCCGTTAGCTTAATAGCGAATTAGTTTTACCACTTTGTTTTTCTTCAAGTAGTTTCTAATTGATTTTTGTATTTCAGGATTTTCAGATTGAGGTTTAATAAAATCTCCGATATTATCCTTTGATAAAGGAATATCTGCTCCGAAAAATCCATACCCTTTATATTGCCCACCTTCTATCCAAACTACGCTATACTCGTCTTTATGGCTGCCCTTGTCAATGATAATAATATTGGGATATTGGTAGGTGTAGCTCAGGAGAGCGTTTTGTATTTTCAGATTATATTCTGCTTGTTTTTTTTGCTGAAGTTGTTCATTCTGTTCGGAGATAACAGCAGTATAGGCACTATCAAAATTCCATTTTGTCATTATTTTTTCCAGCGTTCTGTTTGCGTAGGTGCGCGATGGGAATGGAATATGTGGTCTACCCTCTGCTTCAGCTACCTGTCTTGGTTTTATGGTGTTAAGACCCATACCGTTCTGCTCTAATACCAGCGCATGGGACGGGCTGTATTTTTTAGAAACTTTTCCTATTAGCGGAGCAGATTTCAACAATTCATTTTCCTTCATCACTTTTGCTATCAGTTCATTGCCGGTCGGGGTAAATTCAATTTCGACAATTTGGTCAAATAACGATTTGTCTGTAAGATCATTGAAAAGTTGCTGAATTTTATCAATGGATTTTTTGCGAATATTCTTGGTGGCTTCTATGGATACCAGCTGATTCGTATCTGTGTAAAAGCGAACAATACCGGGAACTGTTGGCAAGGTCAGTAATTTTTCCTTAGGAAGATTTTTGGGCAGGCATCGTTCATCTAAACCATGCTGAAGTAGAGCTGTTAGCGAAGAGCCGTTCTCATCGCGTTCTATCATCATGTGGAAGAGTTCTGCAGTGGCCAAAGTGTCGCCATAGGCGCGATGCCTGTCGCCATGTCTCACTCCAATTGCATCACAAAGATTTCCGAGGGAATAGGATTGCAGCCCCTGAAAAATCCTTTTTGCAAAATTTATAGTGTCAATTTGCGGAGCATTGAACCCGATACCGCAAGCTGCAAGTTCGCCTTCAACCAAGCTATAGTCAAACTGCACATTGTGTGCTACGAATTTTTTACCATGTAGCATATCAAAAACCTTATCTGCTATTTCGCCAAACTTCGGGGCATTTACCACCATACTTTGAGTAATTCCGGTAAGCTTTTCCACGAAAGGATTGATAGATTTTTCCGGATTCACCAGGCTTTGAAACTCTTCAATAATCTGTTTTCCGTCAGAGATGATTATTGCTATTTCAATAATACGATCTGCGCCTCTGTGGTTACCGGTAGTTTCTACATCTACTATTGCATACATTGGACAAACGTAGTAATTTATAATTTGCATTTCTAAATTCACAAAGGCTTTGTATCTATAAATTTTTTGCCTGTCATTTCCTTTGAAATTGTATTTTGCATACGAGATGAAAACAGCACCTATAGTCTTACTTTTATTTTTTCACTCGGCTCTGTTTGCCCAAAAGGATAGCAGTCGTATTGCTATTGATTCCTCTGGCAAGAAAGGCAGTATTTCTTTTTTTGTGCAATTTGAGGGTCAGGGGGCATATATATTCAATCAGGCTGCTATGGTGAGTGGCGCATCATTAAATATGCTTATTAACAAGAAGTTTTATTTGGGGGCAAAGTACAATATAGCCTCTACCGCCATGAGGTATACGGTCTATTCATTTGCAAGTACAATAGACCCTACAGAACCCCGCTCGCAAATTTATTATCAATCAGTAACACTTAATTTCGGTTATATCTTGTTTGCTACTAAAAAATTCTCCTTTAATCCGGAGTTGGGAGTTGGCTGGGGCGAATGCCGCAAGACAACTGATTCAAAGGGTGGGCCATTTAAACTAAACCATTTTTTGGCAGTGCCCTCGGTTAATGCACTTTGGAATGCGCATAAAAACTTTCGTTTAGGAGTATCGCTTGGCGGCAGAGTGGCGTATGGTCAAAACTATCAACTGCTCCAGAGTTTTCATGCCAGCGGATTTTACGGAGGTGTGTTTCTTCGGGTTGGGAGATTTTAAACTAACAACCCCCGCTTTTGGCGAGGGTTTTACAATCAGTTTATATTTTAAGAATTACTTTTTTAGCAAGTCTCTTATCTCAGTAAGCAAGGCTATATCTGCAGGTGGAGCAAACGGTGCTGCGGGAGCTTCCTCTTCTTTTTTCTTAGCTGCATTCATTGCTTTGATCAGTAAAAAAGTAGGAGCAACAATCAGAAAATTGATTACTGCCGAGAGAAACATACCATATCTTACTGAGCCTAATACAGTCAGCTCTTCAAGCTTTATAAGATTTGCGGCTTTTAAGGCCCGTTGCAATAATAATGGGGTAACCACATCGTCTATGAAAGAACCAACAATTTTGCCGAATGCACCGCCAATAATTACACCCACTGCCAAATCCACCACATTGCCTTTCATGGCAAATTCTTTAATCATTCCCATACATTATTTGATTTTAGAGGTTATTATGTTGCGCTAATAATAAATCCAAATTGACATATATTAGAAGTTCACATGACGGTGATATATTCTTGATAAGTAAATATAAATCTTGGTTTAGCGGTTTGTTTTGCCGTAATCATTTTTTTCTTATATTTATACTAACCAAAATCAATTAATCATGAAGAAAATATTACTAATCGTACTCGGAGTTGTTACCGGGCTTTCAACTCAAGCGCAAACTAGATACCTGGATGAGGTATTCACCAACATTAAAGTAGATTCTAACATCACCTATGGTCAAAACTATGACTATTACAGTAATTTCAACTCGCTGGTGCAGTTGAAGATGGATGTGTATCAGCCGGATCAAGATACTGCTACTAAGAGGCCGTTGATGATATTAGCTCATGCGGGTTCTTTCTTGCCTCCTTCACAAACACTATATGATTGGGCCACCAGAAAACAGAACTGTATTGTGGAGTTAGCCAAGCGCTACTCAAAAAAAGGCTATGTCGTGGTTTCTATGTCATACAGACTGGGATGGGCATTTAGTTCCTCTGATCAGGAAACCAGAGCAAAAACTATTATCAACGCAGTATATCTGGCGATGCAGGATATGAAAGGCTGTGTAAGATACATGAAAGAAAATCATGCCACTTATAACATAGATACTAATAAAATTGTATTAGGCGGAACTAATTCCGGAGCTTATGTTGCATTGGCAGCTGGTACACTCAATAAGCCTTCAGAATTACTTTTACCTACAGTATTAGATATAAACAATATCCCATTTATTAGCATAGCAACAAGTGGCGATTTTGATGGATTGGGAGGCACTAAAAATTATGAAAATTATCCTAATCATTCTTCTGAATTCAGTACTATTTTGGATTTAGGCGGAGCAGTGCCTGATACTGTAATCATTGAAGCAGGGGAGGTGCCAATTATTGCATTTCATGGAACAAATGAAACGCTTACTCCATATAATACTGACATTGTAAGAGTATCTTCCACAGGTCAGCAAGTGATACCGGTAAGCGGTGCAGGAGATTTGATGCAGGCTGTTGACAGGATAAATAACAATTCTGCTTTTAAAGCAGGAAACTTCATACAAGGGCCGCCAAACAAATTAGGAAACGCCACTATAACCCAACCAATTGAAGGGCTTTATCCTTTTTATGGTCAGGCTTATGAGCCATGGAGTTGGTATGATAGTCAACCTCCTACTTTTAATCTTACTGCTACTCAAGCAAAGGCGCTTAAGTATATTGATACCATTGTAGGTTATGCTACTCCGAGACTTTACAAGCTTTTGGTAAACAGCTCTTATGTGGGTATTGAGGATTTGAATGAGACAGACATTATGAACTCAGAAGTATATCCAAATCCTTCAAGCAATACTGTCTTTGTAAAAGT
>CANHIG010000014.1 GCA_947461105.1 Bacteroidota bacterium | reverse complement strand
GGTTGTTTTTCTTTAAAAAGCAATTCCACATTTGAAATGTTGAAAAATAATACTACATTTGCGTTCCGTTTTCCGAAAGGAGCTTCCAAGGCGGATTAAAAAATCTTTTAAAACCAATAAATACATATTAAAATGGCTGATGTAAAATCACTCGCTGAAACTCTAGTAAACTTAACAGTGAAAGAGGTAAAAGAATTGGCAGACGTTCTAAAGTCTGAATACGGAATCGAACCGGCTGCTGCTGCTGTAGCTGTTGCTGCTCCTGCTGCAGGAGGTGGCGCTGAGGCTGCTGCTAAAACAGAATTCGATGTAATTTTGGTTAACGCAGGTCCTAACAAACTTAACGTAGTTAAGGCGGTTAAAGATCTTACAGGTCTTGGATTGAAAGAAGCAAAAGACTTAGTTGATGCTGCTCCAAAACCAATCAAAGAAAAAATTGACAAAGCATCTGCTGATGACCTAGCTGCTAAATTGAAAGAAGCTGGAGCTGAAGTTGAAGTTAAGTAATCAATACTCCGTATAAATCGGTTTTAAGGCACGATTCTGCTCCAAAAAGCACTCGTGCCTTAAACCGTTTATAAAGAAGACCTTTATAAACGGTAATCCTGAAGCGAACCGATTTGAAATTTTCTTCCGGCTTCAGGTATAAACTCTTAAAATATAAAACTGATATGGCCGAAATTCTTAATCAAGCTTCCCAACGTATCAATTTCAGCAAAAATCGTTTGCCAGATGCAACTCCAGACTTACTAGATATTCAATTAGCATCTTATAAAGAATTTATCCAACTCGAGACATCTGCGGATGATCGCCACAGAGAAGGACTTCACAGAGTTTTCCAGGAAAACTTCCCTATTACTGATTCAAGAAACATCTTTTTACTGGAGTTTATTGATTATTTCGTAGATCCACCAAGGTATACCATCGAAGAGTGTATCGAAAGAGGTTTAACCTATTGTGTGCCTCTTAAAGCTAAATTGAAACTTTCTTGTAATGATCTTGAGCACATAGATTTTAAAACTATTGTTCAGGATGTGTTTTTGGGAAATATCCCCTACATGACTGCAAAAGGAACTTTCATTATAAATGGTGCTGAGCGTGTTGTAGTTTCTCAACTACACAGAAGTCCGGGTGTATTCTTCGGACAATCGTTCCACCCAAATGGTACAAAAATATACTCTGCCCGTGTGATTCCTTTCAAAGGCGCATGGATGGAGTTCGCAACAGATATAAACAATGTAATGTACGCATACATTGACAGGAAGAAAAAGTTTCCTGTTACTATGCTTTTGCGTGCAGTAGGTTATGATTCAGACAAGGACATTTTGAAATTGTTCAACCTTGCAGATGAAATTACACTTACCTCTAAGAAAGATGTACAGAAAGCTATAGGCAAACGCCTTGCAGCAAGGGTGCTTCGTTCATGGATGGAAGATTTCGTAGATGAAGATACCGGTGAGGTAGTTTCTATCGAAAGAAATGAAGTATTACTTGAGCGTGATACTACAATCTCTGAAGAAAATATTGACGCGATTGTTGAATCAGGCGTGAAATCAATCTTTGTTCATAAAGATGAAATTACTACAGACTATTCTATCATTTTCAATACGCTTCAAAAGGATACTTCAAACTCTGAAATCGAGGCTTTGAATCATATCTATCGTCAGCTTCGTGGTTCAGATCCACCTGACGAAGAGACTGCAAGAGGAATTATTGAAAAATTATTTTTCTCTGACAAGCGTTATGATTTAGGAGAAGTAGGTCGTTACAAAATCAATAAAAAATTAGGTCTTCCGCTTTCTACTAATACAAAGGTTCTTACTAAAGACGATATCATTCTTATCGTTAAGTATTTGGTGAATCTGAGCAATCAGAAAGAAGAAATTGATGACATTGATCACTTGAGCAACAGACGTGTTCGTACAGTTGGAGAGCAACTATATGCACAGTTTGGAGTGGGTCTTGCCCGTATGGCAAGAACAATTCGCGAGAGAATGAATGTGAGAGATAACGAGGTGTTTACTCCGATTGATTTGATTAATGCGCGTACTTTGTCTTCTGTTATCAATTCATTCTTTGGTACTTCTCAGTTGTCTCAATTCTTGGATCAAACGAATCCACTTGCAGAGATTACAAACAAGAGAAGGGTTTCAGCTTTAGGACCAGGCGGTCTTTCGAGAGAGCGTGCAGGTTTTGAGGTTCGTGACGTTCACTACTCTCACTACGGTCGTCTTTGTACTATTGAAACTCCGGAAGGACCAAATATTGGTTTGATTTCTACACTTTGCGTTCACGCAAAAGTGAATGATATGGGATTCATCGAAACACCATATCGTAAAGTAACAAACGGTAAAGTCGATATTAAAGGTGCTCCAATATTCCTTTCTGCTGAGGAAGAAGATTCGCACCATATCGCACAAGCGCAAGCTGATATGGATGGCAAAACAGGAAGTTTCTTGTCTGATAAAATCAAGTCAAGATTCCAAGGTGACTTCCCTATTCTAGCTCCCGGTGAAGTGAACTTTATGGACGTTGCTCCAAATCAGATTGTAGGCGTTTCTGCATCGTTGATTCCATTCTTGGAGCATGATGATGCGAACCGTGCTTTGATGGGATCTAACATGCAACGTCAGGCTGTGCCTTTACTTCGTCCACAGGCTCCGATTGTAGGTACAGGACTTGAAGGAAAAGTGGCTCAGGATTCCAGAAACCTTGTAAATGCAGAAGGAACGGGTGTTGTGGAATATGTAGATGCAAATGAAATTCATGTACGTTACGACAGAACCGATGCTGAAAGATTGGTGAGTTTTAAGGATGATAAAGTAGTTTACAAACTTTCTAAGTTCCTTAAAACAAATCAAAGTACTTGTATTAATCTGAATCCTATCGTTAAGAAAGGACAAAAAGTTAAAAAAGGCGATATTCTTTGTCAGGGTTTTGCAACGCAGAACGGAGAGTTGGCTCTAGGTTCAAACTTAACTGTGGCCTTTATGCCGTGGAAAGGATACAACTTTGAGGATGCGATAGTAATTAATGAGAGAATTGTTCGTGATGATGTATTTACTTCTATCCAAATCGAAGAATTTGAATTAGAAGTTCGTGATACAAAATTGGGTGAAGAAGAATTGACACCGGATATACCTAACGTTTCTGAAGAGGCAACAAAAGACTTGGATGAAAATGGTATTATAAGAATCGGTGCAACAATCAAAGAAGGCGATATCCTAATCGGAAAAATCACTCCGAAAGGCGAAACAGATCCAACTCCTGAAGAGAAACTTTTGAGAGCTATCTTTGGTGACAAGGCTGGTGATGTGAAAGACGCTTCTTTGAAAGTACCACCTTCCATCGAAGGAACTGTAATCAACAAAAAGCTGTTTGCACGTGCTAAGAAAGATAAAACTTCAAAAGCTAAAGAAAAGTTGGCTATCGAGGTTTTGGATAAAGCGCACAACAAACGTATAGCTGAAATCAAGGAAGTGCTTCTTGAGAAATTGCTTACTGTTTTGAACGGAAAAGTTTCTGCGGGTGTACTATCTAACTACAAAGAAGAAATTATTTCTAAAGGTTCTAAGTTCTCTGCAAAAGCATTGAGCGATTTGAATTACCATGAAGTAGATGTAAACAACTGGACTAAAGAAGAAGATATAAATAAACAAGTAAAATCTATTTTGCACAACTACTTGCTTAAAGTAAATGAAGAAATAGGAAGATACAAACGTGAGAAATTCAACATATCTATCGGTGATGAACTACCATCAGGCGTGTTGAAATTGGCTAAAGTATATATCGCTAAGAAGCGTAAGTTGAAAGTGGGAGATAAGATGGCTGGTCGTCACGGAAACAAAGGTATCGTAGCAAAGATAGTTCGTGCTGAAGATATGCCATTCATGGCTGACGGAACTCCGGTAGATATAGTATTGAATCCACTAGGTGTACCTTCTCGTATGAACTTGGGTCAGATTTATGAAACAGTTCTTGGATGGGCAGGTAAAAAATTAGGCGTGAAATTCGCAACGCCTATTTTTGACGGAGCTACTTTAGATGAAATCGAGCAGTATATTGACAAAGCAGGTTTACCTGAATTAGGATCTACATACTTGTACGATGGAGAGAGCGGTGAGCGCTTCCATCAACCAACCACAGTGGGTGTAATCTACATGATTAAACTAAGCCACATGGTGGATGATAAGATGCATGCACGTTCTATCGGACCATACTCATTGATTACGCAACAGCCTCTCGGTGGTAAAGCACAGTTCGGAGGTCAGCGTTTTGGTGAGATGGAGGTTTGGGCACTTGAGGCTTACGGTGCAGCTAATATCCTTCAGGAATTACTTACTGTGAAATCTGATGATATCAACGGTAGAGCTAAAACTTACGAGGCGATTGTAAAAGGAGAGAATCTTCCTGAACCTGGAATTCCAGAATCATTCAATGTATTGATGCATGAATTGAGAGGTTTGGCTCTAGACTTGAAATTCGAATAAGATAAACTTCAAAAAAATAATTACAAGGCTGTTCAGAAATGGACAGCCTTTTTTTTGTGCAAAGTATTTGACCGATTAATCAAAAAAGGTTTCAGTTGCCACCATGACAACAGAAATTTTAGTATCTTACGTTATTGAACCGCCCCTTGGTTATTGAGATTTTTTTGCCAAGTGTATCTTGAAGTTCTGCGCTAAAGTCAGCAGAGATAAGGCTATCTGTTTTTGTAAATTCCCAAACTATAATTTTGGTACTCAGGCTTTTGTATATATTGGATTCAGCGTTGTTGAAAAATCTGATTTTTGTAGCATTGTCATTGTCATAGTTCCCGATTGATCTGCCACTTAAGTTTATTTGCAATAAATCTTTTCCTGATTCAAAAAAATGAATTGAGGTTGTTTTAGCGAGACTAGCAGAATCCACTCTCAGTGTGTCAAAATAGACTAGTGAACTGTCTGCATTGTACTTTTGGCTGCCAATAGTAAATTCACATAAAGGTTCGGTGTATGGGTATTTTGGATCAAGATAGCTCTTGCATGAAGTAAGGGCTAGCGCTCCAATTAATATGAACAAAACAATTCGCATAGTGTTATTACAAAACAAGATTAATTCTACTTATTTTTGAGGAATTATGTGCTATAATTTTGATAAAGATTTATTGAGGCAGTATATGATGGGGGCTGCAAACCCTGGCAATCATAGCAAAAATCAAAAAGGATTTGATGCTGTGGATTTACATTTGTATGATGTAAATCTGAAAGATGGCAAAATCAATGACAAATATGCCATCGAGTTTCAGATAGAGGAAGCCGAGAAAGCTATTGATGCCGCTTTGCTAGCTGGGAAAACTGAGTTGCGCCTGATTCACGGAATTGGGAAAGGAAAACTGAGAGATGTCTTACATAAAATGCTAAAAAAACATCCTCATGTAGCCAGTTTTGACGATGCATACCATCATAAATATGGTAATGGAAGTACTTTGGTTTACTTTTTCTGATTTTTTGCAAGTACTTGCACGTTTCTTTTCTTTTCTACCGATTAAAATGTTTTTTTTGCTCAACAATGCGTAACGAATTTGCTCAAGCAATTATTGAATCCAAAAGCAACAATGAAAATCTGGTTTTCCTGACGGGAGATTTAGGTTATATGGCTTTGGAAGTGGTGAGAGATAAATTTCAGGAGCATTTTATTAATACCGGAGTTGCCGAACAAAACATGGTAACTATGTCTGCCAGCCTTGCTCATGAAGGCTTTATTCCTTGGTGTTACAGTATTTCTCCTTTTGTTACGCTGCGTCCTTATGAACAAATCCGAAACGATGTTTGCCTCCATAATTTGCCTGTAAAAATTGTAGGCAATGGCGGAGGTTTTGGATATGGTATTATGGGTGCTACGCATCATAACATTGAAGATATCGGAGTAATGCGAATTCTGCCAAACATGAAAGTTGTTATTCCTTTCAATAGCTCTGATGTTTCAGATGCTGTGAATTGGATGGTAAACAATCCGAATCCCAATTATTTGAGACTGAATCTTGCTGCGAAATCAACTTTATCTGAGCCTTTTGCGCAATGGCGAAAAGTGAAATCAGGAAATAAAGGAGTTGTAATCGGCACTGGGCCAATTTTGGAAAACATCATTAATTTGCCTGAGTCTGAAGATTTAGAAATCTGGCTGGTAAGTATTTTTCCTGTTCTGGAAATTCCTGAAGAATTGAAACAACGAATTGGTGAAGTAGGTAAACTAGCTACAATTGAAGAGCATCAGGGACAGTGTGGTATGCATGAATGTTTGGCTTCTCTTATACTGCAATCAGGCATAAGAATCGATAAGTTTCTGCCACTCTATGCTACAGGATACATCAGTGGGCGATATGGCAATCAACAATGGCATCAGGAAGAGAACGGATTGGCAGGAGAAAAGCTAAAGCAGCAAATTGCTGATTTTCTGAAGTGAATTTCAGAATAGTTTTATCAGCTTAATGGTTTGAATATTTTTTTCTGCCGAGTAAATAAATTTGCAATCATCCCATTTTGGACCTTTAAACCGTGGCTTAAAATTATTAGAAAAGCCAAAGGGTTCTTTAGGTGCACCAAAAAAACCAGTGGTTAGTTTTTCATCGCCATCCATATCCTGAAATGTGGTTATGGCGTATTCGCCATAGGGTATGTTATCGATTTTTATGAGTATTTCCTTTTTACCTTTTGGATCGATTATAAATCCTTTAATCTGCTTCTGATTGGCAGGGAAGTCAATGGCTTTTTCGCAGACAGAAACATAAACTTTTGCGGTGGTGTTGTACAGGTCTGTGATTTTGATTTGAAGAGAAGATTGGCTCATAGCTTGTATATTGAATGAAAGTAGCAGACACAAAAATATTAGTGGCTTAAGGACTACGGAAGTGAAGTTATTTGACAAAATGGTCATGGTATACATTGCATGATAAAACACAGAATATAGGATAATGTTGTAAAATAGGGCTAAAACGCGATATGGTTCAGAATTTTCAAGATTATTTGCATCTTTAAACCCATGTCATTGAAAGAAAAAATACAGCAGGAGGTGCTGAAACTTCAGGGACCGATAGTGATATTCGGAGCCGGAGGTTTTATCGGAGCAAATTTGTTCCGTCAGATTGTACAATATCGCGATGATGTTTTTGCCGTTACCAGCAAGCCGTTTATTCCATGGCGATTGGATGACTGTAATCCAAAGCAGATCCTGCATTGCAATATCACCAAGAAACATGAGCTGAAGCAGCTTTTTACAACACATTCTTTTAAGACAATATTTACGTTAGCTGCTTATGGTGCTTATTCGAAGCAGAGCGATGTCGATTTAATTCACGAGACAAATTATATCGGACTGCTGAATTTATTAGAGACTTCCTCAGTATTTAATATCAGAGCGTTTGTCCATGCAGGCAGCTCATCAGAATATGGATTAAATGCTGCGGCTCCCAGCGAAGATGCACTGTTATCGCCAAACTCACATTATGCAGTGACGAAAGCTGCTGCTGCGCAGATGATAAAATTTTATGGCACAGTAAAGGAAATGCCTGTTTTAAATCTTCGCTATTACTCTATTTACGGGAAGTACGAAGAGCCTGACAGGCTTATTCCTCAGCTCATCGAAAATGGTATGAGAGGAGGTTATCCTCCTTTGGTGCAACCGGATATTTCCAGAGATTTTGTATACATTGATGATACGATATATGCTACTTTGCTATCTGCAAATAGTGATTTTAGTAAAACAGGTGGCGAATCGCTGAATATTGCCAGTGGCAAGAAATCTACAATTCGCGACATCGCTTTTGCAATCAAAGGGATTTTTAATCTTGAGAAAGATCCTGAATGGGGCGATTTCCCAAACCGAAAGTGGGATTTGAAAGAATGGTATGGCAACCCGCAAAAAGTAAAACAATTGTTAGGTTGGGAGAATGTAACTTCCCTGAAAGATGGCTTGACAGAAACCTATCTCTGGCAAAAAGATTATGCAAAGCCACTCTATGAAAAGAAAATAATTCAGGACAAAATCAGACATCAATTATCTGCTGTAATTGCCTGCTATAAGGATAATTTGGCGATTCCGATTATGTATGAAAGACTCACAACTACTTTCAAAAAAATTGGAGTCGACTATGAAATTATTTTTGTGAATGATTGTTCGCCTGATAACACAACTGAGGTTTTGAAAGAATTGGTGGACAAAGATGACCATGTCATTGCAATAGAACATTCCAGAAACTTTGGTTCTCAGTCTGCATTCCTCAGCGGCATGGAAATTTCTACCGGTGATGGTGTGATTCTGCTTGATGGAGATTTGCAAGATCCACCGGAAATGATTGAGAAGTTTTATGCAAAATACTTGGAAGGATTTGATGTGATTTATGGCAGAAGAATCAAGAGAGAGGGCAATCAGATGCTTGCTGTTTTCTATAAACTATTTTACAGAGTGTTCCGGAATCTCTCATACATAACTATTCCGGTAGATGCGGGAGATTTTTCATTGATGGATAGAAAGGTTGTGCATGAATTGGTGAAGTTGCCGGAGACAGACCAGTTTATGCGCGGACTTAGGGCTTGGGTAGGTTTCAAACAAACTGGCGTAGACTATGTGAGACCGGAGCGTATGTTTGGAGTAACAACTAATAACTGGCGTAAGAATTTGGGTTGGGCTCGGAAAGGAATTTTCAGTTTCAGTTACGTGCCTTTGGAGATGCTCACTTATTTAGGATTGACACTTACTGCAATTTCTTTCATTGCAATCATAGGACAGATTATTGCTTATCTTTTCATTAAAGATATTCCACATGGTATTACTACAGTGATTGTCTTAATACTTTTCTTCGGAGGCATCAATACACTGGCAGTAGCTCTAATAGGAGAGTATCAGGCGAAGATTCTGGAAGAGTCGAAACGCAGACCGAAATTTATAAGGAAGAATATTTATAAAAACGAGTACTAAGCTTATTAGCTGAAAAAAGCAGATTCTATGGCAGAACAATTCAAACCAATTTCGAATACCAGAGACACTACTTTTATAGGAAAGATAAAGTTCTATGGAAGGATGCTGCTTGATCTTCAAATACTTACAATCTTCAAGGATTTACGAAATGAGTTACCAAAATATAGCGGTAAGGTTTTGGATGTGGGTTGCGGTCAATCACCATATCGCTTTCTTTTGAATGAGGAGCGTACTTCATATTTTGGCATAGACATTGTTGATGCTGATAAATTTGATTATTCAAATAAGGATATCACACCTTTTAATGGAGAGGATATTCCGTTTGAAAATGAGTTTTTTGATGGTGTTATTTGCACTGAGGTTCTTGAGCATGTTCCGAAGTATCAAAAAATGGCAGACGAGATACATCGTGTGATGAAAAGTGACGCTACAGGAATTATCACTATTCCTTGGAGCGCAAGGTATCATTATATTCCATGGGATTATTTTCGATATACGCCAAGCAGTCTAAAATCTATTTTCTCTAAATTTTCAGAAGTGGAAATTAAACATCGCGGAACAGACATAGCCGTGATAGCTAATAAAGTAATAGTCCTTTTTTTTAGAAATCTTGTGCCCGCTGAAAAGTGGAAATTGATTTTTTTGCCTATATGGATTGTGTTGCTTCCCATTTGCGGACTTATTACTTTCATCGCACACATTGCTATCATTTTTGACCTTGGGTCACAGGAGGATCCATTAGGGTATACTATCTACATCAAAAAATAATTCATGGAAAACATTACAGACGACAGGGGATATAATCAGATATGGGCGCAGACAAATTCTTCAGTAATCCGAGCTGAAAGAAGAGCTGATGTGATTATAAATAATATGAGTCTTGACAAGTCTAAAAAAATCCTTGAAATTGGCTGCGGACAGGGTTCTATTGCAAATTATATAGCACAGAAAACAGGACTGCAATATCTGGCAACAGATTTGTGTGAGCCTTTTATTGATGATGCTAGAAAAAGGTACAATCATCCTAATCTTTCTTTTGAAGTAATGGATTTTAATAGAGCCGATCAGGTGGCCGGCAGAACCTTTGATTATATCATTGGTAATGGAATTTTGCATCATTTATATCACAATCTTGATGCAGCACTCAAGAGAATCAATACTTTGCTCAACGAAAATGGCAAATTGATTTTTTGGGAGCCTAACCTTTATAATCCTTATGTGTATTTGATTTTTAGCTATCCTGCGCTCAGAGAGAAAGCGCATTTAGAGCCCGATGAAATGGCCTTTTCTAAGCCTTTTATTCAGGAGAAAATTAAGAATGCAGGATTTAAATCTTCCATGGTAGAATACAGAGACTTTCTGTTGCCGGGTATTCCTGATTCACTTATTAAACCTTCTATAGCAATAGGAAATATAGCAGAGAAAACACCTCTAGTGAAAATGGTTGCGCAGTCATTATTTATTGTTGGTATAAAATAGGCAATTCAATTTTAACCTTTCTAAAATGAAAAGTAAAACACCCAAAAAGGAAGTCAAAAGTTCAGCACCGCAGTCAAAATTTACTGAACTCTTTTCTGAGCAGCAATTCAAGACAATATTTTTGGTACTTGCTGTTGCCATATTTATTGTAAGACCCTTCTTAAGTTTATCTTTTGGACCGAGCAGCGATGAAGTGTATCATAAGCCAATTGGCGATTTGTCCTATGATTATCTGGCATCTTTCGGTAAGAATGATTCCATTTATCGCTTTGTCCCGAACAACAGGGATGATGCCTCGTTGCTATTGAATTATGGACCTCTTCTGGAAGTAACTGCAGCTGCGATTTATAAGAATATTGGAACAGATCCTTTCACTACCCGACATGTAGTACTTACTTTTTTTACGTTTTTACTTATTCTTTTTTCAGGACTTATTGCTCAGAAAATAGGAGGATGGCGAGCTGCTACATTAGCACTGCTGTTTATGTTTCTGAGTCCCAGAATTTTTGGAGAATCCTTCAATAATGCCAAAGACCCCACATTTGCCGCAGGGTATACAGTGGCCGTTTTTTTTATTATTTCATTTTTGCAAAGCCTGCCTAACCCTTCTTGGAAAAAAACTTTGCTATTGGGCGTTGGTATAGGACTTGGGCTTGCAGTTAGGATTGGGGGAATACTTTTATACGCTTATACCTTGTTGTTTTTGTTGATTGCTATATTGTCTAACAAAGAATATTATGAGCGTTTCATTGCTCTTGATTTTAAATATTACGGCTCATTAATCCTGAAACTGATTGTAGCCCTTGTTTTGGCTTGGATAATTGGAATTATCACCTGGCCAGCTGCTCTGGAAAGTCCTATTGCCCATCCGTTTAAAGCTTTGGCAATCCAATCGCAATATCCTACAGTAATCAGAGTATTGTTTGATGGCCAATACATCCCATCAAATGAAGTGCCTTGGAGCTATAATCTAAAGTATATATGGCTGACATCACCCGTTATTGTTTTGGTTGGACTTTTATTAGGATTGGGCTTGTTTCCCAAGATGCTCAAAAACTTCAATCGCAATCATTTGTTCATTGTAATTTTTATCAGTGCATTTCCATTGTTTTATATCATCTATAAAAAATCGGCACTCTACAATGGTTGGCGACACAGCTATTTTACTTATACAGGAATTGTAGTTTTTGCCGCATTAGGATTTGAGACGCTGTTCCGCATGTTGAAAAACAGAAATGCGCATATTGCTATCTACTCTTTGCTTGTGATTTGGCTTGTTTTACCCACTGTGTTTATTGCAAAAAGCTTTCCTGTATCCTACGTTTATTTTAATGAATTTGCAGGTGGATTAGATGAAGCTTATGGTAATTATCAGATAGATTATTATGCCGCTAGTGCCAAGCCGGCTGCAGATTGGATGGCAAAAAATATTCCTGTGAAAGACAGCGAGATAGTAGTATCTAATAATCCCTGGGAATTGAATATGTGTTGGGATGCGCTGAAGAATAAGCGACAATCTACCTATATCAGATTTAGAGAACGCAACGAGCAGAATTGGGATTATGCAGTATTTTTGCCACAGTTTGTTGACCCTAATATGATGCGTAAACATTACTTCCCCCCAAAGGGCACTGTATACGAAGTGAAAATTGATAATTCGGTAATTGCCTGCGTGGTGAAGCGTGAAAATAAATCGGATTACTTAGGTATTGAAGCAGTAAAGAAAAATGATTTCCAGAATGGAATCAGACTATTAGAAGATGCCGTTCGTTATGACCAGTTCAACGAAATTGCATGGACTTATCTTGGAATAGCTTATGCAAGTATAGGTCGTATGCAGGATGCTACAGCCGCCCTCACTAATGCGCTTAATATTAGTCCTGAGTATCAATTGCCTCAGTACTACTATCAGCAGATTTCAGGTATGGGGAGAAGATAAAATTGGATATTAAATTTCTATAAAAGCAAAAGCGTTCCGAAACTCGGAACACTTTTGCTTTTATAGCTGTTGGAGCAGGAGTCGAACCTACACGAGGAGATTAGCTATTGTACAGTGCGCGCGTGAGTGGTCAACCCTTCATTACACAACGTTTGTTTCTTGATCCTCACCCCCGAGACAGGAGGATATGTCTGCCAAATTTCATCACCCAACAATGTTGACACAAAAGTAAGTCGGTTACTCTATTTTTAAAATATAATTAAATAAATGATTGAAAATTTCGTTTTTGTTTAATTATTTTAATTTTAGTTGAATATATTTTAAATAATTACTCAAAAAATGGCATTTAATTACGAAATTGACAATACAGATATTGGCATCATCAATATTTTGCTTAAAAATGCCAATACACCATATACGGAAATTGCTGAAAAGCTTTTTGTTTCTGCGGGCACTGTGCATGTACGGATGAAGAAATTAGAGCGATTTGGTATTGTAAAGCCGCCTCAGCTTCAGCTGGATACCAAGAAACTTGGTTTGGATGTGGTCGCTTTCATTGGGGTGTATTTGATTCGCTCTGACCAATACGATGCTGTGGTTAAAGAATTGAAAAAGATAGATGAGGTGGTTTCCTGTCATTACACTACAGGCAATTACAGCTTGTTTCTTAAGATTGTATGCAGCGATACAGAGCATCTTCGTATGGTATTGCACGATAAATTGCAAAAGATTTCGGGAATCAACCGAACAGAAACTTTAATTTCGCTGGAAGAAAGCTTTGAGCGACCTGTTGTTTTAGCTAAGCTTTTATAAAACTGAAAATTGTTGCCAATGTTTTTAAAACGTTTTTTACCACTGGCGTTATTTGTTGCAGGAATAGCTGTATTGATAAATTACCTTGGTAGCCAATCCAAGCCATATTCAACTGGAGTGCATGAAGTATCTGTAAACCGAATTGGAGATGAAGGCTATTCATTAAAAGGAAAGCTGTCGTTCAATAATCCTTCTTATTTCAGCACAAAGCTTGCTATGCTCCACATTGATTTTTTACTTAATGAAAGCAAAGTTGGAGCCTTGGAGCAGCCAATTGATATCAGGATAAAATCGAATAGCAGTGCTGATTATCCCTTTGAAATTCGTTTTGCTGCTGATGCTGTTCCAGCATCGGACGCTATCTTGAGGGTGAATGGAAATGCGGAATCAGGAGGATTCAATGGATATACTATTCCAATAAATGATACTACTTCTGTAAACCTTAAATAGAAAACGAAAATATATAAAGCAGTTGTTGCCGGCATTATTGCTTCGTTTCTTCTTTCATCCTGCAAAATTCAATCCCCTGAATTTAGGCGGTATGAGAAGCCTAATATTGAGATGCTCGGTCTACAAGGAGCCAAGGTGAATACTGCATTGGTTTTTTATAATCCCAACCCCGTTCGATTTAAGATTAAGAAAATGGGATTTGAAGTTTTTGTAGACAATAAGAAAGTCACTTCCGTTAATGATAAACCCAATATTGTTGTAAAACCTCGGAAAGAATTTACTATTCCTTTGAATGCAACAATGAAACCGGAAGTTAGTCTGGTAGATGCCCTCAAAGGAATTGCCAATATGTTTAAAAGCAAAGAGTTAGATTTGAAAGTAGTGGGAAAACTGGAAATAAAAGGCCTTTTCTTAAAAAAGGCAGTGGGCTTTGATATTAACAAGAAATTAAAGTTCGATTAGGCTTTTTTGAAAACTAATTTCAAACGAAATTGGTTATATTTATCTGTACAAAATTGAATTTATGGATATTAAGTACCTGAAATATTTTTCCGCCTTTCTGAGTGTTGCTGCTATTTTAGTTTCAATGCTTGCCGGTGGTATTTGGACATTTTTCGGATTGTTTTATGCGTTTTTTCTTATTCCATTTTTAGAGCTTTTCATGCAAGGGACTACCGAAAACTATACAAAGGTGGAGGAAGAAGTGATTAAGAAGGACGCCAAATACGATTTACTCCTCTGGGCGATTTTACCTATCCAGTATGCTATGATGGCAGTGTTTTTTTACAAGTTGAGCCATGAAGATTTCTCATGGTGGGAAACAGCAGGCCTGATTTCTGCATTCGGTATTTCCTGTGGTGTTTTTGGCATCAATGTGGCGCATGAGTTGGGGCACAGAATTACCAGGCATGAGCAATTTATGTCTAAAATGTTGTTGCTCACCTCTCTCTATTTGCATTTTTTCATTGAGCATAATAGAGGGCATCATAAAAATGTTTCTACTGATGAAGATCCGGCATCATCAAGGTTGAATGAAAGCGTTTATGCATTTTGGTTTCGTTCGGTAAAGGATGGATGGATTTCGGCTTGGAAGATTGAAAATGACAGACTTGTGAAATTAAACTTGCCTTGGTATAGTATCAAAAATGAAATGTTGTTTTATCAGTTAATACAAGCCGTATTTTTATTGGCCATCCTTATTGTATTTGGATGGAAGATTGCGCTTTGTTTCATAGCTTCTGCCACTATAGGTTTTCTGCTTTTGGAAACAGTAAATTATATTGAACATTATGGGCTGAGACGTAAAATGATAGATGGCGCATATTATGAAAAAGTGTTGCCAATTCACTCCTGGAATTCTAACCATCCCATTGGCAGACTTCTTCTGTTTGAACTGACCCGACATTCCGATCATCACTATATGGCTTCCAGAAAGTATCAGGTGCTTCGGCATTTTGATGAAAGTCCTCAAATGCCTACTGGCTATCCGGGTATGATGGTTTTGTCATTAATGCCGCCATTGTGGTTTGCTGTAATGAATAAACAAGTTGAAAAGTATAAGGCTACACAATTAGGTGTAGCACTTGCATAAATTTTGAGCAATGAGTTTTTTTACCAAAGAGTATTTCGCATTCTTCAAGGAGTTGAGGAAAAACAATAACAAACAATGGTTTGACGCTAATAGAGCCAGATATGAACAGGATGTGAAAGAGCCTTTTAAGCTTTTCACCCAGCATATTATCAACCAATTGGTTAAAAGCGATGAGTTGATTTTTACTAATGCTTCAAAGTGTATTTTTAGAATTAATAAAGATATTCGATTCTCAAAAGATAAATCGCCATACAAAACTAATATGGCAGCTGTTTTTGGGAGAGGTGGTACAAAAGACCAGCGTCCGGGCTTCTATGTTCATATCGGAAATCAGGAGATTTTCATTGGAGGAGGAATGTATATGCCATCGAAAGAAGATTTGGAAAAGGTTCGCCAGGAGATATTATATAGCAACGAAGAGTTCTCTAAAATTTTAAAGAACAAAGCTTTTGTAAAAAACTTTGGAGGCATTCAGGGCGAAAAGAATAAGGTGCTTCAGGTCGATTATAAGGAATTTCAAAAGGAGCAACCACTTATTGCTAATAAGCAATTTTATTACATGGCAGAGCTTACACAAAAGGAAGTGTTAGCAAAGGATTTTGACAAAGTGGTACTTAGTTATTTTCAGTCAGCAAAACCTTTGAATGATTTTTTGTTCAGGGCTATCAGTAGCGATTAATATCTTCCAAACATGAAAATTTTACTTTGCATTCCTGATCATCATGGTTTTGAACAATTTTTGGAGCATGTAAATCAGAAAAGTGCGAAACCTATTCCGCTGAGAAACGATTCCTTTCAATTTATGTTTTCTACCAAGTTTATGCAACACGATTTAGATATTTGTTATACAGGCAATACTCCTTTTGAAGTAAATTTCAAAGTGACAAAAGCAATACAGAACAAATATCACTTGGCATTGGATGTGAGATATTGTAAGGCTTTGAAAGCTGATTTAGCTCCCGGTTCTATAGTGAAAGTAATTAAAGAAAAGCCTTTTATTCTAAATGAGATAGGAGCTGATTTGTATAGTTCAGATAGATTGAATCAGGAAGATTATCCTCATTTTAAGCAAGCCTTCATCAATATGAACAACAGCTACATGAATATTTTTCTGGATTTTAAAAAGGTTGTTTCTGTATCTGTAAATCAAAAATTGCAGGAGAGTGATTCGAAAAATCTGGCAGAGGAGTTTAAAGCAGATACACTTACTTATACTGGCATTGATTTCGTTTATCCATGCATGTTTGAGCGGCAGCCTTTTTATCAAATCTATGCTGTAGAAAGGAATTTAGTTACAAGTGTTGAGGACAAAGAATTGGCGCAAAAAGTGATGAATGAAACATTAATTGATATTTTACAAAAAATCTAAGATTATGGCTAACGAAGAAATAGTGAAATCATACCAAGCAAATCAGGAAATTGAAGCTGATAAATTTATTAAGCGTATCAAGAATCCTTTTCTTTTTCGTTTTTTTTTGTTCATTAGACTACCCATGGCTTTTATTGCCGGAGTTAGAGTGAAGCAGGTGGATGCGGAGGTTTGTGAAATTACAGTTCCCTATCGTTGGCTCAATCAGAATCCATTTGGATCTACCTATTTTGCAGTGATGGCAATGGCTGCAGAGATGAGCAGTGGTATGATAGCATTGATGTACACCATGAATTCGAAGCCATCAACATCAATGCTCGTAACTAAGTTGGAAGCCAAATTTGTAAAGAAGGCAGTTGGCCTTACAACCTTTCGTTGTGATTCCGGCACTCAAATTCGCGAAGCGATAGAGCGTTCTATTATTACTGGCGAAGGACAAACTGTTGTATGTAATGCAAAAGGTTTTTCTAAAGAAGGAGAGCTGGAAGCGGAATTTGATGTTACATGGTCCTTTAAGGCTAGAAAGTCCTCATAATATTTTTGCCATTTTTTTCGTTCTAAAGATTAGACACGCATCAATACGTGTGGATACTACGCCTATGCAATAAACCCTTTACCTCTCTCTTAATACTAATTTTGATCAACTGTATTACTATGCGATTTAGAGGTGTTATATTATTGCTATTACTGAGTTTTGGAACTATTGAAGCTCAACAAACATTTTATTATTTAGACAAGAACAAAGCCTACAGGAAAGGAGTAGAACTTTTCGAAGAGAAAAACTACGCTTCTGCCAGAAAACAACTTGAAGAGTTTTTCTTGGTAGTAAGGGCAAATGATGATAATAAAAATGAATTGCTCAAAGAGGAAATTGCATATATGATTGCTGTATCGGCAGCCGAGAACAATGACCCTGATGCTGAGCCCATTTTATTTAAGTTTTTGAAAGACTATCCGGCAAGTAATCGCACGGCTTACATTAATTTCTTTTTGGGGCGATACTATTATCAGAACAATAAATATCAGGAATGTATTGATAAAATGTCTGTGATTAGTGAGTCTGATATTCCCGAGCAGTATCGAGATGATTATAAATTCCAACTGGGATACTGTTATTTTGTGAAGAAGAAGTTTGCTGAGGCGAAGCCTCTATTCGGTGCCATAAAGGAAAGAAAAGAGAAGTATTTCTATCCGTCAAACTACTATTATGCTTTCATCAGCTTTTTTGAAAAGGATTATAATGGCGCATTGAAAAGTTTTCTGGCTATTGAGGACTCAAAAATGTTTTCTTCAGTAATCCCTTACTATGTTTCGCAGATTTATTATTTGAAAAAAGATTATAGCAAGACTGCAAAATATATTTCTGAAAACATAGGTAAGGCGGATATAGCTTACAAAAATGAAATGAACCATTTGCTTGGTGAAAGCTACTTTCAGCTTTCAGAATATGCCAAAGCATTACCATTGCTGGAGAAATATGTTGCTGCCAATGATAAAGTAAGGCCTGACAATATTTATGAACTTGCCTACTCGCAATATAAGGTTGGGCAATATCAAAAGGCGGCTGAGAATTTTATTCAGCTCAATTTACTGGATGATAAAATGGGGCAAAATGCTACCTATACTTTGGCAGATTGCTATTTGAAATTAGGAGAAAAAGAAAAAGCAAAGGCTGCTTTTCAGTCTGCTGCTTCAAAAGATTTTGATGCAAGCACTAAAGCAAATGCACAATTAAATTTTGCAAAGCTTGCTCTTGAGTTGGGAAGTCCTACAGAATGTGTGGCTTCGTTGGAAAACTTTTTATCTCAAGGTCAGCCTGATGATTTGGCCAATGAGGCAGGCGAGCTTATGGCAATGGCATTGCTACAATCTAAAGACTATGACAGAGCATACAGTATTATTGAAAAACTGAAAAATCTGACACCTGCATTGAAGGAAACTTATCAGCGGGTTACCTATTTCCGTGCGTTGCAATTATACAATGACAATGAGCTACAGGATGCAATTACGCTTTTTGATAAATCACTTAAATATCCTGTGAAGGCTGATTTGCAATGCGGAGCATACTACATGCTGGGAGAAATATCTTATAAGAATAAGAAATACAGAGAGGCTTTAGTACAATATCAAAAGTATGTTCAGCTTAATAAAGCTGCCTACGATAATGTAACAGGTTTTTCAGAAGCAAAGGCTACCTATAATACTGCCTATTCTTATTTCAAGCTCAATGATTTTAATCAGGCGCAACTTTTTTTCAAAAAATATCTTTCTGTAGTTCCTGAGGCTAATGATAACATGGGACTTGATGCGCAACTCAGAATGGCAGAGTGTTCTTTTGTCCAGAAAGATTATAAAAACTCTTTGGATGCTTATGCTACTGTTGCAAGTAGTGCATCAGAAGAAGCTGAATATGCCAAGTTTCAGAAAGCAATAGTGTTGGGTCTTTTAGGAAGAGCTGATGAGAAAATCAGTGAGCTGAAATCATTAATTCAAAACTTCCCGGGTTCCAAGACTTTGGATAAGGCGTATTTTGAAACAGGAGATACTTATCTGAATGATGATGACACTAAAAATGCTATTCAGTATTTCACAAAGCTCATTCAGAGTTACCCATATAGCTCACTTGTGCCTTCATCTTATTTGAAAATTGCATTGGCCGAATACAATAGCAATGATAAGGAAGCTGCCTTGAAGGATTACAAAAAAGTAATGGCTTCTTACCCTTCATCGCCCGAGGCAAAACAGGCAGCTCTTGCAATTAAACAACTTGGTGTTGAAATGAGTCGCCCTGAAGTGTATGCGGATTTGACAAACATATCTCAGGCAGAAAAAGATTCATTGACATACTATTCTGCAGAGAATGCATACAGCGCAAGTGACTGTGAGAAAGCAGTTGTACTTTTTGGAAATTACATTGATAAGTTTCCTAAAGGGTTTTTCATTCAATCCGCCAGAAACTACAGAGCAGAGTGTAATTTAAAGTCTAATCAATATGAGCAAGTTCTGAAAGATTATGATGAATTGATAAAAAACTCACCGCAATTTAAAGAGAAATGTTTGCTCAATGCTTCAGGTATTGCTTATTTTGAATTGAAAAATTATGAAAGAGCCCAAAAATATTACGAGCAACTTTTAGAAGCGGCTACTACGCCTCAAAATACATATACTGCTATGGTTGGGGTTTTCAAGACTGCTTCAAAGCTTAATAATGATGGGAATATAATGAAGTCGGCCGACAAGATAATTGAGTACAAAGGAGCGAAAGAAACGGATAGGGCAGAAGCGCATTACATGAAAGCAAAATCTGCTTATAAATTGAATATGATAGATGAAGCTTTTGTTCATTTTAATGTTGTGGCATCGGGAGTATCGGGCGAGCGGGCGGCTGAGTCGAAGTTTATGACCGCGAAAATACTTAATCAGAGAGAGCAATATAAAGCCTCTTTAGATACCTGCTTTAAGATTAAGACAAAGTTTGCCAGCTATGAGTATTGGCATGTGAAATCTTTTGTATTGATGGCTGATAACTATTACAAGCTCGGAAATGTGTTACAGGCAAAAGCAACATTGGAGAGTATTGTGGCAAATTATACAGGCGATAAAGCATTGTTAGACGAAGCAAAAGCAAAGCTTGACGAGATAAATGCCAGCGAGTTAAAGAAATCTATCATTGAAATCCCTGCACCATCTGATACGCTGATTATGGATCATCAGGATTCTATCCCGAATTTTAAACCATAAAAAAGATGAATCTTAGTTTGAAAAATAATACCCTTTTTGTTTCAGCCTCTTTAGGCATGCTGATTGCTTGCAATACTGTTGTTGCTCAGACAGGTACTGTGGGCAATGAAGAAGTAATTATTGTAAAAGAGCGGGATGTGAAAATTAAGGATGCTGATAAGATTTCAGAATCACCCAATATTCCTCAATTGCCAGACCAGAAAATCAATCTGGAATATAAAATTCCTTCTTTTGGGTTTAAGGAAATAAATTTCGAGCCGAATCCCTTAAAGCCAATTGCTCTATCGAAAGAAAAGCTAGAGCGTTTCAATTCATCCTATATTAAACTTGGATTTGGTTCACAGCTTAGTCCGCTTTTGGAGTTTATGTATAATGGCAAATCGAAAAATCTAAAATACGGAGTTGATATAAGCCACTTTAACGCTATGGCATTTGATATTAAGAATCAAAGATTTTTTGACGATAAGGCAGAGGCTTATCTGCGTTATTATCCAAAAACGTTTGTGTTGGGTGCAGATTTTCGTTTTCAGAATTATATCACTCATTTTTATGGAAATCAAAAGGCAGAAACACTCAGCAGAAGTCAAATTCGACAGGCTTTCCAAGATTATGATGCTATGGTATTGTTTGGTTCTAATAAGAAAAACAACTTGGAAATTGATTTCTACTCCAAGGCTCGTTTCGATTATTTCAAAGAGCTTTATGGAAAATCAAATGAATATTTCATCAATGCTCAAATCGGTATTGGCAAGAAGATACAAAAGATGCATTGGGTAGGGGGTAGTTTTGAGTTTGATGGTTCCCAGTTTACATCAATTTCTCAAAAACTATGGAGAAATTATTTTCTGCTTAATCTTACATATAAAATCAATTACAAAGATTTAATTGGAAGAGCTGGAATCACTCTGGCTTTAGAAGGTGACAAATTATATCCTCTTGCTGATTTGTATCTCCAAAAAGGATTGTATAAAAAATATCTTACTGCTTATGCAGGATGGCAGATGCGTTATACCAAAAATACGTTCAGGAATTATGCGCTGGAAAATAATTTTATGCTGTCGGATATACAGTTGAAAAACGCCAGAACTTCAGATATCTTTTTTGGACTAAAAGGAACGGCAAGCAGTTTTTCTTATAATGCAATGTTCTCGTACAAGGATATAAGAAATATGCCTTTTTACTATAATGACTATTTTGATAGCAGGCGATTTTATATTGGCTATGATGATAAAGTAAGGGTTATAAATGGGCATTTAGAATTGGGATACAATTTCAAAAATGACTTTTCAGCATTTCTTGAATTGGACTACAATAAATATGCGCTTAGTTCCAATGCAAAAGCCTGGTATAAACCGGATTTCAAAGCTAATTTAAAGTTGCGTTATAATCTTAAGAGCAAATTGATTTTTGGCGCTGATATTTATGGATTTACAAATTATTATGGTCACGTAAATATTGGTGACATCAGGCAGATCAAAGGCACTGTTGATGCAAATCTTAGTCTGGAATATATATTTAACAAACGGTTCTCCTTCTTTGGCTGTCTCAATAATCTTGCCCACCAAAAGTATCAGCGTTGGGCTAATTACCCTGTTTATGGCATAAATGGGCTAGTTGGAGCTAAATTTTCGTTTTAAGCTATAGTTCCTTATATTGGCGGAACTATGATTACAGTAGAGCAATGTATCAGAGAGTTATTGTTTGAGCAGGATTGTGTTATTATTCCTGATTTTGGTGGATTTATTACCAAATACAAATCCGCTGTTATTGATCATTTAGGACAGGTTATTTATCCGCCAACAAAATCAGTTTCCTTTAATCGTCAGCTGAGGAATGATGATGGACTTTTGACTAACACCTTTGCTCAATTGAACGCTGTTTCCTTTGTTGATGCATCAGTTGCAGTAAGAGAATACGTGAGGAACTTTTCGACTATTTTAAATAGAGACAATAGTAATACACTTGATAGAATTGGTGTTTTTACCAAAAATGAATCGGGTATTATTTCATTTGAGTTTTTTACAGCTGAAAATTACTTGTCCGAATCGTATGGATTGCGCGCTGTTTCGGCTATTGCTATCCAAAGGGGACAAGTTTCAGATGAAACAATAAATCAACTTGAATATGCCGGAAATTCAGATGCTATAATTAATCACGCTTCGGCTGTCGATGATTTTGAACATCAAAATCCTGAGGAGAGAAAGTCAAATAAATCATTAATCGTAATTTTTTGCTTATCGCTACTTCTATTGTTATCATCAGCTTTACCTTTTACTGAAATAAATGCGTCTCAGTTGAATCTCAATGAAGCCGGGGTTTTTCGTTTAGTCTCAGAATTAATCGCTTCTGATAAAGAAGTAAATATTTCACCAATTGCTATTGATGGCACTATCAGTGGTGGTGTTTCTACTTCATCTCAAATGGCCATTGATAAGCCTGTGTTTGTTGATGCTCCCAAAACAGAAGAGCCTAAAGTAGCAGTAAATACTGATTCCGGTAATGCAACAAAAAAATCCGTTAAGTATTTGATTGTAGCCGGAGTTTTCAGAGAGCAAGCCAATGCAGAACGGCTTTATAATAATTTATCTCAACAAAATCTTGGTGTGATAGTTACACAAGTGAAACGTGGTAAAGTATCCTATATCGGTTTTGACGGAGGATTTTCAGAATCAGAGGCCACAATAATAATGAACAAGGCCAAACATCAATCTATTGAATGCTGGGTAAAGAAAATCTAATCTCTAAAAATTAGGATTTGGCGACCTGTGCCCTCTAAGTTTTTTATCCTTCGAAAGTACACAGCTAGCCCCTACTTCTATTGCTCCAAAACTCTTTGAGGCTGTTTTTAATCCTGACACATTAATATCATATGCAAGATTCAGGTTGAATCCTTTGAAATCAACTTTCGCTTTAGGAATTACTGCATCTACTACAGTTTGATTTACTCTGGTGCTCAGCCCTATTGCAAAATAACTAAAGTGGTCATAATTGTTTCCTATGGCAACTTGGCCCATAATGCCAAAGTTTAGCTGCCAGGTGTTTTTCTGATACATAAATAAGGCTGTGGGTTCCAATCCCCATTTGTCATTGAGCTTTATCTCAGAGCCTGCATGTGCCACATATTTTGCATCAAGTCGCGATGAACTATTAGGCGATCTTTGATCTTTAGCTTGCAAAAGATGATTGTACGCAAATCCAAAATAAACGTGTGCTTTATCCAAAACATAGCAATGGTATCGTATTCCTATGTTCATGTCAAAAAGTGAATTGGTGAGACCAAGATTTTCTTTGATGCCATCCGAGAATTTTGCTCGGTCTCTCTGGAAGTTTTTGAATTGAAATTCAGTGCCAAATCCCAATGCAATACTTTGGTTCAGCTTATCGCCAAAACCCTTAGAATATGCAATGTTAAATGACCCGCCTGTGGTTTCAAAAACATTAATTCCATTCTTGTCATAGATTGCTGAAAACCCTATGCCGAGGTAATCTGTGCGCAGTTTATTTTTTAATAACGATAAATCAAAATTGAGCCCGCCAGTGTGGAATGTAGCCTCAGAACCACCTACATTAGACCAGTGATTTCTGTATACAATTCCTGCTCGTACCACTCCGCTATGAAAACCGGTCATTGCAGGATTTAGAAATTGGGGCATTAAATTAAACTGGCTGAATTGAGCATCCTGTGCTATGACAGTATAATGTATCGCAATAGCAAAAGCAAAAAGTATGATGTTCTTTCTGGTCATTTGCTAATTGATTAATGTGATATAGCCCGACAGTGTTTTATCACTTGGACTATTGTATGATTTGTATAGTATAGTATAGGAGTAATTGCCATCAGACAGGCTTTCACCTTTGGGGTTTTTGCCATTCCAGCTAAAATTAGTATCAAATCCCTGAAACACCCGCTCTCCCCAGCGATTGTATATCCTTATACTTAAGCGTTCAATGTTGACTGTTCTGATGTAGAATTCATCATTTACTCCATCCCCATTTGGCGTAAAAACATTTGGAATGTCAATACTGTCTTTTAGTGAATCTACATAAATGGTAATCTTATCTGATAGCTTACAACCTACGCCATATGTAATAGTAGCTGTATAGGTGGTAGTAGCAGTAGGATAGGCGAAAATAGAGCCGTTAATATTTGTTCCAATCGTAGTGGTTTGATTCCAAGTCAGGGAATTATATGGAGCGTCTGTTTTAATCTCAATTAAAGCCTTTTCTCCGACAGTAATTGTTTGATCGATGCCCAAATCGAAAAAGCCACCTGCATAGGCAGGAACAGTTGCCGTAATTATTTCTGGGCAGTTTAAACTGTTGTATGCTGATACAGTGTAGTTACCGGGTGCAAGCTTTTTTGCTACTGAATCATGGATACTTGTGTCATTAGACCATACATAATAAAATGGGCCATCATTACTCAATGGTTGTAGAGCTATGAGTCCTTGATTTGCTCCCGCACATGACGAGTCTATTTTTAAAATGCTAAATGATGGAGAGCCTGTATTTTCTATCGAATCAGACTTCATAGCGGAGCAACCATTGTTATCTGTTACGGTCACATAAACTCTTGTTGGTCCAAGGATATTTGAGATAGAGTCAGGAAAAGTATTTTGAGATGACCATGTATACAGATATGGAGTAGTTCCTCCGGTAATAGTTGCTTTTATTGCTCCTTTTGATTGTTTGCAATTATCAGGGTTTGGTGTCAAAAATATATTCACAGAATCTAAGGGACCGGATAAAATGATGGTAGTATCAATAGGCGGACATCCATTATCATTTACTGTGATTGTATATGGTGTTCCCGAAGTCAGGGTTTGAGCACTTGATGTAGTATTAGTCGCATCTTGGCTCCAAGCGTAAGTATAAGTGCCAGTTCCTCCACCCATTGTAACTTGAATACTGCCATTCAGATTACCGAAACACTGAACCCCTGTTGTTTGTATTGATGCAAAGAAAGGAAAGGTTGTATTGTCTGAAAGGATTATGTTTTTGATGGTGTCTGAGCATTTGGTGATATCATCATATACCGCGAAGGTATAGTTGCCGGCTGGAACGTTAGATAGCTGAGTATTTCCGTTTGTGAAAAAAGCTCCATCTTTAAGCCAAGTAAAAATGGGCGATGCTCCATTTGCTGCTCCATTAATACTCCCGTTATTTCTTCCGCAACTTGGATTAGATTGACCGAGTAATATAGCTTTTACAGGAATTACAATCAGTCTGACAGTATCGGTAGTATTGCAAGTTCCATTATTCCAATTGACAATATAAAATTGAGTAGCAGTAGGCGATACGCTTAGTTGAGTTCCGTTTACCGGAACAGAGAGACTTGGGCCGGTCCAGGTAATAGTGCCAGTAATACCGGCATTGGTTATTGAAATAGTAGTCGGCTGGCCAACACAAATTGTATCATTAGGAGAGAAGCTATAAGTCAATGTGCATTGTGAATATCCTAAGCGGCACAATACGGTGAATACAATGATTAGAAATAAATTTTTCATCCATCAAAACAAGTGGACAAAACTAATCCAAACAATGAAATTTTATTTTCTTTTTTTGTAGAGAATTTAACTACCATATTTACATAAAATAAATATAATGCATCAGGCTTTCTGTATTTTGAGTGTTGCTCCGCTTAGGTCTCAGCCAAGCCACAAGAGTGAACAACTGAGCCAGCTTCTTTTTGGAGAAACGTGCACCATCCTCGAAAAAAATAAAGAATGGCTGAAAATTCGTTGTGATTTTGATAATTATGAAGGCTGGGTTCTTGGTGTTCAGGTTAAAGAACTTACATCCAAGGATTTTACGGCATTGGCTCAGAATATAGGAATAGCTTTGGACATAGTAAGTACTGCTAACTCATCAGATAATTCTATACCAATTGTAATCGGAAGTAGCCTGCCGCAATTTGATGGTATCAACTTCAGACTGGGCAAGGAAAAATTTATCTATAACGGCCAGTCTATCCAACCTGATCAGCAGCTCCATACCTTACTTATCGAAAAAATTGCACTAAAATATTTAAATGCGCCCTATCATTGGGGTGGCAGGTCTCCTTTTGGAGTAGATTGTTCAGGTTTTACTCAGGTCGTTTTCAAGTGCGTTGGCGTTTCAATTAAGCGAGATGCCTGGCAACAGGCAGAAGGCGGGGTTGCGTTGGATTTTGTTGAAAATGCTGCTACCGGAGATTTGGCATTCTTCAATAATGATGAAGGTAAAGTAATTCATGTAGGAATAATTTTAAAAGATAATAAAATCATTCATGCCTCCGGTAAGGTACGCATAGACACATTGGATCACTATGGCATTTTCAATGCTGATACCAAGAAATATTCTCATCAGTTGAAAATCATTAAAAGATACTTATAGCACTTTAAGTGTGCTAGATTTGCAATATTATTTTTGTTGCTATGGAAAAAATTGTGGTACTATCCGGTGCAGGTATCAGCGCAGAAAGCGGTATTAAGACATTCAGAGACAGCGGTGGACTTTGGGAAGAATATGCTATTGAAGATGTTGCAACTCCTGAGGCATGGCAGCGAAATCCTAAATTGGTATTGGATTTTTATAATAAGCGTAGAAGCCAACTTTTATCTGTTGAGCCAAATATCGCTCACAAAAGCATAGTAGCTCTTGAAAAGAAATTTGATGTTACCATAATAACTCAAAATGTAGATGATTTGCATGAAAGAGCAGGTTCCCGAAATGTGGTACATCTTCATGGAGAATTGCTGAAAGTAAGAAGCGAAAAGTATGAATCCCTGATTTATGATTGGAAGAAGGATTTATTTTTGGGTGATTTATGTGAGAAGGGAACTCAGCTTCGCCCTCATATTGTATGGTTTGGAGAATTAGTGCCAATGATGGATAAAGCAATAGCAATAGTGAGAGAAGCTGATATTGTTATTGTGGTAGGTACTTCGATGAACGTATATCCGGCAGCGGGATTGATACATGCTTCAAAATGGGATGCAAGGAAGTTTATTGTAAATCCTGATAAAGAAGTAAGGGTGACAAATCATGCCAATATCAAATATATTTTTGAAAATGCTACCAAAGGCATACCTGTACTTGTAGCAGAATTAATGAACGGATGAGTTTAGCTGCACATTATAAGCCCTTGGAATTGAAGTTTAAGATTCCTGTGCTCACTTCTCGTGGAGCCATGGAATATAAGAATGGGTTTTTAGTATTTGTCACTGATGGAAATTCTACCGGTGTTGGGGAGTGCAGCTTTATTGAAGGATTGAGTCGTGATAATCTGGATAATTTGGAGTCTGTACTTGGTGAAGTTTGTTCTAATATTAATTCATGGGAAAGTTTTAACGAGACAATTTTCTTATCGCACCCTTCGATTTGTTTTGCTGTAGAAACGGCTCTTTTAGATTTACAATCCGGAGGTGCAAAAATGCTTTTTGATAATCAGTTTTCAAGAGGTGAGAAAGGTATTCCAATTAATGGTTTGATATGGATGGGTGATGTAAATTTTATGATTGAGCAGCTCAATCACAAGATGGCAGAAGGATTCAGGTGTTTGAAACTAAAAGTAGGCGCAGTAGATTTTGAAGATGAGTGCCTTATTTTAGAAGGTATTCGTAGCGAATTTGATGCAAGCGAGATAGAGCTGCGACTAGATGCAAATGGCGCTTTTACGAGAGATGATGTTTTTAAAAAGATGAAAAAACTAAGTAAATTTCAAATTCATTCTATTGAGCAACCCATTAAGCCAAATCAATGGGAACTAATGAGAGCAATAGTTGATGAAAATATTATTGATATTGCTTTGGATGAAGAGTTGATAGGCATTACAGTAGAAAGTCAAAAAGAAGCCTTACTTGATTTTGTAAATCCAAAGTATATCATTCTAAAACCCTCATTAATAGGGGGGCTAAAAAGGAGTGAGGACTGGATGCGATTAGCTGGGAAATACAATATAGAATGGTGGGCAACTTCAGCATTGGAGTCTAACATTGGCCTGAATGCAATTGCCCAATGGGTGTATAATCAAACAGATGATGTCGTTCAAGGGCTTGGTACAGGTTCTTTATATCTGAATAATATCAGCAGCCCTTTAGTGGTGAATAATGGCTATCTGCACTATGATAAGAATCTAAAATGGGATGCAATATGATAGTAAAAATTGATTTTGGAAGTGATTTTCAATTGCCTAACAAGAATACTTTACCATGGCAAAATGACCTCATCGAGTTTATTCAAAAATGGTCAGATGAAAGTATTAATTGTTTTGCGGTCAAGTCTTCTGGCTCTACTAGTTTGCCAAAGGAAATTCAATTTACAAGAGCTGATTTATTGCAGAGTGCCAGACGAACGAATACTTTTTTTAAGCTTAGTCGGCATAGTGTTTTTCTCAATTGTCTTCCACTAAATCATATAGCTGGTATTATGATGACTGTGAGGGCAATTGTTGCCGGAGGGAAACTTTTATATGTAAAGCCCTCATCAAATCCTTTAACCGAGCTGAATGCCCTAACATGGAATATTGATTTTGCGGCCTTCACTCCAATGCAAGTTTTCGAGATTTTGAGGAACGAAGAAACAACAAAACGATTTTCTTCAATAAGAAACATAATTATTGGTGGGGCGAAAATATCAAATGAGTTGGCAGATAATCTCGCTCACTGTAGTAACAATATTTATGAAACGTATGGAATGACAGAGACTGTTAGCCATATTGCACTGAGGCAAATTGCCCCGGTTTTTTCAAACTGTTTTGAAGTGATGGATCAAGTTGAAATTAAAAGTGGCGCGTCAGATAATTTATTAATTCATATAGCAGGGAAAGAATGGATTGAAACGAACGATATTATATCTATAATCGATTCCAACAAATTCATTTGGAGGGCTCGAATGGATGATGTGATTAATACTGGTGGCGAAAAAGTTTATATGAATGAAATTGAATCCAGCCTTTCAAATTCGATTGGATTTCCATTTTATATTACTAAAGTGCATGATTGCAAACTAGGGGAGAAGGTTGCTATTGTTACCGACAGTGACGTTCGCATAGAAATTTTGAAATCTATATTGGCAGACACTCTTAGCGCATTTCAGCGTCCCCGTATTTTTATTCAGATTAAGCAAATCAAGAAATCATCACTCGGGAAAATGCTGAGATATTTTTCTGATGACGAGATTATAAGGAGTGAAGATTTGAGCTATAGCTAAACTACAGTTATTGCATTAGCCCTCTTCCTTGTTTTTTAATAAGCCCTGCGTCATGGAGCTGTTGTTTTGTTTTATCAAGCACTCCATTTACGAAATCTTTGCTTTTAGGAGTACTATATATTTTCGAAATATCAATGTATTCATTGATGCTAACTTTTACAGGAACTGTAGGCATGTAAAGCAACTCACAAACGGCCATTTTCATTAAAACGGTATCTATAACAGCTATTCGCTCAATATCCCAATTTTGAAGATTAGGTTGTATATATGCTAAGAGTTCCTCGTTATGTGAAATATATTGCTTGAGTAATTCTTTAGGAAATCGTTGTTCTTCCTCCCAGGTGTTAACAGATTCTATAAAAACTTTTGGACTGGCATCTTTTGCTCCATCAATATATTTCTGAATTAAGTGAAAGAGTAAAAACCCATCATCATCAAAATTTGAAAATGATTCTTCTAAAGTGTCCTCCATGCTTTTATTTCCTGCCATTATTTTTTTGACAATGTAGGAGAGCATATCATTTTGTTCTTCAATTTTTGGTGTAGCAATTTTGCAAAAGTCTTTATACTTAGGCTTGTCTCGCAGTATCATAAACAGCGACTTTACAAGGTCTTTATCCAGGTAGCTATTTATTTTTTCCTTCTTAATCAGGAATGAAAACACATCATCATCAAATAGATTTTTCAGCAAATCGGTATTTGCAATTTGTGTATTTACTTTATTGTCATCTTCTGATTTTATGTACTTAGCAAGTTTAATCCCGGCATCTACCATACTATACTGACAAATCTCATTCAAGTATGCGATAATAGCAAGATAAAGAACAGCGGTTTTATTCATGCTTTTAGTCAACTGCGTTTCTAAAGAACCTATAGAGAGATCCTTATTCAGCTCATAGCTGTATAGCAGTTGCATCGTTTTGATTCTTAGACTTCTTCTTCCCAGCATTCCTTATTTATTTTTTCCCTGTTCTATTCTTTCTTTTGCAATACTTATTGCTGTTTGCTGTGGCGTTGAATTTTCAGTTTTAGCTCTTTCCAAGACTTCAGCAGTTTTATCGTAGATTTTTTCGGTAATTTTCATTGCCTCTTCAGCTGAGAGTCCTACTACTTCTCTGTAACAATTTATTACTCCACCTGCATTAATTAAAAAATCAGGCGCATAAATAATGTTTCGGTCTTTTAGCATCATACCATGCAATGTTTCGTTTTGGAGTTGATTATTAGCCGCTCCCGCCACAAGATGACATTTTAGCAAAGGTATAGTTTCAGAATTTAAAGTCGCTCCCAAAGCACATGGTGCGTATATATCCATATCATAAGAATAAACATCATCAGGGCTGATGACTTTCACCTTGTGTTTTTGGCTAATAGCGTTTAAGTTTTGTTGATTAATATCTGTTACAATTATTTCAGCATTTTCTTTTGCAAGGTGATCAATTAAAAATTGGCCAACATGTCCTATTCCCTGTACCAATATTTTTTTTCCGTCAAGACTATCAGAGCCGTATGCCATCTTAGCTGTAGCTTTCATGCCCAAATAAACACCAAATGCAGTAAAGGGAGAAGGATCTCCAGAACCACCGGCATCAATTGGTTTTCCTGAAACATGCTTTGTTTTTTGCATGATATAGGCGATTTCATTTGTCGAGGTGCCAACATCCTCTGCGGTAATATATTTCCCATTTAAGCTATCAACATATTCTCCGAATTTTTTCCAGAATTTCTCTGTTCTCGAGGATTTATCAGCATTAATAATTACGCTTTTCCCACCCCCAAGGTTGATGCCACTGATAGCTGATTTGTAGGTCATTCCTCTTGATAATCGCAACACATCATATAGCGCCTCGGCTTCTGATGCATAGTTCCAAATTCTGCATCCACCGAGTGATGGGCCAAGCACTGTATTGTGAACAGCTATTATACCTTTAAGTCCTGTTTCCTTATCATTAAAGAATAAAACCTCCTCATGCTCATACGAATTCATTTGCTCCAGAATATCGGATACAGGCATTTTAGCTGTGATTGTGTTGTTTTCCATGAACGAAAAATTCAAGGGCAAATATTGCTTAATTATTTGTAATAAAAAGAAAAGATGATGGCTATATCGTTTTTACTATAAAACGAGCCT
>CANHIG010000013.1 GCA_947461105.1 Bacteroidota bacterium | reverse complement strand
TTTTTAAGCATCAAGGGGTCGTTTTTGGAAATGGTTTTGTAGAGAAGAGATACCGGAAATAGAAATAAATAAAAAATTGCAGACAGGATAATGTTTGGAACAATTAAGCTGAGTACCCAACTGAGTTTCATCCAAAGGAAATCTATTTTTTTGCTCAAAAAATCTGAGGATAGTCCTGCAAGCCCAATAGTTAGTGAAGTAGTAATGGCCCACTTCCACTTTGTAATTAAAAACACAACAATGAATCCTACCGATATGGTCAGAACTGTTTTTATTGGGTCTGTTTTGGTTTTGTGCATCAGCAGTTTTTAAAACAAGGTATACACAAATGGCGCTACAGCTGTGCTTCCTGCAAAAGCAACCAATATGCCTATCAGCAATAAAACAATAATTATAGGTAGCAGCCAATATTTTTTGCGCTCGCGCATAAAGAGCCATAGGTCTGTAAGAAATTCCATGATGATGATTTTTTTCTTTCTAAAAGTATTGTTTTTTTCTCCAACAATCAATAGTATGGTCATCTACCATCCCAACGGCTTGCATAAAGGCGTAACATATCGTTGATCCTCTGAATTTTAAACCCCGTTTACCCATTTCTTTGCTCATAAAATCGGAGAGCTCGGTTTTGGGTGTCAACGCTCTTATGGATTCAGGTCTGTTTGTAATCGTTTTCCCATTCACAAATTGCCATATATATTTATCAAAAGATTCAAATTCCTTTTGTATTTCAAGGAAGAGTTTTGCATTATGGATTGCAGCATTAATTTTCAATCGGTTTCTTATAATTCCTGCATCTTGCATAAGCGCTTCTACTTTTGATTCATCATACTTTGCTATTTTTTTAGCATCAAAATTCGAAAATGCTTTTCGGAAGTTTTCTCTTTTCTTTAATACCGTGAGCCAGCTAAGACCAACCTAAAAACCCTCAAGAATTAAAAACTCAAAAAGCAGCCTGTCATCATGTATAGGTTGCCCCCATTCTTCATCATGATATTTTATGTAAGTAGGGTCTGAAAGACACCATACGCATCTGACTTTTTCCTTTGCCATATTATTGTTTTAAAAGAAATCTGCAATCGCTTTAGTGAGTGTAGTGCCACCGATGATAGCTATCAAAACTAAAACTATAGTGCGAAAATGATTTTGAGGAATTTTATTTATGGCAATTTTGCCTACCCATGAAACTGCAAAACCAAAAATTACTAAAATAGGCACAAGATATAGATCATCTTTGTGCATATATCCATTGAAAAAATAGACTACAGTTCGGCTGAAATCTATACCTAAATCTATAATGGCTGATGTTGCTATGAATACATTTTTCTCCAGATTAAAAGCGGCCATTGTAATGCCGCGAATGGCTCCGCCTGTGCCAAGGATGCCTGCTGCAAATCCTGAAATACTACCACCCACAATAGAGTTTTTTCTGTTTGGAGTGAAAGCAAAATTCTTTTTAATTAAAAGAAATGAGCTGAAGAAGATTAAAAAACCAGCCAAGGCTATTTCTAAGTATTTTCTATCCAAATATTTACTCAGCACGGCTCCGATTATTACAAAAAGAATTGCAGGTATACCAAGATTGGTGACTAGTTGCTTATCTATCTTACTTCTAAAAAGAAAAATTTTAGAAATATTGCTTGATAGATGAAAGAGTGCAGTGATACCTAATACAGACTGAAAGTCGAGAAAGTAATTTGCAACCGGAACAAAAAAAACAGAAGAACCGAAGCCGCCAATCGTTCCAAGTATTTCTGCAATGAGAGAAAACAGGATGAAGATTGGTAAAAACGGCATGGTTTGCAACATGTTTTGTAAGTTATTTGCAAGGTAAAAATACTTTTACTTTAATTCAGGACACACATCCAATTATTGATATTTTTAAAGCGACAAATATACCATGAATGTACAGCGAAGATGAACAGAAAAGCTTGCTGCAAATAACAGCAAGATTGAAAAATAGCGAGAATCTCACAGTGTTTGACATATCTGAATTAAGAAGTGTTTTGCGCTTTCATGATTGGCGCTATTATGCCATGAACGATCCTCTTATTACAGATTATGACTATGATGTGTTGTTTCAAAAATTAAAGCAACTTGAATTATCATATCCTGATCAAATTATTCCAGATTCACCTACCCAAAGAGTGGCAAAGGGCCTTACTGAAAACTTTGAAACGGTGCCTCACCTTGCATCAATGCTTTCTCTGGAAAACACCTATAATGAATTGGAGGTTAAAGATTTTGAAAGGCGTGTGTTGGATATGACCACGAATTCCAAGATTGAATTTTGTGTAGAGCCAAAATTTGATGGAGCGAGTATTGCTCTCGTATATGAAAATGATTTGCTTGTGAGGGCTGCTACAAGAGGCGATGGAACGATAGGCGAAGATATTACCAACAATGCTCGTGCTATTTCCTCTATTCCCCTCTCTGCTCCTTTTTCTAAATTTGGAATTCGGAAAATTGAGTTGCGAGGAGAAGTGATTATTCGTAAAGATGTTTTTGAGCAAAAAAATAAGGAGCGAATTGAAAAAGGAGAAAAGGAATTTCAAAATCCCAGAAATACTGCATCGGGTTCATTGAGAATGAAAGATTCGTATGAGGTTGGTAGGCGAGGCTTGGAAGCGGTGTTATATCACGTGAGTTTTGCTGTAAACGAATCAGGAGAAGATTTGATAGGCAAAAAGCTCATCGCTCATTTCGATAATATAAAGATGTTGCATGAATGCGGTTTTAAAACGCCAATCCATGAAATGAAAGTTTGTCTTTCCACAAATGAAGTAGATGCTTTTTTGCAAGAGTGGAATGAAAAGAGGTATTCATTTCCAATAGAGACAGATGGTATGGTTATCAAGCTGAATGATATCAGACAGCAAATCCAATGTGGCTCAACGGCTCATCATCCGAGATGGGCTGTAGCATATAAGTTTCAAGCTAAACAAGCGCATTCGAAATTGTTGGCAGTAGAATTTCAAGTAGGAAGAACAGGTGCTATAACTCCTGTTGCTAAAATTGAGCCCGTGGCATTGAGCGGTGTTACCATTTCTTCAATTTCGCTCCACAATGAAGAAATAATCAAAACAAAAGATATTCGAATTGGAGATACTGTAATTGTTGAGCGGGCAGGTGAGGTGATTCCATATATTATTGGATCGGTAGAGTCGTTGCGGGATGGTACAGAAAAGCAAATTTATTTCCCTAAAGAGTGCCCATCTTGTCAATCTCCACTGATAAAACCGGAGGAAGAAGCGGTGTGGAGATGTGAAAATGCAGATTGCCCGGCACAGCTTGAAGAGCGAATTATACATTATGTCTCCAAAGATGCGATGGATATTGATGGACTTGGAAGACAAATTGTTATTGACTTTATCAATCTTGGTTTGCTCAAAAATATAGAAGGAATTTATGAGTTGCAGTATGATGTTATTGGAAAGATGGAAGGATGGGGTGCGAAATCAGTAGCTAATCTGAAAGATGGCATTGAAAGTTCGAAAGCCCGACCACTTTGGCGATTGCTTACAGCTCTGGGAATAAGACATGTAGGAGTTGGTACAGCAAAGGATTTAGCAAAACATATTAGCGCGGTTTTTGAGCTTAGTGAGAAGACAGAGGAGCAGTTAGTAGAGATAGAGGGGATTGGCCCTAAGGTTGCAAGAAGCATTTTTCAATTTTTCAATACAGCATTAAATCTTCACCTGCTTAGGTCGCTTGAAGCATTTGGTGTTAACATAAAGAACAGACCTGAAGATTCGAATACAAAATCGAGTAAATTAGCAGGCAAAAGCTTTCTTTTTACAGGTACACTGAACTCCTTTTCTCGCGATCGTGCAAAGCAACTTGTTGAGGAAAATGGCGGCAAATTGCTCAGTGGAGTGTCGGCTAATCTGAATTATTTGATTGCCGGAGCAGATGCCGGCAGTAAATTGGCTAAGGCGCAAAAAATTGATACTATCTCAATAATTACAGAAGAAGAGTTTTTGAAAATGATAAGTTGAGTAATTAGCTTGTAACTTGGAATCCTATAAAAACTCCAATAATGCATAGAACTGTGCTCAGAAGAATATAAGCTGTAGCTATATGCCATAATCCGGATTGAATCAGTTGAAAATTTTCGAATGAAAAAGCAGAAAATGTAGTGAAGCCACCACAGAAACCTGTAATCAATATTAATTTAACAGCATCGTTATTTCCATTTTTCTCTAAATAACCATAAACTAAGCCAATTAAAATGGCACCAATAATATTTACAACAAATGTGGCTAAAGGAAAAGCTGATGGAGATCTTGATGTAATTAATCCTACTGACCATCGGAGCATGCTTCCGATGCCTCCACCTAATCCAACTAGCAATAAGTTTTTTATCATCAGACCGAAAGTAATAATTTTTTGAAGCGATCGTTAAACCTTAGTATATTTATAAAGTCATAGGCTCATTATTCATTTTAAATTAATAAACATGAAACCAATGTTGAAAACGATAGCAGTATTATTTGCAATTGCAGGTATGTTATCATTAAACTCTTGCAGGAAAGATATGGAGGATACAGCAATTGGCAATGATTTTGCCACTGCTGAGGACTTGTATTCCGAATCTCAAAACATATCGGATGAGGCGGCTCAAAAAGGCACGGTGTCTCTAAAAGATGACGATGCGGGAGGGATTACCAGTGCTTGTGCGTTGGTAACGGTAGATTCTATTTCTACTCCAGGCACTAGGAAAACTACGGTTGATTTTGGAACTGCTTGTGTAGGTAATGATGGGAAGACTCGCCAAGGTAAGATTTTCATTACTCACACCGGGAAATACAAAGATGCCGGCACTGATATTACCATTACTTTTCAGGACTATGGAGTAAATGGCAATATGGTTGATAATTCAAGTGTTAAAACAATTCATAATAACGGTTATAACGTAGCCAATCATCTTACTTGGACAATTACGGTGAATGGCTCGGTAGTGCTGAATAATAACAGAGGAACTGTAACCTGGACATCAAATCGTGTAAGAGAGATGGTTGCAGGAGAAGTAACACCTTTGATGAGTGATGATATATATTTAATAACAGGAAATGCATCTGGGACCTCGCCTCATGGAGGACAGTTTACAGCAAATATTACTTCAGCTTTGCGAAAGGACTTTACTTGCAGCGCTAGTCGCAGAAACTTTACAGAGGGAGTAATACAAATCACACCACAGGGCAAACCCATCAGAACGCTCGATTTTGGGAATGGCGCTTGCGACAATGTTGCCATTGTCACAGTTAACGGAAGAACTCGAACTATTAACTTATAAAAGCCTATTAAGGCTTTTATAAAAAAGGAGATAGCATTAATTGCTGTCTCCTTTTTCTTTTTCAGCTTCCAGTTTTTTTGCGTTGCCTTTACTGTATAGAATTTGGAAACCGATAAATAAAAGGATAAAGTAATTGCAATACATTACGGTCACCAGCCATGTCCATTCCACCATATCCAATAGTAACGGTAAGCTCAAAGGAATAGAGAGTAGCGAAACTCCTGCAAGGAGAGTTACAACTTGTTTTTCATTCAGCCCCAAATAAATCAGGTGATGTGTTATATGGTCTTTGCCGCCAACAAATGGCGATTGTCCTCTCATTAATCTTCGAATGGTAACAGTAGTGGTATCAATGATTGGTATGATAAAGAACAGTACAGGAATTACAAATAGTTTTATTTGAAAAAACTCATCAGTTGGAGCTTTGAATTTCCAGAAAAATATAATGCCACATCCAGCTAAAAAAACACCCAGAAACTGGCTGCCTGTATCCCCCATATAGATTCTTGCAGGAGACCAATTGAAATTTAAAAAGCCAATTAAAGCTCCTAAAACGCCTAACATCATAACAGAATATAGACCTCCTGTAATATTGCTATCTATTATAATTACTGTGCAAAGTCCAAGAATTATTGTAGCAGAGATTGATGCTGCTACGCCATCAATATTATCCAACATATTAATTGAATTCATGAGGCCGATAACCCAGAAGCCTGTTAGGCCAAAATCAATTGCTGGTATCTCAGTGAAATGTATGTATACATCAGAAACAATAAGAATGAAAGCACAAGAAAGTTGTCCCATGAATTTTACCAAAGGGTTTGTGTTGTATGCGTCATCAGCAAGACCAATTAAGAATCCAAGTGTTGTAGAAGCAGTAAGGCCTAATAGTTTATTATCAAACAGTAAGCCTGTCTCTCTTGGCAAAGCCCCCTCAAAAGAAATTGAAATAAGGAAAACAATAAAAAATGAAATGCCACCTAGTGCAGGTTTTATATCTGTTGTCCATCTAATTTGAGCTGATGGAGCTCTGGAGCCAAGATTAAATGCGAGTTTTAAGAAAAGCCAGTTAATAACACAAGATACAGATAGTGACACTAGAAAGTGAGCAAAAAGTATAATTAACCAATAGGGTGTTCCTTGCATTTCGGTTTATAATTTTGATAAAATGCCTTTTATTTTGTCCAGAAGGCCTCTTTTCTTTACTTCTCCTGAAGTGTAGTAGCCATAAGAGTTAGAAGTTCCATATCCATATCCATATCCATATCCATATCCATAGCTGGCACCATAATAACTTCCGTAACTTGATGCACCGCTTCCGAAATCATTAAGGATTACCGCAAGCTTGTAAATTTGATTCTCGGAAATTAATCTATTTATATTTTGAATAAATGATCTGTCGGAATATGCTGCACGCAAAACATATATAGGATAGTCTGCCTTTCTAAGAATTTCTAAGGCATCAATCACTAATCCAATAGGAGGGGTATCGACTATCACATAGTCGTATTTTGTTTTAAGATAGTTTATCATCTCATTCATTTCAGGCTGAAGCAGGAGTTCAGAGGGATTTGGAGGAACTGGTCCCGATGGAATAAAATCAATATTTTTTTGTCCTGAATAGATAATGCAGTCATCAATTTTTGATTGATGACTCAAAATAGTACTAACGCCTATTGAGTTATCTCTTTCAAATATTTTATTTAGCCTTGGTTTTCTCAAATCGCAATCAACGATGACAACCTTTTTGTCCATCATGCTAATAATAGCGCCAACATTTAGCGCAGTAAAGGTTTTTCCCTCTCCGGGGATTGTAGAAGTAGTTGCAATTACTTTAGAGCCAACTTCATTATTGATAAACTGAAAATTAGATCGCACACTCCTGTATGCTTCAGCAATTGTAGATTTAGGGTCGATTGTAACTACTATTTGAGAGCGTTCAAGTTTTTCTGAGTAGTTAGGTATAATACCCAATAGTGGGGCCTTTGTTTTAAGTTGAACTTCACTTATTGATATGATACTCTTATGTAAAAAGTATCTTATGAAAACTATTATAAAGCCAATTAGCAATCCGGCCAGAATACCAATAAGTCTTATAATAGTTACCTGAGGTGAAATTGGGCTGCTGGGAAGATTTGCATTTTGCAAAATGATATAATCTGATACTATTCCTGCATTGGCAATGAGATAGCTGGAGCGTTGCTCAACTAGATTGAATAAAAACTTTTCTTTTGAGCCTTTAATTTTATCCAATCTGGCAAGTTCTGTTTCAATTCGGGGCAACTCTCCAAGCTTGGCCATGAGAGACTGATATTCTGTTGTAACAGAAGCTTTTTTTGTTCTGATAGCGATTAATGCAATGTCAATATTTTTAAAAAGTTCGTTCCTTGCATTTTGAATTTCATTATCCAAAAGCTTTACTTTAGGGTGCTCCGATGTTGCATCAAGAAGCACTACTTTTCTTTCATTTTGTATGGAGTTTAATTTATTTATTGAAGCACTTAAATCAACTTTTGAGTCTTGAAATGGAATGAGGGGGATATTTAAATAGTTGTTATTCTCAATGAATTTTTTGAACCAAATTAATGTGCTTACATCATTGTCAAGGTTTCTCATTCCTTCCGTTAAGGTGGTAATCTCCGTTCCTGAATTTGTCATGTCTACTTCACCAAAAAAGCCGTACTTAGCCTTTAAGAATGAAACGGAGTCTTCCATATCAAAATACTCACTTTCAAATCCTTTTAAATTATCGTTCAGGAAATTAATGATATTTGTAAACCCCTCTCTTTTATTTTCTATATCGTAGTCAATAAATATTTCAACTAATTTTTTTGTTACCTCCTGTGTTTTTTTGGCGTTTTTATCAGTAAAAGAAACTAAAAAACTTTTCGTGCTTAAATCAAGAGGGTCTACCCCTATTTTATTGATTAAATCTGCAATTACTGCTGACTTTTCATTCTGCTTTATATAGAAAAATCCAGAAAAATCGTCCTTTGAAAAGCGATCCGCCTTCTTGTTTAAAACGCCTTTAAAATATGGAGAGTAAATCTTTTGTCCGAACTTGTATGTCCTTTCAAATTCTCCATCTTTGGTTCCATGGCTTATGGAGAATGTGTTTTGATCTATTAAATTGATATATATCGGATAGTTGTATATTTCAGGACTTTTTATTTCTGATTTTAGCTCAAATGGCTGGTTTTCATATAATTCAGTAGAAACAAATTTTGTTTTACCCTCTTTAAAATATGATGTTAGAAGCGAGAGACTATCAACAACTCTCTCAGCAAGGAGTCTCGATTTTAGCAATTGTATCTCTCTGTTAATTGCAGCATTATCTTGTTCTGTGGCTATATTTTCTATGCCAAGCAATTGTGCTTTCTTTTCTGAATTGAAAAGTATTGTGGCGTTAGATTTGTAAATCTTAGGTGCGTATCTCAAGTAGACCAATGAAATTATGATAGAGATTAGTGTAAGTAAAACAATCCAAATGATTGTCTTATTTAATATATAAAAGAAAAGACCTGGATTAAACTCACTAAGGGGGTTAGCGAGTTTTTCTTCAGCGGCATCATCAAAAATATTTTTGTTATTTTCCAAAACTCTTTATAAAAAATATGGTGGTTACAATCAAACTAAATCCACTTATGATAGGTGAAATTTCTCTAAGTACATCTCTGGCAATTCTTCTTCTTTCCTCAATATAGATTATATCATTGGGCTGCATTGTTAAGTCGGCATTTCTAATTCCTTCTAATGTAGATAGGTCTATTATTTGAACTGTGGGATTAGCGAGGTCGCCTCTAATAACTTTAATTTTATATGCCTTTATTGTCAAATCAACTCCACCTGATTTTGCCAAAACCTCTATCAGACTTGTTGGCGACTCATTAAGCGTTATAACACTACCACCGCTTCCTTTAAATAAAAAAACTCTTCTGTTTACAACTTTAATAATCACGTATGGGTCTACAAAAAGATTAGAATATTTTTGAGCCAGAACATTTTCTAGCTCCCTATGTGAGTATCCTTTAACATAGAAATCTCCCAATACTGGTAGTTTTACAAAGCCATCCTTATCCACAGTATAACTTACATCACTTGACCCTGAGCCTCCACTTGAACCCTCACTTGCACTTGTTCCGCCAGTTAATCCGCCTCCAAATACGTCAATTAGCTTAAACCCGTCTCTGGAGAATACCTGAAGTGAGAGCTTGTCTCCAGATTCAATAGAATATTCGCTGATTTTCTTTTTAGCAAACTCAAAGAACTGGTAATCTTTTTGTTGAAACATTTTATTGGGATAAAACATTTTACAAGAGCTTAAAAAAGACAACAGCAGGAGGATAGATAGAAATCCCAAATGTTTTTTAATAATTCCCATGCCGTACAAACCTAACATTTTATGGATTAGTCGCCAATATTATCCACATTTTGGGTTAGATTATTTATCATTACTTTTAAACAACAAAGCATATGAGTACTACAAAAACATACACTTCATTTTGGGAATTTTATGAGTACTATCTCACTGAACATTCCCGTCCTATAAACCATTGGCTACATTTTGTAGGCACCTTCTTCGTTATCGCATGCCTTGTTTTGGGTTTACTTACAGCCAATGGCAAACTCTTATTTGCAATGCCCTTTTTTGGATACGGATTCGCATGGTTTGGCCATTTTATTTTCGAAAAAAACAGACCAGCAACCTTCATTTACCCATTATACAGTCTTGGATCTGACTTTGTCATGTTCTGGCATATACTCACTAGACAAATAGGTCAGCGAATGGACAACGCCCACCAAAAACTCGGAGTTATCAATAAATGGAAATAAATCAAAATGATGAATCAAGAAAAGCTTAAACTCAAAACAGATGCTGTTATTGACCATTATATCAAAAGATTAGATCAATATACTTTTGAGCAGTTAGTTCAAAAACCAAGCGAAGATAGTTGGTCTTTAGGACAGGTATACATTCATCTTTGGATGTCGAGTAAAGGGTTTTTCTTTAAAAATGCTGAAAAGTGCCTATCCGAAACTGATGCTGTTAAAGGAAAAGGAAAGAATTGGCAGGGTTATTTGGTTTTCCTTTTTGGAAGAATGCCCGAAGTGAAGGTCAAAATGCCGACAAAAATAGCGGTAGAACCCAAACAGCCTGAATCAAAGGAGCAGCTTATTGCTAAGTTGGAGGAGGTGAAATCACTTGCTGACCAATATATAGCAAAGATTCCAACTTCCGATCCAAACCAGAAGACTAAGCATCCTTTTTTGGGCTATTTGAATTGTGCGGATTGGGTTGCTCTTTGCAACATGCATTTCAAGCATCATGAAGCTCAAATCGGGAGAATTAACAGAGCTCTTTTCAACCGTTAATTAAAAAGTCACAAAACTTTAATTCCAATCTATTATAATTTATTGCTATTAGGTTATTCTTCTATTTTTGGCAACTAATTTTCAGTATGAAAAACCGACTATATTTTTTGCTTGTGGGACTATTGGTTACTTCTACTTCATTTTCGCAAACGAAATGGACACTAAAGCATTGCTTAGAACATGCTGCTTCAAAAAACATACAGATAAAGCAAGCAGAACTTCTCGAGCGAATTTCTAAAAATAATTTAATCCAAAGTAAAACAAACTTCCTGCCAACAGCCAGTACGGATGCGAATTACAACTTTACTTTTGGAAACTCGATCGATCCTACTTCATACCGATATATAAACTCAAACTCACAATCACTTACTTTTGGTTTGTCTTCAAATCTCACTATATTCAATGGTTTGCAGAAAGTACATACAGTGTATAGAAATAAGGCAGATTATGAAGCTGCTGCTTTTGATAAAGCTAATACGATAAACTCAACAGCACTTCAACTCACTAATCTTTTTTTACAAGTGCTACTCAACAAGGAACTCAAAACAATTTCAGCGAAACAGTTAGAGATCTCTCAGGAGCAATTGACTAAAACAAAAAGTCAGATTCAAAGCGGAATTTTAGCTGAAACTGCCATCTATGAATTTGAAGCTCAGGTGGCAAGGGATAATGCCTCATTAATTCAGGCTTCAAATAATGTGGATGTGTCTCTATTGCAATTAAAAATAGCCCTTCAGCTTCCTGAAAATCAAGCTTTCGATATTGAGGCTCCTACAACAAATATTGTTTTGGAAAATATTGCCAATACAAGCGCCTCTGAAATCTATAAGATTGCGCTATACAACCAGCCATCAATAAAAAGCGCACAGGCAAAAATTGCAAGTGCTATATTCACTAAAAAGTTGGCTTGGGGTACTTTGAGTCCTACTCTCAGCGCAACTTTTTCACTTAGAGATAATTACTTCAATAAAGCAACAAACATAGTTAGCATCAGCCCATACGTTACTGAGCCTGTAGGTATCGAAACACAGCTAAAGAATAATCTCACTAAAGTTGCCGGATTTAGCTTTTCAATGCCTATCCTTTATGGCGGTTCGAGAGTTAATAATATAGCGAACGCTAAACTGCAACAGCAGATAAAAGAGTTGGAATTAGATAATCAGAAAAACAAGTTGCAGCAAGATGTACTTCAGGCATATAACAATGCACGAGTAGCATTAGAGAATATGCTTGCAAACGAAAAAGCAAGAAATGCAGCTCAGAAATCACTGGAAGTTGTTGAAAAAAGATTCGGAGTGGGTCTGTCTAACTCTTTTGAGTTGCAGCAAATCAGAACAAATTTTATAAGATCTGAGTCACAATATCTTCAATCAAAATATTCTTATTTATTAAACCTAAAGGTTTTGGACTTTTACAAGGGATTGCCTATTACTTTGGAAGACTAAAATCAAATTGAAATCAATATGAAAAGCAAAAATATTTTCATCCTTCTTGGTATCGTAGTTGTAGCGCTAATAATTATAGCCATTGTTGGAAAAAAGCAAAATTGGTTTGGTAAAGGGGATGTTCAACAGGTTGCTGTAGAAAAAACGGCATTGAGATCTATCGTTGAAACTGTTACTGCAAGTGGTAAACTCAATCCACAGACAGAGGTTAAATTGTCCTCGGAGGTATCAGGGGAAATTATTGACCTCAGAGTGAAAGAGGGCGATAGTGTGAAGAAGGGAGATTTATTAGTTGTTATCAATCCTGCAATTTACGAGTCACAGGAAGCGCAGGCAAGTGCAAATGTGAGTCAGGTTAAAGCAAACAGACAAAGCGCAGAAGCTACTTTCCTCAATCAGCAATCACAATTTGATCAGGCAAAAAGAAATTATGAAAGACAGCAACAGTTGTTTAATGACAAAGTGATTTCCACTTCTGAATTTGAGCAGGCAAAAGCGACTCTTCGTGCTGCACAAGCTGCTTTTGAAACGGCACAAGAGCAATTCAATGCATCTAAATTTAGTCTTTCAGCATCAGAAGCGCAGCGCAAACTTGCATTGGATAATTTACTCAAAACAAGAATATACGCACCCATTAGTGGAATTATTTCACTTTGTAATGTGAAATTAGGAGAGCGGGTTGTAGGTACAGCACAAATGGCGGGAACAGAATTAATCAGAGTAGCTGACTTGAATAACATGCAAGCTGAAGTAGATGTGAACGAGAATGATGTGTTGAAAGTAAAGGTTGGTGACACATCAATTATAGAAGTTGATGCATACAGAAACAAAAAATTCAAAGGCGTTGTGTCTCAAATAGCCTATTCCTCGGTCACATCGCAGGGAGTAGTTGCTACATCTCAGGCAATCAACTTTACCGTGAAAATCAAATTGCTCAAGGGATCATATAAAGATTTAGTTGATCCACTTCATGGTCATGCTTTCCCTTTTCGCCCGGGAATGTCATGTACTGTAGATATCAATACCAACTGGAAAGATAAAGTACTGTCTGTTCCTATTCAATCAGTTACTACACGTGAGAATGAAAAAGAAAAGGGATTTGGTCAAAAGAAAAGCGATGACAGCGCTGAGCAAAGTGATAAGAAGAATGTGAAGGAAGTGGTTTTTGTAACTGAAGCGGGTAAAGCAAAAGTGATAGAAGTAAAAACAGGCATTCAGGATAACACTTACATCGAAATTATTTCCGGGCTTAAGGAAGGACAAGAAGTAATCAAAGCACCATTTAAAGCAATTTCAAAAACATTGAAGGAAGCTGATCTTGTGAAGGTGGTTGATGAAAGAGATTTGTTTAAGGATACAAAAGATGAGAAGTGACAACGCTCAATATAGGTGGAGTTCCTGAGCACTTTAATCTTCCCTGGCAGTTGGCTATTGAGCAAGAAGCCTTTTTAGATGTAAATCTGAAACTTAACTGGAGTTATTATCCCGGAGGCACTGGCGAAATGGTTGGTAAGTTAAATGACGGAGAGCTAGACTTGGCTATTCTATTGACTGAAGGTTTTCTATCAGCCTCTGCAAAAGGACTCCATGCAGTAATTGTAAAGGAATATATTACATCGCCATTAATTTGGGGGATTTTCACTGGCGCAAATTCAAATATAGATTCTGTTTATGCACCCAATTCAAGGCGAATTGCAATTAGTCGCAAAGGCTCAGGTTCCCATCTTATGGCACTTATTCATGCTGAGCAAAGGGGTGAAACCATTAATGATTACGAACTTATAGAGATAAAAAGTCTCTCAGGCGCAGTATCATCCCTAACTAAAAATGAATCTGATATTTTCTACTGGGAGAAGTACACAACAAAGCTGCATGTGGTTTCTTGTGAGCTCAAAATGATTGGCGAATTTTCTGCTCCCTGGTCTAGCTTTCTGATTGTTGCAAATAAAAAATCCCTCTCTGATAAAAGAGAAAGTATCATTGCTGTTTTGGAAATTATGAACAAACTATGCAAAGACTTCAAATCAAATACTGCGGCATTTGAAGAACTGAAATTGAGGTTTAGCATGAGCGATTTTGATGCAAGACAGTGGCTGAAGCAGACTATCTGGAACACCGATTTCAGTATCAAGTTAAAAGGACTTCGGAACGCTGCTGAGGCTTTAAAGCGCATTGATGGAAAATTCACATTAGACGCTTTTGAAAATTTAGTGGCAAGTCATATTTCACTGAAGTAGGTGTTGTGTTAAAAATCAACTATGGCTTTCTCCCATTCCAAATAGTGCAAGGTCATACTTTACAGGATCTGCTTTATCAAAAGTTCTTAGGTTATCTGTCAATTCCAATACAGCTTGCCAGTCAGTTTTTTCTCTTAGTAACAGACCAAGCGCTCTGGCTTTTTTATCTACATGTACATCGAGCGGGCAAAGTAACTGGGAGGGGCTAATTTTTTTCCATAATCCAAAATCCACTCCGCTTTTACTTTCTCTCACCATCCATCTCAGAAACATGTTGAGCCTCTTACAGGTAGAGTTTCTCAGCGGAGTAGCAACATGCTTTCTGGTGCGCTGTGGCGCAAAATCAAGCGAAAAGAAATCGTTGTGGAATCCAATGAGTGCTTGCTCTACAGTGGGGGCATCTTTTTTAAAATGCCGTGAAAATGCGGTTTCCAGACTCTTGTTTTTTTGATAATGCTGTTTTAAAAACTCAATGAAGTAAAGTGTATCCGTATAGTTGAAAGTGCGATGTTTGAAGTTTTCAAATCGTTTTAAATCTACTTCTTTATGCTGAGTAATAAATTGATGAGGCGCGCCATCCATGAGTTCCACCAAATAGTTGCCACTATTAATGATGCTTTTTCTGTTTCCCCATGCAATCATCGAAATCCAGAAAGCTGTTATTTCAATATCCTGTTTTTTTGAAAAAGAATGAGGAATTGAAATAGGGTCGTTTGCTATAAAATCAGGAGTGTTGAATTTCTTGTAGGCTTGTTCTAATAATTGATGAAGTTTCTTGTTGTACATCAAAAGCCAATATTGAAGAGCATTGTATATGGGTTACTTCTTAGCGTTTTCTTTCTTCAATAAGTCTTTCAATGCAGCAGCTGATAGCGCGTTCACGCCTTCTTCTTTAGCTTTCAATAAGGCATAATCACAAGCCAAGTCAGCTTCTTTAAATTCGCCAATTTTGTAATTGAGATATGCATAAGTGGTGTTATTATCAACCGTATTTTTGAGGTTGACAGCAGTATACGCCCACTTTTTCGCTTTTGCCAAAGCTTTCAGATCGTCTATGTTGATGTAATAATTCCATGCTACATCATTCAAGACCTTCTCATCCTTTTCACCATATTTCTTTACAAACAAGGAGGCATACTTATCATAGTTTTTCAAATTTTTTATTCGGAGATTATAGTCCATTAAGGATGATGCAATCTTTTTGTCCGCATCAGAATTGCCTGTTTCTTTCAGAAACTTTATTGCGCCATTGAATAATGCCTCATCTTTTTTGATTATTGCATCATTGATTGCCTTATCGGCAATGGAGTTGAATTTTTTCTGAACAGTTTCTTCTCCCATCTTCTTTATTAAAAATGCTTTGTTGTTGAGCAAAAGCGGCACTCCGGGTGATAGAAGGTGGTCTGTAGCATTGAAAATGGCTTTTACACAATAGTCGTTTTTGTAATCATCGGGTGAAAGTTTACTAATGAATTCTTTGAAAAAGCTATCTGTTAAGCTTCCGGATTGTTGCTGAATATCTAAATATTCAATAAGGAATGGTACATCTCTTTTGCCCTCTTTATATTGCTGTTGAAGAGATGCAAGCTTTTCAAATGTTTGATCAGAGGCAGTTTTGGCTTCTGCTAAAAGTGCAGCAGGATCCATATATCCCATAGCTCTGTGTTTCACTGTGCCATTTGCATCTACCCATATCAGTGTGGGATAAGCTCTCACGCCAAAGCGTTCTGCCAGCTCAGGGCCTTCTCCATTTTCCATATCCATTTTCACATTGATAAATCTAGAGTTGAAAAAAGAACCTACACTTGGGTCAGGAAATGTTTGGGCTGACAGTCTTTTACACGGTCCACACCAGCTGGTGTAGCAGTCTATAAAAACGAGTTTGCTTTCTTTTTTTGCTTGGTCTAAAGCTTGTTGGAAAGGAATGTCATGCACGAATTCTATGCCTTGCGCATTCATTGCCATAGACGCCCAAAAGCATAATACGGTTAGATGAAATTTCATTTTCATCTTTAATTGGTTTTCCAAATGTTGCATAATTCTAAATGAATTTTTTCTCCGTAAAAAATACGAGTAGTTTTTTCAAAAGTATCTGTATAATCGGAAACATAAAATTCATCATTAGCTGCTTTTTCTTCTGAAAGCAAATATAACTTCCGCAATTCCAAATCAACCTCTCGGGGAGCAAAATCTGTATTGTCAAATACCTTTACCGCTCTGTCTAATACATTTAAAATGTCTTTTTTGATTAGAGGGTAATGTGTGCAACCCAGAATAATGGCATCAGCTTCTTTAAATTCTTTTCTGTCTAAATATGATTTTAGGATGGAATGAGACATTTCATCATTAAAGTTTCCTGCTTCTATCATAGGAACAAGTAATGGAGTGGCTAGCGAGAAAATTTCTAAATCAGGATTTTGATCTTTGAATCTTTTCTCATACACACCGGAATTGATAGTCCCCTGAGTTCCAATAATAGCAATCTTCTTAATCGAGCTGTCTTGACACACACCGGTGATTACCGGCTGTATTACATCAATAACATGTACTTCATTTTTGTATAGCTCCTTTAAGAAATTGTAAGCAATACTTGAAGCGGTATTACATGCTATCACAATGGCCTTGCATTTTTTTTCAATTAAAAAATCAGCAATCATATAGGAGTATTGTTTTATCGCCCTTACAGATTTATCGCCATAGGGTAAGTGTGCAGTATCACCAAAATAGATGATTTGCTCGTTGGGCAATAGCTTGGAAATAGCATTGGCGACCGTAAGGCCGCCAATGCCGGAGTCAAAGACTCCAATAGGTTGATTTTTGTTAAGCTTCAATGTTATTTTTTTGGAGCTGATGCACCTGGAGCTGCTGGAGCCGGTAGGGTAGCACCAATTTTGGTTTTTACCAATGGTGTAACATCTGTTCCGCTGTCAGGATAGTAAACTACTCCACCTGCTGCTATGTCAAGTATATAAGCATAGCCGTTTTCACGAGCTACCTCCTTTACACCTTTCAGGTATTTTTCATTAAGCGGTTTCATAAGTTCCTGAGCATATTTAGAAAGGTCTTCCTGTGCTTTTTGTTCGAAATCACCAATTCTCTTTTCCAAATCTTTAATTTCCTGCACCTTAGAATCTAGAATAACCTGAGTCATTTTATCCCCTTGTTCCTGTACTTCTTTAGCTTTCTTTTCGTACTCGCTATACATAGTTTCCATGATTTTTGAATAATCGCCTTTCTTTTTTTCTACAGCATCAGTCATTTGCTTGTATTCAGGAAGGGCTTGAAGAATTTCGGATGAATTTAAATGCCCGATTTTTTGCTGTGCAAAAGCGACCGAACCGCATACCATTAATAGTGCAATAAGTGTTTGTTTCATTTGTTTTTGTTTGAAATTATAAGTGTGAAAATATGATTTTTGTTGGATTTGCCAATTTTGGTCGACTTACTGTTTGATTGTTATTTTTTGGTGATACCCATATTAGTTAGTATCTCATCGCTTTTGTTGAACTTTTCGCTCGCAAAAAGCATAGATGGTCCACTTGATTTATCAAAGACAAAGTCATAGGTCTTTGACTGAGCATACTTTTGAATTTCATCATAAAGTTTGTCCTGAATGGGCTTAATAAGCTCCTGACGATTTTTAAAAAGCTCTCCGCTTGGTCCGAATTTAGCGCTCTTCAATTCCATCACTTCTTTTTCAGCAGCTTCCAGCTCTTTGATTTTTTGTTGCTTCATTTGTTCAGTCATGAGCACCTGTTCAGCCTGATAGTTCTTATACATCACCTCTACATTTTTTCTTTTGGCATCTATTTCTTTTTGATAACCTTCAGATACTTTATCCAATTGTTTCTGTGCTTCTGTATAAGTAGGGATTTTATTAAGCATGTATTCCAAATCTACAAAGCAAAATTTCTGAGCCGATGCAGAGAAAATCAATCCAATCATGGCTAATGAGAATAAAAGAGACTTTTTCATGGCATTTAAATTTATTGTTTTTAAAAACGAACCAATTTAGTGATTCTTATCTATGATGTTTTCAATTCAAATGCCAAAGCTAAAGCTTTGCGCATTTTTTTCATTTCTTAACTATTGAGGCTCTTGTCCAAGGATGATTCTCGGTGCTCCTTTTGGATTGTCAAGTCTAAATCCATTACCATCAAATAGTTGATCAAGTGGGAATCCATAATCAACGCCCAGCAATCCAAACATAGGCAAGAATACTCTTACTCCTATGCCTACAGATCTATTTAATTGATAAGGTTTGTAGTCCTTCAGAGTATACCACGCATTTCCGGCTTCGAAAAATACTAATCCAAAAATAGTAGCAGATGGATTAAGCGAAACAGGGTATCTCAGTTCCATAGAAAACTTATTGAATATGGATGCTCCGCCTGAAGCGGTGATAATCGGATATCCTCTCAATGAGATAATATCTTTCCCTAACACCTGAAAGTTACTGATACCATCACCACCCAATTCAAATCTTTCAAATGGTGAATTACCAACATTCCTATTGTAATAGCCTTGGAACCCGAGTTTAGCAGATGCTTTAAATACTAAGTTTTGGAAGATAGTAGCGTACCAGTCATAGTTGAATCGAACTTTGAAAAATTCGATATACTTATATCTTACTGCTGAAGATAAAGTATCACTCTCGTATGGAAGATTTTTCAAGTTGTCAAACATAAGAGAATAGGGCAATGTACCCGAAACTGTAAGCGAGAAATTAGAGCCGTGTTTTGGATACAATGGCGCATCCATAGAGTTTCTGCTCAGATTTAATGTAAGGTTTAAGTTATGTGCTGTTCCCTGCGAGAAAAGAGGGAAGTATCCTGCATAGTTATTAATTTGAAACAGTTGGTAATTTAATGCGGCCTCAAAAGTAAAGAAGTCATCAGGTCGTTTTAGTCTAGTTCCCAATCCTACTGATGCTGCTGTTGCTGCATAATAGCCGATAATAGGAGTGTTTGTTTTTGAAAAATCAAGATTGTTGATTTGAGTTCTGTTAAAGGATACAGAAAACGAATTTGGTTTTTTACCACCTAGCCACGGTTCAGTAAATGATACGGTGTAGAATTGACTTCTTTTTCCGCTTGATTGGAAACGAAGTGAAAGACGTTGCCCATCACCCGAAGGAAGTGGCGACCAAGCCTTTTTATCAAAAATATTTTTGATGGAGAAGTTAGTAAATGATACTCCCAGCGTACCTACAAAACCTTGTGCCTGACCACCATATCCCGCAGATAGCTCTAATTGATCTGATGGCTTTTCAGTTACTCGGTATTCAATATCCACTGTTCCGTTTTCAGGATTTGGAATAGGAACTACATCTAACTGCTGCGGATCAAAATAGCCCAGTTGGGTGATTTGTCTTTGAGATCTGATTAAGTCTGAACGGCTGAATTTATTGCCCGGAAGTGTATATAGCTCACGTCTGATAACCTGCTCATTGGTCTTTGTGTTACCCATTATCCTGATGTCGCGAATTGTAGCCTGAGGGCCTTCATTCACACGCATTTCTACGTCAATAGAGTCGCCCTCGACTTTGATTTCTAGAGGGGTAACACTAAAAAATAAATAACCATCGTCCATATACAGTGAGCTTACATCGCCTCCATTTGGATTAGAATAAAGTTTCTCTTCCAGAGCTCTGGTGCTGTATATATCACCTCGTTTAACATTCAAAATTTTTGAAAGTAATGAATCTGAATACTTCGTATTGCCGTTCCAATTTATGTTTCTAAAGAAGTACTGTTTTCCCTCGGTTATTTTAATGTCAATAATAAGGTTTTTGCTATCTGCTTTATAGACTGTGTCCGACTCGATTTTTATATCTCTGTACCCTTTATTCAGATAGTAATCAACGATTTTTTTCTTGTCTTCTTCGTATTCTTTACGTCTGAACTTAGATGCTTTGAAAACATTTAGATTGATAAATCTATCCAGATACTCATACATTCTGGTAGGTGACAGATTGCCCGGAACATGATACCATCTTGGATGGTTAGGTTCTTTTGCAAAGTTTTTCTTGAATCGGAAAATAGCGTCTAAGTCAAATTTGATTTTCTCTTTGGTATCCTTCATTTTGCTTTTGAGCTGACTTTCGGAGAATACGTTACTGCCTTCAATGTTAATAGCAAGTATTTTTACCAAAGTGCCCTTGTCAATAAAGTATTGAACGTTTACAGAGTTTTTCAGTACCGAATCACGCTTTTCTCTTACTTCAACTTCTACATTCAAGTAGCCTTTGTCAATGAAATATTGTTTGATTTGATGAACAGAAGTTCTTCGGATGTTATCAGTAAAGATGCTTCCTGCTCTCACATCGAGCTTCTTTCTCAATTCTTCTACGTCAGAGCTCTTTATTCCTTTGAGGTTATATCTTGAAATTCGTGGTCTTTCAGTAACTCTGATTTCAAGATATATTTTCTCTCCTTCTATCTTGTCTGTTACAATTGATACATCAGTGAAAAGTTTCTGTTTCCATAAAGCCTTAATTGCTTTAGAAACATCTTCTCCAGGTACTTTTACCTTTTCGCCAATTTGCAGACCGGATAGGGTCATCAGTACTCGCTCATCTAAAAACTTGGTTCCGGTAATTTTTAAACCTGCCAGTTCATATTCTTTGGCTTTGGAGTAATCCATTAGCGGAACATCTTGGGCTGAAATGCTGTAAGCGATTGAAAGCAAAGATATTGCTGTAAACAATAAGCGGTTTGGGCTAAATCTTCTTCTCAAAATCAGGCATTAGTTGCTTTGGTCAATGAAATCTGTTCTGAGGTTTTTCCGAATCTTCTTTCTCGCTGCTGGTATTCAACAATAGCTTTGTAAAGTTCTTCTTTGCCGAAATCTGGCCAAAGTACAGAGGTGAAATAGAACTCAGCATAGGCCAATTGCCATAAAAGAAAATTACTCAATCTGTTTTCTCCGCTGGTTCTTATCATCAATTCTGGGTCAGGTATTCCCGCTGTATATAGCTTATCTGATATTGTTTTTTCATCTATTTGATCCGGAGATAAAGTGCCGCTTTTAACTTCAGAAGCAATAAGCTGCATGGCATTCACCAATTCAGACTTGCCGCTGTAATTTAATGCCAATATCAACTCCATTCTTTTATTTTCTTTTGTTGCCTCTATCGCGAACTCCAATTCCTTTCTGGTAGAAGCTGGCAAACCTTTGATGTTGCCTACTGCGCGAAGGCGAATATCATTTTTATTAAGAGTTTTTATTTCCAGACGAATTGTTTTTAACAACAATTTCATCAATGCCGACACTTCATCCTGAGGTCTACTCCAGTTTTCAGTGGAAAATGCATAAAGCGTGAGATGTTTTACTCCAAGTTCAGCGCAGGCCTCGGTGGTTTCGCGAACTGCCTTTACCCCATTTGTATGACCAAAAACTCGGTTCTTATTATACTGCTTTGCCCATCTTCCATTGCCATCCATAATCACAGCAATGTGCTCCGGCAGTTGATCAAGCGCTATTTTATCTTTTAGACTCATGAATATCCTAAAACGGTCTATCAATTTTTTATTTCAGTAAAAGTTGCCAAAAATAACAAAAAAGGTCAAGAAATTGCTGTAAACAGAGGTGATGGCATAAATGCCGCCATACCGCAAGCCAAGCGGTATTATTTTGAGTAAAATTTCTCTTTTAGTATTGTAACGCATTTTTTGTTCAATAATTCGTTTAAACGAGCCATTTTTATAGTTCAAAAATAAATCCATTCATGCTCTGTTTAGTAGATATAACGTGAAACATTTATATTTTTGCCTCTCTTTATTATTACTATATTTTCTGACCACAGTGATTCGAAATTATTTTAAAAGTTATTGCCTGTTTTGCTCCTTCTTGCTTTTTACAGTATCAGGGAATGCTCAGATTACGGAAGTGCGTGGAAAGATTACCGATGGTAAAACGAAAGAAACTTTGGGCTACGCAAATGTGAGACTGAAAGGAACTATTACTGCCACAACTGCCGATGGCGATGGGTTCTATTTTATCAGAACACCCGAAAGGACAGATAGCATTGTTGTTTCTTATCTCGGTTATCCGACAAGGAAGTTGAAAATTCAACGAGGCAAGTCGCAGGAGCTTAATGTGGAAATGGGTGCCGAGAATATCCAGCTTTTAGAAGTAACCGTGAAAGCCGGGAAAAGGAAAAAATACATCGACACCGCTGCCAACTATGTATATTATAAAGTGATGCAGCACAGAAGTCAAAACCGGGAGTCTAATATCGAAACGTACAAATTCGAAGAGTATTCGAAATTGGAATTTGGTCTTTTAAACGCAAAGCAAAAATTCATCAATAGCTGGTATTTGAAACCTTTCCGATTTGTTTTTGAAAATAAAGACACCATTGATGAGGGCAAGGTTTTTATAAGAGGGATTATTCAGGAAAATCTTACGGATGTTTATTATAAGCGCAATCCAAGGGGAGTAAGGCGATACACCAAAGCAACACAAATTACGGGGATTGAAAATAATAGTATCAGTGAGCTTGCCAACTACAGCTTTTCCAATGCTGATGTCTATGACAATATTTACCCATTTGCCGGCAAATCATTTATAGCGCCATTTTCTCCTGGGGCATTGCTTACATACCGTTATTTTATAGGCGATACCCAGAAACTCGACAATCGCACTACATACAAAATTCACTTTGTAGGAATCTCAAAAGTAGATTTAGCGTTGAAGGGATATGCTCTGATAGACTCTGCTACTTGGGGTATTAAAACAATCTACTACAGACCAAACGAAAAGAGTAACCTCAATTTTATTTCAGACTATAGCGTAACACAAAATTTTATTCTGATTGATAATAAATCATGGTTACTCAAATCAGAAGATTTGCAGACTGTGGGGAGTATTTTGAAGCGGAAGCGAGCCATGGCAATGTTGGTTATAAAGTCGGTTGATCGCAGGAATATTGAGGTTAATATTCCGTTGGAGGATACGCTATTCAAAAAGGCGGAACAGGAGTTTATAGCTGAAGATGCGCGCTCAGCCGGCAGGAAATTTTGGGGAGAAAATAGATTTATACCACTCAATAAGTTTGAGAAGAAAGTTTTTTGGATTCATGATACACTACCCAAAGTCCCTGCATTCAAAAGATATATGTGGACTATTCATCTTTTAACCACCGCATATTTCAAAGCAGGGCCTATTGAGTTTGGACGGTTCTATAAGTTTGTGAGCAAAAATAATATTGAAGGAATAAGAGCCCGTTTTGGTTTCAGAACCAATAAGGATTTTTCCAAGAACGTTCAGCTATCAGGATATACTGCCTATGGTTTTAAAGATAAGGACTGGAAATATCAGGTGATGCTGAAAGCCTATTTGCCGGCAAGAAATGACAGATGGAGAATGCTATCTATGTATTATAAGTATGACTTGAATGTGCTCGGTCAGGAAAATGAACTACTCACCTTCGACAATGTTTTCACTCTACTCAGGGGTCGTTTATTGACCAGAATGATGAAAATACGGGAGGTGCACATAGATGTAGAGAATGAGTGGGTGAGAGGCTTTTCAAGTATTTTGGCTTTGGATAATCGAACCTATTATCAGATTCCGGGTGTGTTTGATTTTAAAACTGATAGAGGTAATGGAACGTTATATTCACTAAAGTCATTTAACACCACAGAGCTTTCGATAGACTCGCGTATTTCTATTGGTGGCAAATATTACAAGGCCTTTTTCTACCGTTATTTTATCAAAACCATCTATCCGGTTTTCTTTTTCAAATACAATCTTGGATTTCTCAATTTGAACGGAGGTAATGTCACCTACTATCACAAGCTAATGCTTTCGGTGCAGCAGCGATTATCGTGGCAGCTGGGACACACCAATTATGAATTTAAAGCAGCCAAGATTTTCGGAGCTTCTCCATATCCAATCTCTTATGTAACTGCCGGAAACTTTGGTATCATTCTCGATAGGATGAACTATAATATGTTACGGGAATTTGAGTTTGTGACCGATCAGTTTGTTTCCATATATCTGGAGCATCACTTCGATGGATTTTTCCTTAATAAAATTCCTCTTGTAAATAAACTCAGGCTTCGCGAGGTATTTTATATCAGAGGACTTTGGGGTAGTTATAGCAAAAAGAATGAAAGTTATATTTTGCCCTCTTTTGATATAAGGTCTCCGAGCAAAATTCCTTATCTTGAGGCAAGTATTGGTATCGAAAATATACTCAATGTGTTTCGTGTAGATTTCATGTGGCGGCTTACCTATCGAAATACACCTGGGGTTCCTAATTTTATGGTTAAAGTAGGGTTTATTCCAAACTTCTAAAATAGCAGCAATGATTGCATTATTTGGCAAAACAATTCATCCTCAAAACGCAGTTTTCGTTGAGGAGATAATTAAGCTTTTATCTGACGCACAACTTGATTTTAGTGTTGAGGAAAATTATGCAAAGTTATTGCATCAGGTATTGCCTACCCTATCAGGAATTAAAACATACAGCAATTTTGATGAAGTAAGGTCGAGTGCGGAAATGCTTATCAGCCTTGGAGGCGATGGTACAATACTTGAAGCTATCACCTTCATCAAGAGTTCTGAAACTCCAATACTGGGAATTAATTTTGGTCGTTTAGGTTTTCTGGCGAATGTGAGTAAAGAGCAAATTCCCACAGCTATTGATGTAATTCGCAAAGGGAAATATTTGATGGATAAAAGAACTATTATAGAGCTTAATAGTAACAAGAGCCTATTTGGCGACATCAATTTTGCGCTGAATGAAATGACCATTCAGCGGAAAGACCAATCAAGTATGATTACTGTAAATGCATTCCTCAATGGTGAATTACTCAATTCTTATTGGGCTGATGGATTGATTATTTCTACTCCAACAGGATCTACAGGATATTCTCTGAGTTGCGGAGGTCCGATTATTTATCCTACTTCAGGAAACTTTGTAATCACTCCTGTTGCGCCTCACAACCTTAACGTGCGTCCGATAGTGGTTTCTGATGATGTAATACTATCTTTTGAAGTATCAGGAAGAGGGAATAGCTTCCTATGCACACTGGATTCAAGATTTGAAACGATTGATTCTGCCTGTCAGCTTGCTATTAAGAAAGCGCCATTTAAGGCGAACTTAGTAAGACTTACTGACATGAATTTTATCAGCTCGCTCAAAACAAAATTGAACTGGGGAAGTGACCAAAGGAATTAAATTCAAAAAAGTCAGCAGTTAGTTTACAAGCCTCACATAGCCTGTTCCAAAAGGCTTTCTGATTTCGATTTCGTAGAGGTTCCCGTTTTTGTATTTATATATGTTTACAGTACCATCTGATACAGTAAATCCATATTCATTTGCAGCGTACTTTTTTAGTGGGAAATATTTGGTGAATTTTTCAGAAAAAACATGGGTGTGGTTTATCGGCTCTTCAAAAAAAAGTCTGTTTGTGGTGCATTTTATCGGGCCGCAATTTAGTATGGCGTTACTGGTGTCTGTTTTTACACCATAATGGGTTTTATTAAAAAACATTCTCACCTTCATAGAAGCAGATTCGCTTTTGAAATCATAGTCGCTATCAATAAGGACTTTATTTTCCCATAATGTATTGAGCAAAGTCTTAGACCATCTATTTATCATTATAGACTTGATTGCAATTTCATTAATCATTTTTATTGTTTCTCGTATTGGAGAGAGTTCTATTCTTTCAATTTTTAGGTCGCCAACTTTTTTGCCAAAAAGTGATACATCAAAAAGTTTTTGCTGAGCTGATAAGCTCTTGCTGAAAAGTATTACAGAGAGTAATAAAGCAAATTTGTTCATTCTAATTAAGGCGTTTTTCATTTCTTAAATCTACTGTAAATTGGATAGGTGATTTGCCAATTTATGAAATCACACAGATTCTCCCAATAAAAAAAATGATTGCATTGCTGATTGTTTTATTCCATTTGGAGTATCTGCAAGCATTTAGTAAAGGTTGAAATTAATATGTCTAGATGTAACGCATCACATCTTATTTAGCTAATTTGCTATATGAGTATAACCCGATGTAGATGGAAATGTTGGTCTATTTATTATTTGAAAAATTTTCTTTCAAATATTTCTCTACATCTTTATTTAATCCGACAATCTCCGGTAAATCGAAATTCTGATTGTCGAAATACATTTTCAGTTCAAATTTGTATGGCACAAAAAGCCATATCACCGCTTCAGTTATTTTAGTATTCGCAGATTTAATAGCAGATTTATCTTTGCTAAGCGGTAGCAAAATAATTTCAGTCAAATCTCTTTTAAGCATATTATTGTTTTCAAGACTCAATTTTTCATTCGTAGTTTTTCCATTTATCAATACCCCTTCAAAATTGATGTCAAGGCTTCTTACATAAGGATTTGGCAAATAGACCTCAATCTGATTTCTTGTTTTCGAAACCCGAAAATATTTTGAATTTAAATCCATACCATAGATTGCATGATATGGAATCTGAAAATTTATGGTGTCTGATTCTCTAAGATTCAGTAATGAAAAAAGTGTTTTGTGATCTGTATAATTTGCAGATAGCGATATAGTGCTATCCTTTTCAACTACTGAGTTAGAAACTAAAGATTTGAATAATGGATAATTGGCAACTATGCCATCACGCACCAAATTTGCCCCCGAATATTTACCAAAGAAAAAAGCTGCTGCGGTAATTATTACTGCAGCAGCTGTATAAAATAATTTTTTCATGAAAGGTGAATTACTTAATGAGGTTAATCGAGCCTTTTGATTTTATAACCTCTCCATCAAGGTAGGTTATATTCACTTGGTATGGATATATTCCCGGAGAAGCAGGTGCATCCTTGTATGTGCCGTCCCAGCCTTCATTCAAATCTACAGAGCTGAACACTAATTCGCCCCATCTGTTGAACACATCTACTTTGAAATATTTAATGCCTTTGGTAAATACCTGCCACTTGTCGTTTCTGCTATCCTCATTAGGAGTAAAAGCATTAGGAATATAAATGTGTTTGGAGGCATCTACTTTGATTATGATATTTAAAGAGTCGAAACAGCCTGTATTTTGGTCGTATGCCTTTACGGTATATTTTGTAGTTCTTATTCCTACTGTGGTCACGTCTTCGCAATCAATGCAGTTTACTATATTGGTCGGAGACCAAAGATAGGTGTATGATGAAAGAGGTGATACACTTACATCTATAGTTGTTTCGGTAAAATACTCCAACTCTGGCTGGTAGTTTGCAGTAATCACAATTTGAGGCGGCTCAATGATAGATGCTGTATCCATGGCTTTGCACCCATTTTGTTCAGTTACAGTGATGATATAAGTTCCGGCTGTAGCATAGAAAAGATTTTTACTTGCCACTCCGTTAGACCATAAATATCTGTATGGCGTAGCTCCACCATAAGCGGTAGCATAGAATCTTCCATCATTTTTGCCAAAGCAGCTCACATCTTTTGCACTGTCAATCGTTACACCAAATAGAGCAGCAGGTTGAATAGTGAATGAGTTTTGTGCGGTGCAATTATTGTTGTCTAATACAGTTACATAGTAAGTTCCTGGAGTAAGATTAGTGATGGTATTCCCTGCTTGTGGAGGAGTAGTATTCCAAATATATTGATATGGGGGAGTTCCTGTAGTTGAAGTAAGAATGATAGCACCATCATTATATCCGGTGCAGCTTTCATTATTTAAGCCATTTGCTACTGTTATAGCATTTGGAACAGGCACTTGCGTTGTAGAAATACTATTACTTACGTATTTACAACCTGATGCATCAGTTCCAGTAAGATTATAATTTCCGGTAGAAGTAACAGAAAGGATTGTAGATGTTTGTCCGGTTGACCAAACCAATCCGGTTAATGTGGTATCTGTAGATTCCAAATCTACAGTGGTGCCTGCACAAAAAGTGTTATTGTTATTTGCAACAATGGTTGTCGGTGATGGAGGATTAACGGTCACATTTACCTGATCAGAAGCAGTGCATCCATTGTCACTAGCTACAACAGTGAGTGAAAATGTAGTTGGGTTTACACCAAAATTCAAATACGTAAATGAAGGATTTGCGATTGAAGCATTATTCAGTTCTGTTGTGTTGCTCCATGTGTAGGTGTAACCGGGTATATTAGGTGAGCCAATTTGTATACTGCCACCTGAACAAATAAAAGTGTCCCTTCCGGCATCAACAGTCGGAGGATTTCCAACACTTATATTGATGCTTGCTTGTGGAGCAGTACAGCTTCCTTCGTTAACATCCAAAGTGATTATTTTCTGCCCCGGGGTTGTCCAGTTTAAAACATAAGGTCCAGCTCCGCTGCCGCTCACAATAGTTGCACCCGCAAAATTCCAATTAAATGTTGCTGTTGGGCTAATGCCGGGAGTAGAGTTTGAAATAGTAATGTTTTCTCCTGTGCATAGACTGGAAACTGATGGGTTTGCAACCAATACGGGAGTAGGTATTGGAACTATTGAAACTGTAATAGTATCTTTTCCTTTGCATCCATATCGGTCCGTTGCAGTGGCAATGTATGGAGTTGTTCCTGTCGGTGGTGTGACCGTAATATTTGCCGTAGTTTGTCCTCCTGGGGTCCAATCATAAGTGTAAGGCTGAGAACCAAGAATTGTACTTGTAGTCAAGGTGATGGGTAAAGAAGCGCAAAGTGTAGTATCTCCTGATCCTCGTAATTCCGGGCAAAGATTTACCTCTATTACAGATTTGCTGGTTCTGTTACAAGATAAATCATTCCATTGCCCGCTACTATATATTTGCACACATTGTTCTCCATTATTGCATTTGTAGTTATCGCTTGCAGTTAAACAGGTGTTACCCAAAATAGGAGTGGTGCAACACCCCGGTCTATTATTATTAGGCTCTCCACCTCCCCAATTTTGGTATAAAGTTGGAGTTGATGGTCCCGGTGTAAAATTACCTGTGCTATTATCAAGGGTATAAAACTGACTATTGCCGTTACTCACTCTCTTCACTCCAATCCAAACAGGTGCATTTCCCGCAAGGTAGCCACCTGCATTCAAAGCAGCAACAACATCCGTGTTTTCTGAAAGGTCATTAAATACCACTAGGTGAGCACCTAAAGCATTAGCATCAGTCTCAGCCTGAGCAGCATCTATTGAATTATTATCTATAAAGTACATACTGCAAGTCTGGCCAGAGACTGGCAATTCAGTATATCTTGCCCCTGACGCTGCAAAAGCATTTCTTATAGCCAGTATATCACAACCTACTGGGCCGACCGGAGGATTACAATTAGAATTTATATTTACAAAAACACTGTCTCTTCCTGTACAGCCATAGCGGTCTGAAGCTGTTACTGTATAGGTAGTAGGCGATGCAGGAGTAATGTTTACTGTATTACCGGTCAAGCCACCTGGGCTCCATGTGTGAGTAATAGGATTAGAACCTAAAATAGTGCTAACTGCAATGGCTATACTTCCTCCGGTGCACACTATGGTATCTCTGGAAGCTGTAGTTTGCGGACATAAATTTACTTCAATCACTGATTTACTTGTACCATCACAAGGAAGGTCATTCCAATTTCCTGAGAACCGCATTTGAACACACTGCTCTCCATTGGTACAGGCATATGAATTACAACCTATACCGCATACCGGAGAACACTGGTAGTCGTTATTGTTTGGTTCTCCTACATCCCAATTTTGATAGATTCCCGGTGTTGGACCTCCTGCGGAAGTTGGAGGAAGAAAATTTCCTGTGGAACCATCCAGCGTATAAAAAAGAGCGCTTCCGGTGCTTACCCTTTTATAGCCAAGCCACACTCTGGCATTGTTAGCAAGATAACCACCTGCAGTTAGTGAAGCTAAAACATTTGCGTTTTCATTGGCGTCATTCAATACTACGAGATGCGCACCCAGAGTATTTGCATCAGCTTCAGCTTGCGCAGCATCCTGAGATCTGTTGTCAATAAAATACATACTGCAATCCTGACCTGTTACTACCAATTCGGTATAGTTTCCCGATGCCGCAAATGCCGCTCTGATAGCAGCCAGATTACAAGTAGTTGTCGGGGTTGTACAGTTATTGCCTGTAATGTTTACGAATGAGGTATCTGGGCAGCCATACCTATCTTGAGACAATACCAAAAAAGAATTATTTCCCACAGTAGGCGGACTCACCGCAATGCTTGAGGTACTCCCTGACGCAACCGGCACTAGTGATGGTGGCAGAAAAACCGAGTAGGTGTAGGATGGCGAACCTAGAGTGGTAGAGACACTAATTGTAGTTGCTGCACCTGAACATACTGCTGCACCTGGTGTTGCGGTGAGTACAGGACAAAGATTTATTTTAATAATTCCCTTTCCTGTTGGGGCAGGAAAAAGACCAGCATTCTGAGACATTAGCGTATTCCATTTTCCATCAGAAAGCCTTATCTGAACAGCATCTTCCGGCACATTGCCGGGAAATCCTGACGCATTATCCGGTGCGCCACCCACCCAGTTTTGGAATCCATAAGCCGAGCCATCTACCCAATTCCAGCCCCAGTTTGCAGGGTTTGGATCTGATGAAGCGCCCTGGGCATTTAGCCCAATCCAAAAATTATCGTTTGTTGGATAGCCAGCTGCTACCAAGCCAGTAACCACATCATCATTTTCTGTTTGGTTAGTCATTGTTGCTAAAAAACCACCTACTGCTGCGGCATCTGCCTGAGAGGCAGCCCAGGTTTTATTGCTGTTGTTTACAAAGTACATAGCACAAGGATTGCTGGCTACATAGAATCTGGTGTATGAGGACAATGCAGTTTTTATAGCATCGGTATCGCAAGCTGGTACTTGTGCTTTTAGCCCCGATGAAATCACTAAAAAAGAAAGCAAAAATGAATAACGCTTCATCATAAGTTTTTTTGGTTGGTACAAGAGATAAAAATAGAAAAATTCGCTGAATATCGGTTTATAAGGACTTGATTTTTGCCTTTTCAGTTGCGTTATCAGGTAGTATCTTTTTGTGCTTCTATGGATATTGCCATTTTTTAAAACAAAAAAGGGGAAAGAAATTATATTTACCAACACAATAAAAAATGTCACAACAAGAAACATATTCCATCAAGCTTCCGCAATTTGAAGGTCCTTTTGATCTTTTGCTATTTTTTATTGAGCGCGATGAGCTTGATATTTATGACATTCCCATTTTTAAAATCACACAAGATTTCCTCAGCTATATCCATCAAATGGAACAGCTGGATATTGAGATGGCAAGTGAGTTTATTTTGGTAGCTGCAACCCTAATGCGTATCAAGGCAAAAGTGCTTTTACCCAGAAAGGAACTTGATGAAAAGGGCAAAGAAATAGACCCGAGGGAAGAGCTTGTAAACAGACTTATTGAGTACAAGAAATTCAAAGAGGCTTCTGATGCTATGCGAAAAATGGAAGACGATCGCCAAAGCATTGCAAAAAGGGGCAATATCGAACAGGAGTCTCAGGAGATAGCGGCAATTTTTGAAACGGAATATGAAATGCAATCGCTCACCATTTTCAAATTGATGAAGGCGTTTCAAAATGTGCTGGATCGTGTAGCTAAAGAAAAAACTAAAGTAGTCCATACTGTGGTGCAGCCGGCTTACACTATCGAAGGCGAAAAAATGCTGCTAAGAGATGTGGTGAAGTCAGGCGCAGAAATTCCTTTTGAAAGGATATTCGAAACGGTAGAAAACAGGATACATGCTATTTTCACTTTTCTGGCAATGCTCGAAATGATTCAGGAGCAACTGCTCACCGTAATCATTGGCGAGGGCTACAATAATTTTTGGGTGCGCATGAAAAGGGAAGATGAAAAACAGATTTCGGAAGAGTAGTTTGATGCCTGGCTTTTTTGTCTAACTATCTTCACCTCTAACAAGACTAATACTGCTCAAAGTGGATGCGAAAAAACCATTCTTCAGTCTAAAATACCTTGGCTTCAGTATATTTTTTTTCATTTTTCTTTTTGAGGGATTGTTGCGTGTGCTTCATATTTATGAAACGCCATTTGAGCAACATACAGGCAAGTATACGAGCTATTACGAGACAGTATTGCAAACCCATTATCCAACATTTAAACCAAACGATACTTCAACT
>CANHIG010000012.1 GCA_947461105.1 Bacteroidota bacterium | reverse complement strand
TGCACAAATTGAGAAGCCTGCATCAGCGAATCAAAAGTGCCTGTGTCAAGCCAGGCAGTTCCTCTGTCTAAAATTCCTACTTTGAGTTTACCATTTTTCAGATACTCTTTATTTACATCTGTAATTTCATATTCACCTCGGGGGCTTGGTTTCAATTGCTTTGCAATTTCAACCACAGTATTGTCATAGAAATAAAGACCTGGAACTGCATAGTTCGATTTAGGTTGATTTGGTTTTTCTTCGATGGAAATAGCCTTACCGCTTTCATCAAATTCAACTACGCCATATCGCTCCGGGTCAGAAACGTGATATGCATATACAACGCCACCCTCAGGGTTGTTGTTAGCCTGAAGCAATTGTTCCAGACCGGTACCATAGAAAATATTATCGCCAAGTATGAGTGCGACTTTATCTTTTCCAATGAATTCTTCTCCCAATACAAAAGCCTGAGCAAGTCCATTGGGAACTTCCTGAACTTTATATGAAAACTTGCAGCCGTATTTTTCGCCATTGCCAAGTAGTCTTTCAAAGTTGGGCAAGTCAGCCGGAGTGGAAATGATTAATATTTCATTGATGCCGGCTTTCATAAGTACTGATAGCGGATAATAAATCATCGGCTTATCGTATATAGGCATTATTTGTTTGCTAATCGCATAAGTAATCGGATAGAGTCTCGTACCTGAGCCGCCTGCTAAAATGATACCTTTCATAAAGTGCTATTGTGATGATTAAGTTTGATTAAATATAAATAAGTAAATAATACTATAAAATAATGATTTTATTTTTTCAAAATCCACTTCCCTATTTCTGCCAAAGTTACTTTTTTCCCATACATCAAAATGCCTGTTCTGTATATTTTGGCTGCAATGGCTGCAATGAAGAAAATTGTAATTATCATCAGAACAACTGACAACGCAATTTGCCATCCCGGAATATCGAAAGCCATCAGTGCCGGCATAATAATGGGCGATGAAAACGGAATAATGCTTCCCCAGAAAGCCAGCTTTCCATCAGGGTTTCCAAGGGCAGTGATTAATACAAAAAATGAAATTACTATGGGCATCATAATAGGAATAATAAGGGACTGAGCATTTGTTTCATCGCTGCCGGCAGCTCCTATTGCCGCAAACAAACTGCCGTACAGAAAAAATCCTGCGGTGAAATAAAATGCAAACCCAAGACCGATAGATGAAAAATTGATGTCTTTCAATCCATTTAATATTTGCTGAATTTCAGATACATCTACTGAGGACTGAGACGCATTAATTATCTGTGGTTCTGCCATTCCTCCCGCCATTGTCACTCCCAAAATTGGCATGAGCACTAAATTCCCAATCACTAAAATGAATCCCCAGATTATAAACTGCGTAAGTCCAACAGCACCAATGCCAAATATCTTTCCAATCATCAACTGCCAGGGCTTCACGCTGGAGATAAGCACCTCCATAATTCTGTTATTCTTTTCTTCCATCACGCCTCTCATAATCATACTGCCATAGATTGTAATGGTCATGTAAATCAAAAATCCAATGCCGTAGCCAATAGCTGAGGCTATTGTGATGAAAGAACTTTTATCATCTCCGCTTCCAATTCGTTCAAAATTTATGGGAACTGTTTTCTGAATATCTGCTAATAAAGAGTCTTCAATAAATTGTTGCATTACTTTATTGCTTACTGCTTTCGAAATTTCATCCTTAATATGAATTCTGTCTGTAATTCCGATTCTCTTCTTAGAAATAAAACGAATAGGGGAGCGTCCAGTGTGTATCAGATCAAAGTCTTTGGGTATAAGGACTGCTGCATCGTAAACTCCTGAATTTATTGCACTATCAGCAGAAATATTGAGCTTTTCTTTGATGAAATAGATGCTTCCATCTTCTTTATCAGGGAAAACTACATCATCAAACAAACTGCTTTTGTCTTCTACTAAAATATTAGTAACAGACTTATCGGCATATTCTGAAATCAATATTAGTGCAAATGGTAAAATCAGGAATAGAAGCGGAGCGCCAATAGTAGTGAGCAAAAAAGATTTTGTCTTTACTCTGGTCAGATATTCACGTTGTATTATAAAAAGTGTTTTACGCATTTGCCGCATTTACCTGTTCAATAAATATTTCCTGAATACTTGGCAATAGCTCCTTGAATGAATTGAGCGCAACATGCTGTTCCAATATGGATTTTATGATTTGATTTGGCAGCAGTGATGAACTCAATACTGCCTCATTTCCACTATGTCTGATTACTGAAAAAGCATCGCAACTTTGCGGCACTGTATCACCGGAAAAGTGCAATTCAAATAGATTCTTTTTGAAATTATTTCGAAGCTCTGTCACGTTGCCCGATAATATATTTTTGCCTTTATTTATCAGTGCAATGTCATTGCATATTTGCTCTACTTGCTCCATACGGTGTGTAGAAAATATAATTGTTTTGCCTGCTTTGGCAAGCTGAAAAATTTCATCTTCTATCAGTTTGCTGTTGATAGGATCCAGACCGGAGAAAGGTTCATCAAGAATGATTAATTCAGGATTATGTAAAATGGTAGCTATGAACTGCACTTTCTGGCTCATACCTTTAGACAGCTCATCTATTTTTTTTGTTTTCCAGCTTTCGATTTCAAATTTTCTAATCCAGCTGTTCACTGTGGTGGAAGCTTCTGAGGATTTCATTCCTTTGAGGCGAGCTAGATACAGCAGCTGGTCGTAAATGGTCATGTTTTTATATAGCCCTCGTTCTTCAGGCATATATCCGATTTGCTCAGTAAAAGCATCCTGATGCCTTTTGCCATTGAAAAATATTTCACCACTGTCAGGCATCAGAATTCGCGTAATAATTCTTATCAGAGTAGTCTTCCCGGCACCATTTGGACCAAGTAGTCCAAATACCTTTCCGCGTTCTATGGATAGTGATATATTATTGTTTGCCTCGTAATCGCCAAACTTTTTCGATACGTTATTGATTTCTAAAAAGGCCATTTCCAAATTTATAAACTAAAGAGAGAATGGTTGGGAAATTAAGTGAATTATTGAACACGTTTCACTTTTACCACAAAAAGGGATTGATGAAACTCCATGCCCGATAGTTTACCGTTTTGATAGAAGTATACATTCTTTGTGCCATCAGGGCTTTTAAACTCATAGGTATGCGGCTCTGTAGCTTTCAATTCTGCAAATACAGCATCAGGTTCGTAGAATACTTTCTTTAGATTTTGCGGTTCACTGAAATATACTGTGATTATTGAATGCGTTGGTTTTTCTGATATTGAAAAAAGTTTTCCGTTGCGCTTTACCTGATATTTTGTGCCATCAAATGTTATATCACAAATCACATTGTTGCCTGTATTTTCTATATATGAGTAGGATGATCTAACAAGCATATTGTTTTTGTAAACGATTTCGTATGAAGTTTTTTGATTGCGCTCTATCCACATCACTTTTGCTTTTGCCCTTGAAGTAAGAAAATAGCGATCGCTGCCATCTTCCAGTTTTTCATGCGACACAGAGATTTGCCCGATATTTGTACCCATTAGATACATATCGAAAACCATTCTTTCGGAGGCATTTAAAAAATGAAAGATAGTGATGAGTAGCGCTAGTGAAGCAATCTTCTTCATTGATGAATCTTTTCCCCGAAGATAAATAATATATGGAAAAACTTTAGTCCGTATTTTGCTTTGGAGCAGTCTAATCGTTAAATATGTCTTTCATTTTATCAAAGAAACCACGCTCTGTTTTCAGTCCTGCTTTAGGTTTGAAATTGGGTGATTCTCGGAGCTGTTCAATTATTTTTTTCTCCTCGGCCGAGAGATTTTGTGGCGTATAAATATTTACAATAATCAGCTGATCGCCTTTGCCATAGCTATTTACCGAAGGAAGTCCTTTACCACTAAGGCGAAGAATTTTTCCTGCCTGTGTACCAGGGGCTACTTTTATTTTTGCCTTGCCCTCTATAGTTGGCACCTCTACATTGCAACCTGTAATAGCATCTGCAAAGTTGAGGAACAGATGATAGACTACATTTTGCCCTTCTATATCTAATTCAGCATTTTTTTCTACTTCAATCAGAATGATTAAATCGCCATTTGGTCCGCCTTGTTCTCCTGCATTTCCTTTGCCTGAAACTGACAACTGCATGCCGTCCTGCAAACCTGCAGGTATATCAATATTCAGCGTTTCCTCTCCGTACTGTGTACCGATACCATTGCAGGTAGTACATTTTTTGGTGATTGTTTCTCCCGAACCATTGCAATAAGGACAGGTAGATTGTGTTTGCATTTGCCCTAGAAAAGTGTTGGTCACTTTTCTGACAACGCCAGATCCTCCGCAATGCGAACAGCGTCCTACTGAACTTTTATCCTTAGCGCCTGAACCATCGCAGGTGCCACATTTTACTTGCTTTTTTACTTTAATCGTTTTCGAAGCGCCATTCACCACTTCTCTCAAATCTAATTTTACTTTGATTCGCAGGCTTGCTCCTTTTCTTCCTCTTGTTCTTCTACCACCATTTGAGCGTCCGCCACCTCCAAAGAAATCTTCGAATCCACCACCGCCTCCGCCACCAAATATATCGCCAAAGTTGCGGAATATATCTTCCATATTTGCATGCTGTCCGCCACCACCAAAGCCTCCCATATCAGCCGCTGCATGACCGTATTGATCGTAGCGCGCTTTTTTATCAGGATCGCTTAGCACTTCATAGGCCTCCGCGGCCTCTTTAAATTTTTCTTCCGCTGCTTTATCGCCCTGATTTCTGTCGGGGTGATACTTGAGTGCCACTTTTCGGTATGCTTTCTTTATTTCATCAGCTGAAGCAGTTTTAGCCACCTCCAGTATCTCATAATAATCTCTCTTTGCCATAATTTATCTTTCTGCTTTGGGCTTATGATTTTTTTCCTACAACCACTTTTGCGAAGCGGATAATTTTATCGTTTAAGTAATATCCTTTTTCTAATTCATCTACTACTTTCCCTTCCAGCTCGGGATTTGGAGCGGAAATCTCAGTAACAGCCTCATGCAATTCCACATTAAATTCTGTACCAATAGCATCAAAGCTTTTCAGTCCTTTTTGTTGCAGATTGCTTAGCAGTTTGTTGTGAATTAAACTCATTCCTTCTCTTGCTGCATTGATGTCTGTCATATTTTCAGTGGCTTTGGATGCGCGTTCGAAATCATCTAAAACAGGCAAAAGTGACAGAATAATTTCCTTGCCTGCTGTCTGAAATAGCTCTAAACGTTCCTTTGCGGTTCTTTTTTTGAAATTATCGAAGTCCGCAAAAAGTCTGAGATACTTGTCTTTTTGCTCATCAATTTGTGCTTTGAGTTCTGCGATTTGCTGATCCCTTTGATCTGTGGTAGCTTGCTCTATATCACGCAGCAGCTCATCTGTTTGTTCCTGAGACAGCTTTTCGTTTTCGTTATTTTCAATTGGGTTTTCTTCCTGACTCATGCTTTTAAACTTTCCTCAATTTTATCAAAATCTTTGCCAATGCTTGATTAGGGACAATTTGGCAGAGGATAATTTATTAAATCGCATATTATGACAATAAATAAAGGATTTTGTTTGTGTCTGTTGTAAGGATTCAACCGATTCACACAATGCTTAAACCTTTGATGGTTTAGGAATTACAACAAAAATATAAAGGGCAACTAATGCCGTAGCCAAACCGGAAATAAACATTGTCGTAGATGCTCCGAAATAAAACCAGATAAGCCCTGCGAAAGAACTGGCTAAAAGTGCAAAAATACTCTGAACGCCTGCATAGGTGCCAATAGCTGTAGCGGTATTTTTTTTATCAGTAATGTTTGAAATCCATGCTTTGGCTATGCCTTCAGTTGCTGCGGCATAAATCCCATACACAAAAAACAAAATGAAGTACAAGTAGTAATTTGTGTTTATGCTCATTCCAAAATAAGTCGCAGCAAAGAGCAATAAGCCCGCAATAAAAATATTTTTCAATCCAATTTTATCGGCAATGATGCCAATAGGGAAAGCAAATAATGCATAAACCAGATTGTAAAAAATATAAATCATAATTACACCGCTATCGCTAAGTCCTGACTGCTTTGCCCTTAGTAATAAAAAAGTATCGGAACTGTTGAACAGAGCAAAAGCGAGCAGTCCAATGAGTAGTTTTTTGTATTCGAGTGGACTGTTTTTCCAATAAGCAAATGATACAAAAAAAGAGGCTCTTTTAATTTTGCTTTCTGTAGTCTTTTTATCTTTTAGGAAAAAAGAGAGGATAACAGCGAAGATGCCAGGAGCAAAAGCAATAAAGCAAAGTAGTTTGTATTGTTCAGGATTATAGTGTAGATAAATTAATGCCAGCAAAGGTCCCAAGACTGCACCGAGAGTATCCATAGAGCGATGGAATCCAAAAACTGTTCCTTTTGTTTCAGTAGTAGCCTCATCAGAAAGCATGGCGTCTCTGGCTCCTGTTCTCAACCCTTTGCCAATTCGGTCAATGGTACGTGCCCAAAAAATCCAAACCGGAAACACAAAAATTGCCATCATGGGTTTTGAAATAGCACTAAGCATATATCCCCATCGCACAAAGGGTGCTCTTCTGCCGCTATTGTCTGAGAGCTTTCCAAAATAACCTTTGCTCAGTCCGGCAATAGCTTCGGCAAAGCCTTCGAGCACCCCAATCAGAATAATTGAAAAACCGATACTTTTCAAGTAAATAGGCATAATGGGATAAAGCATTTCACTTGCCATATCGGTAAACAAGCTAATAAGCGAAAGAATCCAGACTATGCGAGTTATGGGTTTCATTTTTTCAAACTGCTAACTGGCTATTTGTAAATAGAGTAATGTCAATGCAGCAATAAACATGATGAAAAATGCCGTTAAACCTAAAATATTTTGTATTCTGTTATTGGTAAATCTCCCCATCACTTCTTTATTGTTGCAAATGTGAAGTATTATGGCAATGATTACCGGTGCAGTAACTCCATACAGAATCGCTGAATAAATTAAAGCTTTTATGGGGCTAATTCCCACATAATTTAGTGATAATCCTAAGATCAGGGATACCGCAATAATCAAATAGAATGGACGGGCTTCATTAAATTTATTATCCAGACCTTCTTTCCAGCCAAAAGTTTCGCAAAAAATATATGAAAGCGAGCCACTTAAAACTGGTATAGCCAGAAAGCCGGTACCGATAATTCCAACTGCAAACAGCAGATAAGCAGACTGTCCTGCAAGAGGACGAAGCGCCATTGCGGCTTGCTCTACAGTGTCAATCTGATGGATGTTTGCATTGAATAAAACAGTGCCGGTTGTAAGAATAATAAACCATGCTACCACTCCGGAAAACATCATTCCAAAGTCAACATCCTGCTTCATCTCGTGTATGATTTTTTTGTTCACCATGAGGTGTTGCTTTTTATGTTTTTGTTCTTCCACTTCCATAGTTGCCTGCCAGAAAAAAAGATAGGGAGAAATGGTTGTTCCAAAAATTCCAACCAGAATGCTGATAAAATTCTTGTCAAACTTTATGGTAGGTATTACTGTAGCCTTCACTATTGCAAGCCAATCCTGATGATATAGAAATGGAATTATGAGATAAACCAATAAAACAATGCAGAGGTATTTTAATACAGAAGCGATTTTCTGATAGGGTAAATAAATAATCATTACCAAAAGAATGAAAGTAAAAAGAACACTGAAGTAGGTAGCATCAATGGCCGGGAATAGCAAATTGCCCACTGCACCCATACCGGCAATGTCTGCACCAATATTCAATACAATGGCAGGGAAACTGAAAATCAACATCAAATACAAAATAGGTTTCGAATAATGCTTTTTCAATGTGCCTGTCAACCCTTGTGAAGTTACCAATCCAATTCTGGCGCACATTTCCTGCATAGAAGCCATCAGCGGGAAAGTGATCAATGTAGCCCAAAGCGTGGTTAATCCATATGCTGCTCCAGCCTGTGAATAGGTGGCAATTCCTGATGGGTCATCATCGCTTGATCCAGTCACTAATCCGGGACCAAGCTTTTTCCAAAATCGGAGCAGGATATTAGTTTTTTGTTTGGGTGCTGTCATTTTTTTGTGATGAAATTTTCGCTGGTGAATGGAATGTTCAAATCATATACTAATCGCTAAAAGCTCTTCCGCCTTGATGTGGATTTATTTTTTGGTTTCCCTGCTGCATTTCTACTTTTCTTTATCGGGCTTTCCCCACTTTGTTTTTCAAATTTGTTGTAGGCTGGTTTCTCGGTTTTTGATTTGTGAGCTGAGAAGCTTTTTTTAGAGAAAGGCGCCTCATCTGCTTTTTGGACTTTTCTCTTTTTTGAGTAAGACGTCTTTTTGGATTTGCCGGCCACATCAGAGGAAGAGCCTTCTACCAGACTGTAAATAGATTTTAATTCAGCCTCTTTCAAATCCCGCCAATCGCCCACAGGAAGACCTTTTAGCCCGATATTCATAATTCGGACACGCTCCAGTTTTATCACTTCATAATCATAGTATTCGCACATTCTGCGTATTTGGCGGTTGAGTCCTTGAATCAAAATCACACGGAAAGTTTTTGGTCCTTCCTGAACTATTCGGCATTTTTTCGTTGTTACGCCCATCATCGGCACTCCATTTGCCATCCCTGTAATGGCGGTATCCGTTAATGCTTTATTTACGGTAACTACATATTCTTTTTCGTGCTTGTTTCCGGCTCTCAGAATCTTATTTACCATATCGCCATCATTGGTCAGGAAAATCAATCCTTGAGAATCTTTATCAAGGCGACCAATTGGGAAAATTCTTTTGGGATGATTGACAAAAGAAATGATGTTGTCGCGCACATTTTTCTCTGTTGTAGAAGTGATACCCGTTGGTTTATTGAGTGCAATGAAAACAATATCTTCTTTCTCTCGAGGCTCCAGTTCATGACCGTTTACACGCACCTGGTCACCGAAATTGACTTTATCAGTTGCTATTGCTTTGCGGCCATTGAGATATACATTGCCCTGTGCAACATACCTGTCAGCTTCTCGTCTGGAACACAATCCACTTTCACTGATAAATTTATTGAGTTGCATACCTCCTTTTTGATTCATGATACATTGTTTAGCGCAAGATAGGAAAAGGATTAGAGTATTAATTTGTAAAATATGAAAAATCGATTCGTCCAATTTCTTTAGTTTTGTTTAATGCGCTTGGTCATCCCAAAATTGTTTTTACTTCTTATAATCTTTACAACTTTATACTCATCTTGTAAAAAGGGTAAAGGAGATGAGTCAAAACCTCACATTCCTTTTTGCGATTCAGTAACTAATCTTAGAGATGGGATACATTTTTAGCGCTATCCAAATCCGGCATCAGATTTCTTTATTGTAGATTATCAATTAGCTGATACAGCTTGTATCTATTCGAGTCTGTATGATAATGTAGGTCGAGAGCGAATAATGATGATAAGAGGGATGGATGAAGAAGGATATCATCATCGTACTTTTGTGATTGATAGTTCGTTAGAAAATGGTTTATATGTATTGAGTTTTGAAATCTGCAACAAAAGTTTTGCTACTCAACTTTTAATATCCAGATAGTACACTTTCAATTTTTATTAAGTAATTGTAATATCTACTGTTGTTCACACCTTACTTTATCACATTTAAAATATTTTTCTACATTAGAGCAAAAGTGAATTAGTGGGAATTGTTTTGTTTGACACGCTCGCTTCTCGCAAGGGATTGTTGCCGCTTTCATATACACGCTCAGTGGCGGGTTTTAGGGTGGGTATCCTTACCATTGCAGAGAAATGGGAACACCGATTAGGTGAAAAACCTCAGGTGCTCACTGAGTCTTATTTGCAAAGTGTCTATAACTATACAGATTCTGTTTCAGAGCGTATTTTCGCATTTGCAGCTGTGTTGCCGACAGAGTCTTTTATAGCTGCAATAAATGCTTTGAAGCATGAAGAAGCGCTTTTTCATAATGACAAATTACTTGCATTCAGGACGCTTAAACCTCAAATTAATTTTGAAAATCTTGAGTTAATAATTTCAGGATTCAATAAAATTAACTTCGAAGATTCGCTTTTAATTATTGATAAAGCAGCTGATATATTTAGCTACAATGCTTCTGCTATTGAAGATGATTTTCATCTTATCACTTCAGGAAAGACAAGCTCAGATTTATCGGACTCCAATAGGCTTATTGGACCTAGAGAAAAGTTATTTATTGAGGAGGGCGCAGTTGTGGAAGCTTCTGTGATTAATACTAAAAGCGGCTATGTTTTTATTGGCAAGGATGCTGAAATTATGGAGAATTGTGCTATTCGTGGGCCGTTTGCGCTCTGCGAACACGCAACATTGAAAATGAGTACTAAGATTTATGGAGCAACTACAATTGGCCCTCATTGTAAAGTAGGCGGGGAGGTGAATAATTCTGTATTCTTTGGTTATAGCAACAAAGCACATGATGGTTTTATAGGCAATTCAGTAATTGGCGAGTGGTGTAATCTTGGCGCAGATACAAATAACTCTAACCTTAAAAATAATTATTCGAATGTTGATGTTTGGAGTTATACCAGCTCAAAAAGTGAAGATACAGGCTTGCAGTTTCATGGATTGATTATGGCGGATCATGCCAAATGCGGAATTAATACTATGTTTAATACAGGAACAGTAGTCGGAGTTTCTGCAAATATTTTCGGAGGAGATTTTCCTCCTAAATTTATTCCTTCTTTTTCTTGGGGAGGTACAGCATGGTTACGTACATTCAATTTTGAAAAAGCAATTGAAGTAGCAGAACGTGTGATGGAGAGACGTAGTTTAATTCTCTCAGAAGCTGAGAAAAGTGTATTGCAGGAAATATATCATCGCGATCAAAAATACCGTGAGCAGCTTGCAAAAAAAAATACTTTATGAGACAGCGGATTGTAGCGGGTAACTGGAAAATGAACCTTACTGTTAAGGAAGGATTAAAGTTGGCAGAAGACTTGCAAAAACTATTGAGTTCTAATACTATTTACTACTCTGATACCACATTTATTTTGGCTCCTTCTTTTTTACACCTTCTTTCGCTCAAAGAAATAAGTGACCGAAGTGTGTTTGTGTTAGCTGCTCAAAATATTTCAGATAAAGAAAAAGGCGCTTTTACAGGAGAGGTGTCAGCAGCTATGCTTGCATCTGCTGAAATTAAATATGCCATCATTGGACATAGTGAAAGACGATTACTTTTTCATGAGAGCAATGAGATGCTTAAGAGTAAAATTAATTTGGCTATTGCCAATCAAATTAGTCCGATATTTTGTTGCGGAGAACCATTGGATGTGAGGGAGAATAACACCGAAATGGATTTTGTGCTGAGGCAGTTAGATGAGAGTTTGTTTCATTTGGAGGAAGCGCAGATAAAAAATGTAATTATTGCTTATGAACCAATTTGGGCTATAGGTACCGGACAAACAGCTACTCCTGAGCAGGCGGAGGAAATGCATCGTTTTATAAGAACCAAAGTGGAGCAAAAATATTCTCCGGAGACAGCAGAAGCAATTAGTATTTTATACGGAGGTAGTGTAAATCCTAAAACAGCAAATTCTCTTTTTTCTCAGCAGAATATTGATGGAGCATTAGTAGGAGGGGCTTCGCTTGTTGCAGAAGATTTTTTCAAAATTATGATGGATATTATTTAAAAACTGTTGATGTATTCACAATATAAATTTTTTACGAGCGATAAATTAGAACGCAATCTCTTGGTAGCTGTTTTGCAGGGTTACGACTTTAATGGATTTTTGGAAGAGTCTGATAATTTGATTGGATATGTTAACGCGTCTGTTTTAAATAAAACTGAGGTGGATAATATCTTGCAACAGCATCAACTTGACTTTATTAAATATGATTATCTGGAGTTGCCTGACACAAATTGGAATAGTGTTTGGGAAAGCTCTTTTGAGCCTGTAATTATTAATGATTTGTGTATAAGGGCGTCCTTTCATCCCAAATCAACTCAGAAATATGAAATAATAATTGACCCTAAAATGTCGTTTGGCACAGGGCATCATGCCACTACTGAGTTAATGATAAGAGCTATGAGTCAAATGGATTTTAAAGGAAAAACTGTTTTGGATATTGGATCGGGAACTGGAATACTTTCTATTTATGCTTCTATGTTAGGAGCGTCAAAAATTGATGCTATTGACAATGAAGAATGGGCTTTTGAAAATTGCATAGAAAATTGTTCGCTGAATAACATTCAAAATGCGAATCCAATTTTGGGTGATGCAGATTTTGAAGGGAAAGAGCAATTTGCTGTTGTGTTAGCAAATATCAATCTTCACATTATATCCCAAAATCTGGCAAATTGGTGCAATCTTGTTAAGCCTGGAGGCGTTTTGTTGCTCAGTGGCTTATTGGAGGATGATGAGCAGGTAATCAAAAAAACAGATCAAGGAATGAAACACATTAAGACCAACAAGTTGAATGGGTGGATTTTGATTGAACTACAGAAATAACTTTTAAATATAGTATCAATGAAGAAGATAGTATTAATTGCAATTGTATTCCTCACAACAGCCAATGTGAAAGCACAACTCGTAACTGCCTTTCCGACAGAGAAGGAAAAGTACATGAAGGCATTGGAGGAATATATGAATGCTCAAAAACTAGATAAGTGTATTGAAGTATTTAATGAATTTCAAACTATTGTAAAGAAGAACCAGATTGAACCCAATGAGTTTGCCAAGGTTGTTGAAGTATCTAATTTTATGCTATCGAGAACGATGTCATCTTTCCCATATTTTTATAACTATATAGCGTCTGTTAATGCTTATGTAAAAGCAAAAGGAGATCCCGGAAAATTTAATGAATGGAATGATGTTGCAGTTTCCTCAGTATCTTCCAAAAAGAAAGGGGACAATAAGGATTTCTTGAAATTTGTTGAGTTTACTCAAGCTTATTTCGAAGATGGCTCTCTGAATTCGACTAACTCTAAAAAATGGAAAGTTGACACACGATCATTTTCTTTGAGTAATGTAAATGGGGTTTTGAAAGTTTCATTTCCTTCTACTCGACTTGTGTGTTATTCTCATCTTGATTCTATGGAAATCCTTAATACTTCAGGAGATTATTACCCTTTGGAAAATGAATGGCAAGGGAAAAATGCCTTGTTATACTGGACTAAGGCAAATATTGCAAGAGAGAGAGTTTATGCTACTTTCAAAAAAGACTATACGCTGAAGTTTAATAGCTTCATGTTTTCAATTGATTCTGTAGAGTTTATTCATAAAGATTTTTTCAAAGCACCTTTACTTGGTAAATATAGCGATAAGTTGGGTCAAGGCGATTCTGCAAGTAGTACATATCCAAGATTTGACTCAAAAGAATTGACTATCAATATTAAGGAAGTTGTTCCATATGTTGAATTTACCGGGGGCTTCAATTTCCATGGGAACAAGATTATCGGATACGGAACTGCAGATCAAAAAGCATCAATTAATATTTACCAAAAAGATAAGGTCACAAAAATTGCAACAGCATTTTTCACCGAAATGCCTATCAAAAAAGATGGTGACTTATCTGCACTAAGAGCCCAAGTGCTTCTATTTGTAAATAAGGATACCATCTTCCATCCTGAACTCAGTTTGATTTATAAAGCAGCTAAACGAGAGCTTAGGCTTATCAGAGGTGAAGCAGCTATGTCAAAATCAAAGTTTGTGGATACTTATCATAATTGCGAGTTTGATATAGATGCGCTTATATGGGATTTGGACTCTTCTAAGATACTTTTAAAAACATTAGTGGGAGTTGGTGTGACTGGCCCCAATGTAGAGTCTAATAATTATTTTGACAGGGAAAGAGTCAGGATGATTCAAGGTACTGCATCTTATGAACCATTAGCTGTAATTAAGAACGCCACTGAAAAGAGCCAAAGCAGAGTATTAGATGCGGCTGAATTAGCAAAGGCATTAGGCAAAAATCTATCTGAGAATCAGGCGAAAACATTATACTATCAATTGGCTCAGGAAGGATTTATAGTTTATGATGAAGCCACTAGTACTGTTTTAGTTCGCGATAAAGTGTTTCATTATGTTTTGTCAAATGGGAAAAAGAAAGATTATGACATTATTCACATGAAGTCAGTTTCAAAAGATGGTCAAGATTATATCGACCTTGCGAAAAATACTATGGAACTAAATGGAGTAAGCCAGGTGCCTATAAGTGATACAGCCAGTGTTACGTTTTATCCCAAAAACGGTTACATGCAAATTGCGAAGAATCGGAATATGAAATTTAACGGCATGATTTATGGAGGGAGGTTAGATTTTTTTGGAAACAACTACAATTTCAAGTATGACTCGTTTTTAGTGCACCTTAACATTGTGGATTCATTAAGGATAAATATTCCAAATGGAGATAAGTTAGATAAATATGGTAATCCTGAACTGGTAACACTCAAGACAAATATTGAAGGTGTAAACGGAAGATTAGATGTAGATTTGCCTATAAATAAATCAGGAAGAGCTCGTCTATTACAATATCCAAAGCTTATCAGCAAAGATAAGTCCTATGCTACTTATGAATATCCCAATATTTATGGAAAGGCTTACAAGAAAAAGGACTTTTACTTTGAACTGGAACCATTCAAAATGGATTCGCTCAATAATTTTACCCCTTCAGTAATTAACTGGAAAGGAAAGCTTGTATCAGCTGGTATTTTCCCCGATTATCCTGAGTATCTGAAAATTCAACCCGATCTTTCATTGGGTTTTGTCTCCAATACACCAAATTATTTGGATACCTATAAAGGCAATGGTAAATATAAAGGAGAGTTGACGCTGAATATGAAGGGGCTTACAGCTAAAGGTAATATGCAGCATCATACCGCTTCAATGAATTCCAGTGATATGACTTTTCTTCCTGATTCTATGAAAGCTATTACAGACACATTTACTATTGCAAAAGTATTTGATGGTGTCAAAACTCCAAGTGTAGCCAGTTCAGGAAATGATGTGGTTTGGAAACCTAAATCAGATTCAATGGTGATTAAAATGATTAATCAGCCATTTACGATGTATGATAACATGACATCTTTTAAAGGTGATTTAGTTCTTACAAGTAAAGGATTGAAAGGAAGCGGTACTTTTGACTGGGCAGAAGCGCGCTTAAGTTCAAAAGATATCACTTTCAAAACAGAGGAGATGTTTGCTGATACCGCATCATTGAACATTAAATCACAATTTGGAGATAAAGTTACTTTTCAAACACCTAATGTAAAGGCTTATGTAAATTTCAAAGATAGAATTGGTGACTTCAAATCGAATATACCTAACAACCCTACAGATTTTGCTTATAATCAGTATAAGACAAATATCAGAGAGTTTAAGTGGGATATGGATAAGAAATTTCTTGATTTCAGAGTTCCCGAAGGTGTTGCAGATGAATATTTTGAATCTGCCAGACCAGATCAGCTTGGTTTGAAATTCCCGGCAAGAAGAGCAACTTATGATTTGCAAACAGCGATTCTGAAAATTGAAAAAATTTCTTTTATCCAAATAGCTGATGCACTTGTGATTCCAGATAGTAATCGGGTTTTGATACGTGCTGAAGCAAAAATGGACCCATTGAAAAATGCAACAATATGGGTAGATACTACTTCTCGCAAACATCAAATTGAAAAATGTAATCTTGAAATTATTAGCAAAGCGGAACTCAGAGGTAATGGTATTTATAAATACAGTTGTGCAGAGCATGCAAATCAAATTATTACGTTAAGTGATATCAGCTGTAAAAAGGAAGTGACAGGGATGAAGAAAAAGGAAAAAACAGACTATAGTTTGGTTGCAAGCGGGGATATTGATGTTAATAATAACTTCTATTTATATCCTAATATGAAATACTTTGGGCAGGCTAATCTATTTGGACGAAACACTGATGTGTATTTTAAAGGGTTTTCAAAAATCTTGTTCAAAAATCCTGCAATTACAACGTCTGAGTTTGCAATGGTAGATGATATCAATCCTGACAAATTTTTGATTCACTATGATTCAATAGTTAAAGCTTCTGATGATGGAGCTTTGGGTGTAGGTCTCTTTATTGATAAATCAAGCGAAACTCCGGCACCTTATACATCGTTTTTTGCGCCTTTGAAAAATTCTGATGATAAAGCTCTTATCAGACCTATCGGAGCAGTTGCATACAATAATAAGACCGGGGAGTATTCTTTTGGAACGGAGCAACGGGTAAAAGGTGAATTAGGTATTGGGCCAATCATGAAATTGGATGATGCTAAAGGAAATGTAACTGCTGAAGGACCAATCAGTTTTGCTGTTGATTTTGGAGCTTTGAAAATGGACGCTGTTGGTACATTTAAGCAGGATATGGCACAAAAGGAATTTGCATTTAATCTGACATTTGGTTTAGATGCAAGAACATTTGCTAAAACTGTTGAAGAGAAGCTGGAAACATACATGTTTAATGATAACATGGATTTGAGTGAAATAAATTATGAAACAGCTAAGTTTAGAACTGTTTTGAAGCATTTGGTAGATGAAAAAGATGATGCTAAAATGCTCAAGGAATATGAACTTACAGGAGCGTTCAAAAGAACTAAATCATTGTTTCATTATTTAGTATTTACTGATGTTAACTTTGTATACGATCCTGATGAATTTACATTCAGGTCTTATGGAAAAATTGGACTTTCATTTGTGGGAGAGAGAGCTATTCATCATAAACTTGATGGCTATATTGAATTTGCACCTCGTTCTACCGGAGATTATTTTAATATCTATTTAAAGACTGCTTCAGGCGAATGGTTCTTCTTCGAGTACAAGCCGGGTATACTCGGAATGGTTTCATCCTATGACGATTTTGGAAGGACAATAGCTGCAGTTTCTCCTGATAAGCGAAGAGTAGAAGGTGACAAGGGCAAATTCTATTCCTATTCAATAGGCTCCTCTTTAAATAAGGAAGAATTTGTAGACAGGATGAAAGAGAAGAAAAATCCTGTATTGCTTGAAGATAAAAATGCGCTTAAGAAGAAAGTACCAGTGGACAGTGCCGCTCTTAAAGCGAAACTACCATCTGTGGCACCAAAACAAGGTGAAGATAAATCTATAGAGCCTAAAAAAGATAATCCTACTAAGGAAACTCCCGGTGGAGAGCAGTCTAAACCGGTAGCACCAAAAACTGAAGAGGCTCCAAAATCACAGACTCCTGATACAAATTCGGATGATTCTGTTACTCTGGGCAAAACTAAAAAAGATAAAAAAGCGAAATCAAATGACGGTCCACCTGAATGATAATTGCTTTTTATTACTAAACTTGAATCGAAATATTAAAATCTAAAACAGAGAAAATGAAAAATCTTAATTATATCATATCTGGTTTATTGGCAATAGCTGTAGGTGTTTTGTTCTATTTGCATTTTACCAGTTGTAAATCATGTCCGGCCAAAGCAGGGAAGACTTCTTCAGCAGTTGCTGGTGCAGCATCTTCCTCTATTGCTTATGTCAATATTGATTCGCTGGAAACAAACTACATTTTTTTTAAAGAGAAAAAGGGCGAACTGGAAAAAAGGCAAAAAAATATAGAGAGTATTTTGCAGCGCGATGCCGAAACATTGCAAAGAGAAGCGTATGAACTTCAGGACAGAGCATCCACCATGACAAGGTCAGAAGGTGAAGCTGCTCAGGAAAAGCTTATGAGAAAACAATATGATTTGGAAAATAAAAAGAACCAGTTGGCTGAATCTTTTTTAGCTGAGCAAACTAAATTTAACAATGAATTGACTCAAAAGCTGGACTCTTTCCTTACAGAGTACAACAGTGATAAGCGTTTTGCATATATACTTTCATACACTAAAGGAGGTTCTATTCTGTACAAAGATGAAACTCTTGATATTACAAAGGAAGTAGTTGATGGTATGAATGCAAAACTTAAAAAGGATTGATAAATACCTACGAGTTTTTTCCGAACATTATCTGCTAATTTTTCCGAAACGTATTCAGCCACGCGACAAAAGGGCAGGGGCTTTTGTTTTTTTCTGCTTTTTTTTCCGAAATGTACTCTTGGTTAGTAATTTGATTCAATGTAACTGAACGCAAAATCAGAATACAATGAATGTAAATAATTTCACAACCAAAGCCATGGAAGCATTAAGTAGTGCACAGCAAACTGCTTATAATCTTTCAAACCCAAGTTTAGATACTTTACACTTGCTAAAGGGATTGCTTGATACAGATCCTGATGGACTCCCATATTTGCTTGAGAAAGCAGGAGTGAACAAGAATATATTACTTGGAAAGGTAGAAGAGCAGTTGAGTAAATTACCTAAAGTATCGGGAGCATCTGAAGGCTCAGTTCAACCTTCTCATAAATTTGCACAGCTGGTATTGCAGGCAAACAAATTAATAAAAGAGATGGGCGATAGTTATGTAGCGGTTGACCATCTTATGCTTGCATTACTCCAGGTAAACGATGATACAACCAAACTTCTTAAATCTTTGGGATTAGAAGAAAAGCAGTTGATTGCGGCAATTGAAGAACTGCGAAAAGGCAATAAGGTGAGTGATCAGAATGCTGATGCATCATACAATTCTTTAGAAAAATATGCGATTAATCTTTGTGAGCAAGCTAGAAAAGGTAAACTCGATCCGGTGATTGGAAGAGATGAAGAAATCAGGAGAGTAATGCATATTCTTTCTCGAAAAACTAAAAATAATCCTTTACTTGTCGGAGAACCGGGAGTAGGTAAAACAGCCATTGCAGAGGGAATTGCACATAGAATTATAAAAGGAGATGTCCCTGAGAATTTAAAAAACAAAATCATTTTTTCTCTTGACATGGGAGCACTGATGGCAGGTGCAAAATATCGCGGAGACTTTGAAGAGCGATTAAAGGCTGTTGTAAAGGAAGTGAAAGAATCAGCAGGAAATATTATCCTATTCATTGATGAGATTCATACTTTGGTGGGTGCAGGAGCTACTGATGGTGCAATGGATGCCGCAAATATTTTAAAGCCGGAGTTGGCTAGGGGTGAACTGAGAGCAATAGGAGCAACCACACTCAATGAATATCAGAAACATTTTGAAAAGGATAAAGCTTTAGAAAGACGTTTCCAGAAAGTGATGGTGGATGAACCTTCAGTGGAAGATGCAATTTCAATTCTCAGAGGTTTGAAAGAGAGATATGAAACACATCACAAAGTGAGGATAAAAGATGAGGCTATAATAGCATCTGTTACACTTTCTGATAGGTATATCAGCGATAGATTTTTACCTGACAAAGCAATTGATCTTATTGATGAAGCTGCTGCAAAGCTTCGTTTGCAAATGGACTCTATGCCTGAAGAGCTGGATGAAATTGAAAGAAAGATTATGCAGTTTGAAATAGAAGTAGAAGCCATTAAAAGAGAAAATGATGATAAGAAGTTTAACGATTTGAAGTCTGAGTTGTCAGAGTTAAGTGAAAAGCGGAATCAGATAAAAGCGAAATGGAATTCTGAAAAAGAAATTTTGGATGGCATACAAAGTAAAAAGAGAACCATTGAGGCCTTTAAGATAGAAGCAGAGCAGTTGGAGAGAGTAGGTGATTATGGTAAAGTTGCTGAGATTCGTTATGGTAAGATTAAGGAAGCAGAGGAAGACATAAAGAGACTTGAAGAAAAGCTTGCAACTATTTCGCCAGAAAAAAGAATGCTGAATGAAGAAGTAAATGCTGATGATATAGCTGCTATTGTTGCGAAATGGACAGGAATCCCTGTTACAAGAATGTTGGAAAGCGAGTCCGCAAAACTACTTCAGCTGGAGGAAAGGCTTGGACAAAGAGTGAAAGGGCAGGAAGAAGCAATAGAAGCCGTTTCTGATGCAATCAGAAGAGCAAGATCAGGATTGCAAGACGAGCGTAAACCGATAGGCTCTTTTCTTTTCCTCGGAACTACGGGAGTTGGTAAAACTGAACTGAGTAAGGCGCTTTGCGAGGTGCTTTTCAATGATGAAAATGCAATGATAAGAATTGATATGAGTGAATATCAGGAGAAGCATTCAGTCTCGAGATTGGTTGGTTCACCTCCCGGATATGTGGGTTATGACGAAGGGGGGCAGTTGACTGAGGTAGTTAGAAGGAAACCTTATTCTGTTGTTTTGTTTGATGAGATTGAAAAGGCACATCAGGATGTTTTTAATATTCTACTCCAGGTATTAGATGATGGAAGGCTTACTGACAATAAAGGACGAACAGTCAATTTTAAAAATACCATCATCATCATGACATCAAATATCGGTTCTGATATTATTCAAAGAAATTTTGAAAATATCACTGAGGATGAGGTTATGGCAGTTACTGAAACTACTAAAGTCGAGGTTGTCGAAAGGTTGAAGCAATCTGTAAGACCGGAATTCATTAATAGGATTGACGATATTATAATGTTCAAGCCATTAATGAAAAAGCAAATCAGAGCTATTGTGGATTTACAGTTAACTCAAATCAGAAATCTTCTTAGAGATAAGGAAATGAATCTGGAGCTTACGGATAAGGCATTGGACTGGCTTGGAGAGCAAGGTTATGACCCTCAATATGGAGCAAGACCTCTAAAACGATTGATACAAAAAGAAATTGTAAATCAACTTTCCAAGCTTATACTTGGAGGTACATTGAGGAAAGGACAAACAATTCAGATAGATGAAAAGGGAGGGTTGTTGAGTTTTAAAGCGAAATAATTAAGCATATAATTTTTTTTAGTGGGCTGCAATTTGCAGCCCATTTTGTTTTAGCTTTTGAAAAGCACATTGAATATATTGGATTTTATTTTACTATTTTTACCGGATAAATAATTCCATGAAGTATTTAATTTTGTATTCCTCTATTTATCTTCTCCTTGCGTCGTGCAACGATAAAAAAAAGTGCTGCGCACAAAATAACCTGAGAGAATACTTTACATACAACGAGAGCGGCTATCAATCTGGAGGAGTAAAAATGATTCCTATTCAAACAAAATTTGGAATATACAAAGTCTGGACAAAGCGATATGGAAACAACTCCAAGCTGAAAGTATTGATTCTACATGGTGGTCCGGCACTTACTCATGAATATTTGGAATGCTATCAAAGTCTTTTTCAGCCTGAAGGAATTGAGTTTTATGAATACGACCAGTTAGGTTCTTACTATAGCGACCAGCCTAAAAACGATTCTCTTTGGACTCTAGGGCGATTTACGGATGAGGTGGAACAAGTGCGTACTCAGCTTGGTTTGAATAAAGATAATTTCATTTTACTTGGTCAATCATGGGGCGGAATTTTGGCTATGGAGTATGCATTAAAATATCAGCAAAATCTTAAGGGACTGATTATTTCAAACATGATGTCCAGTTATCCTGAATATGGAAAGTATAATGAGAGATTACGTCAGGAATTAAGACCCTCATTGTTGGATAGTTTGAAGCAATATGAATCAGAAGGCGATTATGCAAACGCTACTTATCAAAAATTGGTTTTCGATGAATTTTACACCAAGCATATTTGTAGAATGCATGCAGATGAATGGCCTGAGCCCATTACAAGAAGCTTAGAACATATCAATTCACATGTTTATGAACTAATTCAAGGGCCAAGTGAATTTGTGCCTGGGGGATTATTAGAAAAGTGGGATGTAACCGATAGGTTAAAAGAAATTAGTACGCCAACCCTAATGATTGGAGCACACTTTGATTCTATGGATCCTGAGTTTATGGAAAGAATGAGCAAACTGGTGCAACAAGGTTCTTACTTATACTGTGACAAGGGAAGCCACTTATGTATGTGGGATGATCAGCAAACATACTTTTCAGGAATGCTAAAGTTTATTGGTGAGCTGAAATGAGCTATTGAGCCATCAATATCAGATAAGCTTTCTCACCCACTCCCACATTACTATTCCGGCACAAACAGAAATATTCAGCGAGTGCTTTGTACCAAACTGCGGAATCTCAATGCAAAAATTGCTTTGATTAATAACTTCCTGTTTTACACCCTCTACTTCATTGCCGAATACTACAGCATATTTCAATGAGTGCTCAATGTCAATTTCCTGTAGCTTTACGGCATTTTCTGTTTGCTCCACACTGGCTATTACAATGCCGTTTTGCTTTAGCTCATCAATCAAAGTATTAATGTTCTCTCTGTATTCCCATGCTACAGTTTCAGTTGCGCCAAGTGCTGTTTTTTGAATATCGCGGTGTGGCGGGCAGCCTGTAATACCGCACAAATAAATCTTTTCAACCCGAAAAGCATCAGCCGAGCGAAAAACCGAGCCTACATTCAAATGTGAACGAACATCGTCCAGAATCACAATCAACGGAGTTTTCTGCGCCTTGTCAAATTCCTCTGGATTCATCCTCCCCAATTCATCCATGCTTAGTTTTCTGTTATTTGTCATAAAATCGCTCAGAATATTTAGAGTTTCGAAATTAGAATTTTATTTTGCTCCGATGTCCGAAAAACAGCAAATCAATACCATTGAGTCGGAAACTCCGCTCATGAAGCAATATAATCAGATAAAAAGCAAATATCCTGATGCTATATTGCTTTTTCGAGTGGGCGATTTTTATGAAACTTTTGGTGAAGATGCCCATAAAGCAGCGGCTGTGCTTGGCATTGTGCTCACCAAGCGTTCAAATGGCAAAGCATCTGAAATTGCACTTGCCGGATTTCCGCATCATGCACTCGATACTTATTTACCTAAATTAGTGCGAGCAGGATTTCGTGTTGCCATCTGTGATCAGCTCGAAGATCCGAAAATGACCAAGACTATTGTGAAGCGAGGTGTCACAGAAATGGTGACTCCGGGAGTGGTTACAGGCGACAATATTCTTAACAGTAAAACAAATAACTTCTTCGCAGCCGTTCATTTTGATAAAGAAAAAACAGGAGTAGCCTTCATTGATATTTCGACCGGAGAGTTTTTGACAGCTGAAGGAAATAATGATTATATAGAAAAATTGATTCAGACTTTTTCGCCTTCGGAAATTATTTTTCAGCGTAGTAAAGAAAAGCTGCTTCTTGATTTATTAGGAAGCAAAATATTCTCCAATCGTCTTGAAGATTGGGTGTTCACTTTTGACCATACCCAGGAATTGCTGACGAAACTATTTGAGACAAACTCATTGAAAGGCTTCGGACTCGAAGGGCAATATGCCGCGACTATTGCAGCAGGAGCTGCAGTACAGTATCTTAAAGACACCGAGCATCATCGCTTAGCGCATATCGCTAAAATCTCACTCATCAATCAACTGGATTGCGTTTGGCTTGACAGATTTACCATAAGAAATTTAGAACTAGTGTATCCTTCGCATCCTGATGGCAAATCGCTGATTGATGTGATGGATAAAACAGTTTCTCCAATGGGCGGCAGATTGCTGAAGCGCTGGGTAACCATGCCATTGATTAGCAAAACTACTATTGATGAAAGGCTTTCTGCGGTTTCATTCTTTGTAACCCAAATCGAACATGCGCAGGAATTGAGAGGCATTATTAAATCTATCGGAGATATAGAACGCATTATCTCCAAAGTAGCGATGTATAAAATCAATCCTCGCGAAATGGTGCAATTGTGTTATGGACTTGCTGCGCTGCAACCCATTCATGAGTTGCTAAGCAAAACTGATAATAAAGCCCTCAAGGAAATTGCACTGAAGTTAGTGTTATTGCCGCAAGTAGTTGGACGCATTGCAGATGTATTGATGGATGATGCCGGAGCTGTGATTGCAAAAGGGAATATCATTAAATCAGCTGTGGATATTGAGCTGGATGAGTTGAGAGACATAAGAACAAACGGCAAAAACTATATTGCACAGATTCAGCAGAAAGAAACAGAGCGCACAGGAATTTCTTCGCTTAAGGTAGGATTTAATAATGTGTTTGGCTATTATCTGGAAGTGACTAACACGCATAAATCAAAAGTTCCTGCTGACTGGATTCGCAAACAAACATTGGCGAATGCTGAACGCTATATTACAGAAGAACTCAAAGAGTATGAGCAAAAAGTTTTAAGCGCAGAAGAGCGCATTGTGATTATAGAAGAGCGAATTTTCAATGAGTTGATTGCTTACACAAAAGATTTCGCTTTACTGATTCAGCAAAACGCAAATCTGGTAGCTCGTATTGACTGCCTGTTGTCTTTTGCTGAAATTGCGGCTTCGAGAAATTACTCGCAGCCTGAGATTAATGATTCGTTTGTAATAGATATTAAAGACGGCAGACATCCAGTGATTGAGCAGCAACTGAATCCTGGAGATGCTTATGTGCCAAATGATGTTTTACTGGATAGCGATTCGCAACAAATCCTGATGATTACCGGTCCAAATATGTCAGGGAAATCAGCCTTACTCAGGCAAACTGCTTTGATTGTATTGATGGCCCAAATGGGAAGTTTTGTTCCTGCAAAAAGTGCATCAATTGGATTGGTTGATAAAGTATTTACAAGGGTTGGCGCTAGCGACAATCTGAGTTCTGGAGAATCTACTTTCATGGTGGAGATGAATGAAACAGCAAGTATTATTAATAATCTTTCTGCCCGTTCACTGATTCTGCTCGATGAAATCGGTCGCGGAACTTCTACCTACGATGGCATTTCCATTGCGTGGTCCATTGCGGAATTTATGCATCAATACCCTACTGCTCATCCACGAACTTTATTTGCTACGCATTATCACGAGTTGAATGAACTGGCTGAAAAGTTTGAGCGCATCAAAAACTATCATGTCAGCACAAAAGAAACAGGAAACAAAATTATATTCATTCGGAAATTAGTTCCGGGCGGAAGCGAACATAGCTTCGGAATTCACGTGGCTAAAATGGCCGGAATGCCACGATTAATCATTGACCGTGCTAATGAAATACTCAAGGAGCTTGAAGACCAGCGCGCTACAGCATCTAACAAAGCAGCGCTGAAGCAAGCATCATCCAAAATTCAGCTCAGCATGTTTGATATGACAGATCCAAAACTTAAGCAGATTGGTGACATTCTTCAAAAAGTAGAAGTAAATGCGCTTACGCCAATTGAAGCGCTAATGAAGCTGAATGAACTTAAAAGAATTCTCGATTAATTATTGTCTTGTCTCTAACCTTAGACAAGGTTTTTTGCTTTCTTTCTCCTTTGTTTTATTTTTTTATCGCAAAGACTTATCAATTATGGTATTTTTGTCAAAAATAACACATAATTATATTTAATTAATATGAAGTCCAGATACCGTTTTACTTTTCTGATTTTAGCAATCATTGCCTTTGGCGCTATTTTTTTGAAAGAAGAATTAGTTTCGGTAGATAATGCAGCATTTGACAAAGCAGATATTGCATGGATGCTTACCGCATCAGGGTTGGTGCTATTGATGACTCCCGGGCTCTCATTTTTTTACGGAGGTATGGTGAGTAAGAAAAATATTATTTCCACCATGCTGCAAAGCTTCATTTCGCTAGGTGTGGTGACTTTGCTGTATGTGATTGTTGGTTTTAGTCTTTGTTTTGGCGATAGCTTTCATGGTATCATTGGCAATCCCTTTCAGTATTTCTTTTTCAGAAATGTCGGGTTGAATATTAATGAAACTCTTGCACCTACCATTCCGATTTTGCTCTTCGCTATTTTTCAATTGAAGTTTGCTATCATCACTCCGGCATTAATTACGGGTAGTTTTGCTGAGCGTGTAAAATTTAATGCATACCTCATTTTCATAACACTATTTAGTTTATTCATCTATTGTCCACTGGCACACTGGACCTGGCATCCTGATGGTTTTCTTCGTCAATGGGGTGTGCTCGATTTTGCAGGAGGCACTGTGGTACACATGAGTGCGGGCTACGCTGCTCTTGCAGGAGCATTATTTTTGGGTCCTCGAACTTCTTTTGGCGATAGTAAACATACAGAGCCGGCAAACATTCCTTATGTAATTCTTGGCACAGGAATGCTCTGGTTTGGTTGGTTTGGCTTTAATGCCGGTTCCTCATTAGGTGCCAATCTTATTGCAGTGCAGGCATTTGCCACCACCATTGCTGCTTCAGCAACGGCTATGATGGCCTGGATATTTTTTGATGCGGCTCGTGGTAAAAAGCCCTCGGCAATGGGTGCTTGTATCGGTTCAGTAGTAGGACTCGTTGCGATTACCCCTGCTGCCGGTTTTGTGTCTATACCTCACAGTATTTTTATCGGATTTATTGCTGCTTTAATTTCCAACCTTGCTGTAAGAGCTAAAAACAAATCTAACCTTGATGATACTCTCGATGTATTTCCGTGTCATGGGGTGGGCGGAATTGTAGGGATGCTAATGACAGCAGTTTTTGCTAGAGAGGTGGGATTGTTTTATGGAGAAACAACTACTTTTTTATATCACCTTTTGGCGCTGTTAATTGTAACCGTATATACTTTTGGAGGCTCATACTTATTGTATTGGATTACTGATAAGATAGAGCCCTTGCGGGTATCAGTTGCTGATGAAGATTTCGGATTGGATTTCACCCAACATGGAGAAACATATAAGCTCAAGAAACCCATTGCGTAGCAAAAAAAAGAGCTGTATGAAAATACAGCTCTTTTAACCAACAAATAACAACAATTTAGAATAGGCCTTCGATACTTAAGTAGCGCTCACCTGTATCATAACAGAATGTAAGCACTTTACTTCCGGCTGGCAGCTCAGGCAATTTTTTAGCAACTGCAGCCAATGATGCTCCTGATGAAATACCCACAAAGATGCCTTCTTCTCTTGCCGAACGCTGTGCATATTCAAACGCTTCTTCTTTTGTAACAGTGATTACACCATCTAACAAATCTGTTTTCAGATTACCGGGAATAAACCCTGCTCCAATTCCCTGAATAGGATGCGGAGAAGGTTGACCACCGCTAATCACAGGAGAAGCTGCCGGCTCCACCGCGAACACTTTCAGGTTTGGAAATTTAGCTTTCAATACCTCAGCTACTCCGCTGATATGTCCGCCTGTTCCTACTCCTGTAATTACATAATCCAATCCATCAGGAAAGTCATTGATAATTTCCTGTGCAGTAGTTCTTTTATGCACTTCAATATTTGCAGGATTATTAAACTGTTGCGGCATCCATGAGTTTGGTGTGCTGGCAACAAGCTCAGTTGCTTTCTCAATAGCACCTTTCATCCCTTTTTCTCTTGGAGTCAATTCAAACTGTGCTCCATATACAGCCATCAATCTTCGTCTCTCGATACTCATCGATTCCGGCATTACTAGAATCAATTTGTAGCCTTTCACAGCAGCCACCATCGCTAACCCAATTCCGGTATTCCCGGAGGTAGGCTCAATGATGGTAGAATCTTTGTTGATCAATCCTTTTGCCTCGGCATCTTCAATCATGGCTAATGCAATTCTGTCCTTAATCGATGCCCCAGGATTCTGTCGCTCTAGCTTAAAATATACCTGCGCATCAGCTCCATAAAGCTTGTTGATTTTTACGTGAGGCGTGTTGCCTATCACTGCGAGAATGTTGTTTACTTTCATTTTTATGTGGTTTTTATTTAAATAACAAAGTTTAATGGCTCATTGAAATTTTTGGCATTTCGAACTTTCACTGCGTGAGTTGCAAACACTAATGAAAATGGCACAACAGAGGAAGTAAGCCAAACATTTCCTCCTATTACTGAATCGTGTCCTATTACAGTTTCTCCGCCAAGAATAGTAGCCCCGCTATAAATGGTAACATTATCTTCAATAGTAGGGTGACGCTTTTTGTTCGATTCTGATTTTGCCACCTGAAGTGCGCCAAGCGTTACGCCCTGATAAATTTTTACGCCATTACCTATCTCCGAAGTCTCACCTATCACAATTCCCGTTCCATGGTCAATAAAAAATTCGCTGCCGATTGTAGCGCCCGGATGAATATCAATTCCTGTTTTGCTGTGCGCTGCTTCAGATAAAATACGAGGCAGTAAAGGCACTTTTAAGGTATAAAGCACATGCGAAATTCTGTAAATAGCTACCGCATAAAATCCGGGATATGCTGAAATTACTTCTTCCAGTGAGTATGCTGCCGGGTCAAATTCGAGAATAGATTCAGCATCTTTTTTGAGCGAATCAAAAACATATTGGAGTTCTTCAAAAAAACCTTTTGAAAGGGATGCTTCTTCAAGGTTATACTGCTCGCTGATGGGTGCCACTAATGCTATAAATTCTTTTTGCAGCATTTCATATTGCAAGTCTATCAGAACAGAAGCACCTCTGTTTTTAGCTCTCACAGGAAATAGGAAATCAATTAAATCATCCCCAAACTTCTGCGCCCTTTCTATAGAGGGAAGTTTTTGGACCAATCTGCTATCCAGGTCTTTTATGTCGTTAATTAAACTCATTTATACTTTTAACCTATTTTAAACAAAAAACCCTCTTAAAACTAAGAGGGCTTTTCTATCAATTATATAACACTAATGTATCACAAAGCCCTTCCACTATCGGAACAACAACAAAAACAAGATAAACAGCTAGAACTTGTGATCATTTGGCTAAGCTAATTTTATTTCCTGTTACAGCAAAATATTTCTTTAAAATAATTGCCCCTTTTATTTATAGGAATTCCAAACCTAATTTTGCTGTATAGGTCTGATAGCTATAATCCTTCATTTTATAAATATATTAATTTTTTTATCCCAATATTCAAAGCAGCAGGGCTAATAGCTTTACAAATATATTGTCTCATCACAGATTTTCCGCTACATTTAAGTTCTAAATATCAATATGAGTCAGGTAGAAGCATTGAGTGTTTTTGATATGTTTAAGATAGGTGTGGGGCCATCCAGTTCTCATACACTTGGGCCGTGGAAGGCTGCGCTTCATTTTATCGCTGAGCTGGAGGCTGCGGATGATGTGACCGGGGTGGTGGTGGATTTATATGGCTCGTTGGCGAAAACGGGCATTGGTCACGGAACTGATATTGCGGTGCAGATGGGGCTGATGCTGGAGCAACCCGACACTTTTGATACTAACAGATTGCAACCGCTTATTCAGCAAATCAAAGAAGAAAAGAAACTATTTTTTGCCGCAAAAAAGGTGATTGATTTTGACCCTCAGCAGCATATTGTTTTTCATAAATCAGAAACCTTGCCCTATCACCCGAATGCGCTCAGATTCTCTTCCTATAAAGGCGATGTGCTTTTGAAGCAAGAGATTTATTACAGTGTAGGCGGAGGATTCATAGTGAAATACGGCACTGATGAAATGGCTAATACAGGCCACATTAAAGTGAAATATGCGAATGAAGATTCTGATGAGTTGCTGCAAAATTGTATGAATTCGGGCAATGATATTTCAGAGATTGTCTTGGAAAATGAAAAGTCCTGGCGGTCTGATGAAGATACGCGCAAAGAATTATTCCGAATTTGGGAAGTGATGGAAGATTGTATTTTCAGAGGATGTAATACTAAAGGAATTCTTCCTGGCGGTCTGCATGTGAAGCGCAGAGCCTTTGATATTCACAGCAAACTGTTGGGTGGCAATGTTTACACCGATAAAAAATTGTGGCGTAGTGAAATCAGAAAATCGGCTACTTCTTTTCCTCAAATTCTGAATTGGGTGAGTTGTTTTGCGTTGGCTGTAAACGAGGAAAATGCCTCATTCGGCAGAGTGGTTACGGCTCCTACAAATGGTGCTGCAGGGGTAATTCCCGCTGTGCTGATGTATCAGCAACAGCATATGGATTCAGCGGATGATGATGTGGTGAAATTTTTGGCTACTGCTGCGCAGATAGGAATTTTATTTAAGCATGGTGCTACTATTTCGGCAGCTATGGGTGGTTGTCAGGCAGAGATTGGTGTGTCTTCGGCTATGGCAGCAGGTGCGTTGGCGGAATGTATGGGCGGTACACCACAACAGGTGCTTCAGGCAGCGGAGATAGCCATGGAACATCATCTTGGGCTCACCTGCGACCCTATTGGCGGATTGGTGCAGATTCCATGTATAGAGCGCAACACAATGGGAGCTATAAAGGCCATCACGGCTGCGCAGCTTGCTCTTCAAGGAGATCCCGATTTTGCAAAAGTATCTTTAGATACTGTGATTAAAACTATGTGGGAAACAGCTAAGGACATGAACAGCAAATACAAAGAAACTGCTGACGGAGGATTGGCAGTTAATATTCCACTTTCATTGCCTGAATGTTAGATTCGCAATTATGAATAAAAAATACGCACTCATCACCGGAGCCTCATCAGGCATAGGAAAAGCTATCGCTTATAAATTTGCAGCAGAAAAAATCAATTTGATTTTGGCAGCTAGGCGTAAAGAAAAGTTGGAAGCTATAGCCACAGATATACTACAGAACTATGGCGTAGAAGTGATAGTTCATGATGTAGATGTCTGCGATAAAAATGCGGTAAATGCATTTGCAGAAGTGATTGATACCATGAATATTGTTCCGTTTTTCCTGCTGAATAATGCCGGTCTTGCATCGGGTAAAGACAAAATCTATGAAGGGAAATATGAAGATTGGGATGCGATGATTGATACCAATGTGAAAGGTTTGCTTCATATTACCCGAACTTTTCTTCCGAAGATGATTGCAAAAAATGAAGGACATGTTATCAATATCGGTAGCGTGGCCGGGCATCAGGTTTACCCCGAAGGGAATGTATATAACGCTACAAAATTTGCGGTGAAGGCATTGAATGAAGCGATTAATCTTGATTTGGTAGGGACCAATATTCGCTGCTGCTCTATAGATCCTGGAGCTTGCGAAACGGAATTCTCCATTGTGCGTTTTCATGGTGATGAAGCAAAGGCGAAAAAAGTGTATGAAGGCTACGAGCCACTTCATCCAGAAGATATAGCTGATGCGGTTTGGTATGTTTGCAACACACCGCCTCATGTCAATATTTCTAATCTGGTAATTTCCCCTACGGCTCAGCGAAATGCTTATGTATCGAGCAAAAAAGCCTAAACTATTGTAACAAATCAGATAGCTTGTTGATTTTAAAATCTACAAGTACTGCTTCAGAAGCATCTGAGCTTTCTTTATCAGAAACAAGAACGGTGAACATTCCGGCATTTCTACCAAACTGCATATCGGAAAGGGAATCGCCCACTATGATTGATTTTGTAAAATCAATTTCATTAAAATCTTTTTGCGCCTGCATCGCCATCCCAATTTTTGGTTTGCGGAGACCAAGCGTATCGTTTGATTCCAAAGTAGTAGCTGCATAAATAGAGTCTATTCTGCCTCCGGCAGCTTCTATTTCGCCAAGCATATTGAGGTGAATACAGCGCAGTGCATCCTCGGTCATTTTGCCTTTGCCTACACCTTGCTGATTGGTAACAACTATTATTTTTCCGAAAATATCTGATAGTTTTTTTATGGCATCTATTGCACCTTCCAGAAAGTAAAATTCGTTCCAGTTCTTCACATAGTCTTTTGGAAAATGAAGATTGATAACACCATCTCTGTCGAGAAATAATGTCCAGCTTTTATCTAATTTAAGTTGCTCTAAAATATTCATGATTCATCTAAAGTATAATTAACTATCAATTTTCCAATTGAAAGTTTTTCAACATGGCAGGAAGTTCTGCTGAGGCTCTGTGATAATCTTCAGGAATGCCAATATCTATGAAGTAGCCATCTACGGGCATTCCTGCAATATTTAATCTTTCCAGATTTTTCTCGAGAAAATCTTTTTCAATGGAAAAATTCTCCGGCAAATCTAATCCATCAAAAATTTGATGCGATGTGATGTATATTCCGGTATTTATGAGCCCCGATTCGGTGTATTCCTTTTCTTTGAAAGCCGTGATCCGGTTTTTATCTAAAACAACTGTTCCGTATCGGTCGAAATGTTGCATGGCTTTCAGGCCTATGGAGAAGTCTGCTTTCTTACTGCTGTGAAATTTAGCAAGTTGATTCAAATCTGCTGCTATGAATGAGTCTCCATTTAGTATAAAGCAATTTCCTTTAACCAATTCCAATGCTTTTTTTATTGCACCACCGGTACCCAGCGGATAAGTTTCTACGGAGTATTGGATATTAATACCTTCATAATTATAGCCAAAGTAGGATTCGATTTTTTCGTGCAAATAACCTGTAGCCAAAATCGCATTTTTTACTCCAAAATGTTTGAGATATAAAAGGAGGTAGTGTAAAAATGGTTTGCCTGAAATATCAGCCATCGGCTTGGGTAAATCACTCACCACAGAATGCAGTCGTGTCCCAAAACCGCCAGCGAGTATTATTGCACTGTCGCTCATTTAATCGAAATATTTTTCCTCTACCAATTGACAGATGATATGCCCGATAAGAATGTGTGATTCTTGAATGCGCGGAGTATCATTACTTGGCACATTAAAAAGTATATCGCAGCTTTCTTTCATTTTTCCGCCACCTTCGCCTGTTAAGGATATTACATGCAATCCGATTTTCTTTGCTTCTTCCTGAGCCAAAACCACATTTTTGGAATTGCCAGATGTAGAAATACCAAAAAGCACATCGCCTTTTCTGCCCTGAGCAATTATCATGCGCTGATATACTTCATCATAGCTGTAGTCGTTTGCCACAGCAGTGAGAAAAGAGGTATTCACATGCAGGGCTTCAGCAGGAAGTGGCTTTCTGTCTTTGTAAAAACGACCTGTAAATTCCGCTGCCAGATGTTGTGCATCTGCTGCGCTACCTCCGTTGCCGCAGAAATAAAGTCGTCCTCCATTTTTGAATGTAGCCACTATAGTATCTACCGCATTACTGATTTTTTGATGTGTAGCGGTATCTTCCAGTAGTTTGCTTTTAACGGCTATGGATTGAGCAATTATGTTTTTTATAGATTTTGTCATGAGAAGTAGTTGTTTTCAAAACTAAATGTAATAGAAAATTGATGATGAAAAACTTTATGGGAATGGGATTAAATAATTTGTGATTTAGCTTGCCGAAAATATCCTTGCTTATTTTCTTTTAAAGAATTCATTTTTGTCAATGACTACAAAAACAGTATCTATTACTCTGCCTTGATATGCGTTGTTGTTGCCCTGATTACTTCCTATAGTTTGTCTGTCCAGAATTTGAATGTCTTTGATAAAATAGTCCGTTTCACCACGATTGCTAAACCAGTTTTTCATAAATACCTGATGGTAAGTTAATTTCACTTTCCATCCGAAGTTTACTGCTGAATCAATCATGGCAATCGTTTGATGAGCTTCAGTATCGTTGTCAACCGAAAAATCAAAAAGTGAGCTGGTGTTCATGCCGGTTTGTGTCAGGTTCAGCTCGCCTTCCCATGATTTCCAGAAGCGCCCTTTGTTGGAAAATTTTGTAATAAATCCGATTCGCTCGCCTTCAGAATAATTTTCTGTGGCACCTACTCCTGCATAAATCAGCAATGCCAATACTGCAATAAATCCAAGCCACATTTTGGGATTGAAGCCGTTCTTTTTATTGTTGTTTCTGTTTAATGTCGGTCTGTAATTCATTTTATGTTTATTAATTTTTTCAATAACTCACCAGGCTTAAAATATCTGCATCAAAACCATTCAATAGATTTCTTCCATTCAGAAACTCCAGTTCCATCAGGAAAGAAAAACTAATTACATTGCCGCCTTCCTGTTGGATGAGTCTTGCTGCCGCTGCCGCTGTGCCACCTGTGGCTAATACATCGTCATGTACCATTATCTTTGCATCTTTCTTAATCTTATTCTTTTGAATTTCCAATACGCCTTTATTGTATTCCAAATCATAAGAAACAGCAACTACCTCTCCCGGAAGTTTCCCTTGTTTTCTCACCATAATCAGCGGTTTTTTCAATTGATTGGCTATAAGAATACCAAAGAAAAATCCTCGACTTTCAATAGCACAAATCATATCTGGTTCCTCTTCCAGCGAATTGCAAAATGAATCGGTAATCTTTGAGCATAAATTTGCATCCAAAAAAATGGGAGATATGTCTTTAAATAGGATTCCATCTTTAGGGAAATCAGGAATGTCCGCTATTACGTGTTTCAGTTCCTGCTCAATGGTTTGCGTGTGGCTCATTGCTCATTGTTTTTTTAGTAAAGTAATAAACAGGAATACCTATCAGCATAATGAATATTCCGGGATAAGTGGTCATTGGTTTGAAGATAAGCAGGTTGATACAAAACAATGAAACCAGAATGATGTATAAAATCGGAATCAGCGGATATGCAATGACTTTGTAGGGTCTTTCTGTTTCCGGTTGTCTTTTTCTCAGTCTTATTATTCCTGAAATGGTGAGAATATAAAACAGCATTACTGCGAACATTACATAATCCAGCAATGTGCCGTATTGCCCGGAAAGACAAAGTGCCGTACTCCAGATACATTGAACCCAAAGGGCAAATCCCGGCACGCCATTTTCGTTATTGTGTTTCATTTTTTTGAAGAACAAACCATCTACAGCCATTGCCTGAAATAATCTGGATGAAGAAAGGATAATACCATTGTTGCAACTGAAAGTAGAAATCATAATCAGGACTGCCATGATGATAGAAGCGGCATTCCCAAAAATCATGTGAGCTGCTGCCAC
>CANHIG010000011.1 GCA_947461105.1 Bacteroidota bacterium | reverse complement strand
CGGTCAACTTTAGAAGGGTCTTTTCCAGAGAATGCGCCACCACCGTGAGCGCCTTTGCCTCCATAAGTATCTACTATGATTTTTCTTCCTGTAAGTCCTGTATCTCCGTGTGGGCCACCTATTACAAACTTTCCGGTAGGATTAATATGATATTTGATTTTGTTGTTGAACAGGTGCTTGTATTTCGGATATTTCTTCTCCACTCTTGGAATCAAAATATTGATGATATCTGATTTAATTTTTGCAAGCATTTTTGCATCAGCTGCAAAATCATCGTGTTGTGTAGAAACCACAATTGCATCAATTCTAACTGGCTTGTTGTTGTCATCATATTCCAAAGTAACCTGTGACTTAGCATCAGGACGAAGATATTTTATCTCTTTATTCTCACGTCTCAATACAGCCAGTTCCAACAATATTTTATGTGCCAAATCCAACGCCAACGGCATGTAGTTGTCAGTTTCACTAGTCGCATAACCAAACATCATCCCTTGATCGCCCGCGCCTTGTTCTTCTTTTTTCTTTTTGTCAACGCCTTGATTTATATCTCCTGACTGTTCGTGAATGGCAGAAAGAATTCCACAAGAATTTGCTTCGAACATATATTCGCTCTTGGTGTATCCGATTTTTCTGATTACTTCTCTGGCTATTTCCTGCACATCAAGATAAGCTTTAGATTTTACTTCTCCGGCAAGCACCACCTGCCCTGTAGTTACAAGCGTTTCACAAGCCACCTTTGATTGTGGGTCAAAAGCTAAAAAGTTATCAATAAGTGCATCTGAAATTTGATCAGACACTTTATCAGGATGTCCCTCTGATACCGATTCTGAAGTAAATAAATATGGCATAGTTAATTTTTAAGTGTTCCAAAACTATAATAATTTATGGTATGGCAAAAAGATAATTTACTGCTCCTTTTTTGGCAAAATATTGTCATTCGTGCTTTGCGAAGTTTCCATGCTGCATAGCGGTGTCTTTCAATCTCTGATTGCAAACTTCGTTATCAATAACTCAGCAACTCTCCTATCGCCTCTGCCACCTTAGTTACATTTGGCAACATCGCTTTTTCAAGGTTTTCGTTCAGCGGGATTGCAGGGGTATTTGCCGCGCCAATTATCTTAACAGGTGCATCTAAAAACGTGAAACAATTTGACGAAATCCGCCCTGCCATTGCCTCTGCAAAGGAATGAGTAACGGTTTCTTCTGTGAGTACAATCACTTTCCCATGTTTTCCTACAGTGCTATAAATTAATTCTTCATCCAACGGATTCAGGGTGCGTAAATCCACAATTTCCACTTTGCCATCAAACTGCTTTGCAGCATTCAGCGACCAATGAACACCCATCCCGTAAGTGATGATACAAACCGTTTCACCCAACTCCCTTTTTTCAGTATCAGCTTCCAGCGCAATTCTTCCTTTACCAAGCGGAATCACATAATTTTCATCCGGCTCAATAGTTTTAGCGGCTTCAGTACCTTTCACTTTGCTCCAGTACAAACCTTTGTGTTCAAACATCACCACAGGATTTGGGTCATAGAAAGCTGCTTTCATCAGACCTTTCATATCTGCTGCGTTAGACGGATAAACCACTTTCACTCCCTTCAATTGCAAAACAACACTCTCCACAGACGAAGAATGATAAGGTCCTCCACTGCCATAAGCACCAATTGGTATTCTGATTAAACTTTGAACCGGCCATTTACCATTGCTGAGATAGCATGAACGAGAAACCTCTGTAAACAGTTGATTGATGCCCGGAAAAATATAATCAGCAAACTGCACTTCCACTATAGGTTTGCAGCCCGAAGCACTCATGCCGACAGTACTTCCGATGATGTATGCCTCCATAATAGGGGTGTTGAACACGCGGGTGTCTCCGTATTTTTTTGCCAACAATGCTGCTTCGCGAAAAACTCCTCCCAACTCTCCTCCTACATCCTGACCATATAATAATGATTCAGGATGCTTTCTGAGAATTTCATCCACTGCATGTAATGACGCATCTACCATGATAGTCAGCTCGCCATTTTCAGGATTTCGCTCTCCTTTTTCTTCTGTTATCGGAGTAGGAGCAAAAATATGGTCAAATAAATCATCCGCTGTTGGCTCTTCTTCTTTTAATGCTCGCTCAAAATCCTCACTAACCTGATTTTGCGCATGTACTTCTATCAGGATCAACTCGCTTTCTGTGAAGATGTTATTCTCAAGTAGTAACTTTCTGAATTTTGGAAAAGGATCTCTAACTGCGTCACTTTCAAGGTTTTCTTTTGGTCTGTACCATTCTTTTCTTACACCCGAGGTGTGATGATTCAGCAATGGAACTTCAGCATGTATCAAAATCGGCTTTCTGTTTTCTCTCACATAATCAACGGTCTCTTTAAGCGTATTGAAGCATACTTCAAAATCAGTTCCATCAATAGTTTTCACTTCTAAACCTTTAAATCCTTTGGCATAGTCAGAAGCATCCATCGCCCTGATTTCAGAGGAGTGTGCAGATATATCCCACTCATTATCCTGAATCAAATAAATAATCGGATACTGATGTAAAGCTGCCATCTGAAAAGCCTCTGCTACCTCACCTTCAGTAATAGATGCATCACCCAATGAGCATAAAACAATTGGTAGCTTTTCATTTGCAGCAGCTATGCCTTGTGTTTCCTTGTATTTTAATCCCTGAGCTGTTCCTGTAGCCGGAATGGCTTGCATTCCTGTAGCTGAAGACTGATGAGGGATTTTTGGCAAATCGTCTCTGTTGCTACTAGGGTGAGAATAGTAAGTTCTGCCACCAGAAAAATAATCAGACTTTTTTGCCAGCAATTGCAATATCAAATCATAAGGCTTAAAACCCATGCCCAAGAGCATAGCATCGTCACGGTAGTATGGAAAGGCAAAATCCTGCGGTGCAAGCTGAAGTGCCGCTGCTATTTGTATCAACTCATGGCCGCGTGAAGTAGCATGAACATATTTTGCGCAGATTTCCTTTTTTGCTTCGAACAATTCCGACATTGCTTTTGCTGTGCAGATGAGTTCAAAAGCTTTTTTGTATATAGTTTTATCAATCTCCATTTGCTACAATTTTAAAGAATAAGATTGTATTTATAACCATCATGCCACTAAAAGAGCTAAAAAAAGCCACGCTGATGCGTGGCTTCTCCTTTATTGAAACTTTTTTCAATCTTACTTTTTATCACTCCTTTTAAAAATCTTACAAAAGTTTAAATAACTTCTATTAGTATAATTCAAAATCACTTTACGCCAAAGCAAAATACATTTGACATCTGACCAGAAGCACCTGAGCTTTTCATAACAAAAGCATATTCCTCACCTGGTTTCAAGGCTTCTGCTACTTTTACCTTATAAAGTCCATCTCCTACTTTTTCATAAACCAATTCAACATGAAATCTCTTGACAGATTTACCAGTTGCACCATAAGCAGCAAAAGCAGAGGTTTTAGCTACTTCTATTGAGCGAACTTTTTTTTGCTTTTAAGCAAATTGCTAAATAAAATACAGTTTCTGGATCAGTATCGGCATCTACTTTTAATAAAAATTCTGGATTAGATGATAATTGAACTGAAGAAGCATCTCCATCAATTTGAATATTTTGAGAAACACCTCCGTAACCCATACCATTTACTTTTTGCTTTACTTCGGCACTAACTTTTTCTAATTTCACTAATTTCCCAGATACTAGCGCAGTAGGTTGATTTTTGAAATCTGGAACTAAGTCTTGGGCATTTAAAAGACCTGAGGACAAAATCAATAAGATTACAGCTAACTTTTTCGTATTTTTAGTTTTAATTAATAATGTCACAATTCTAATGGAAATTTAGAAAAAAATTGTCTGAATAAATTAAAATGCTTACTCAAACATTATTCAGTTAAATCTCTAGTTTTTAATCGATTTGCCTGAATCATATAATAGGAGTTGATAATAATGATTGAAGCATTGGTTAAAATAACTGGCCATGATGTATGCAACATAGCACCATAGATAATAAATACTACACAACCCATAGTATTTACAACACGTAACTTAAATATGTCTTTAAATAAAAAGGAAATCAGGACTAATGCTGAAGCGATATAGCCTACAAGTTCTGTTGTAATGTTTTGCATTATGCGCTTTTAAGAGATTGTACACACAAAGACCCTTTCGTTTTCGAGAAAACCTTCCAGCTTGTCTCCGATTTTCACAGGCCCCACTCCGGCAGGCGTTCCGGTATAAATCAGGTCTCCTACTTGAAGCGTGAAAAATTGAGAAACATATTCTATCAGTTTATTTATCGGATACATCATTTGGTTGGAATTGCCTATTTGAACCTGCTCTTGATTTTTTTTCAGGGAGAAATTAATGCCTTCTGACTTTTCAGTAAAATCAGAAAATGTGCCAATAACTGCGGAGTTATCAAAAGCTTTGGCAATTTCCCAAGGAAGGCCTTTTGTTTTTTGATAGGATTGGAGATCTCGTGCGGTGAAATCAATGCCCACACTTACTTTATCATAATATTTTGGGGCAAATTTTTCTTTAATGTATTTGCCTTGCTTACAAATTCTATATACCAGTTCTGTTTCGTAATGTAAGTCCTTGGTCCATTCAGGATAAAAGAACGGCTGATTGTCTTTTAGTAGTGCCGTAGCCGGTTTCATAAATACTACCGGATTCTCTGGCACTTCGTTATTCAGTTCTTTAGCATGTTCGCTATAGTTTCTGCCTATGCAAAATATTTTCATGATGATTATTTATTGAATTTAGTCATTGCGTTGCTGATACCTTCAAATAGAAAACTTTCCACTGCGCTAGCCGCATTGATGATATGGCCGCCTAGCTCTTTATTTTCCTCTGCTTTCCATTTGCCCAATACATAATTTATCTGCTGCCCTTTATGATACTCATTACCAATGCCAAATCGAAGTCTAGGGTAGTTGTTGTCTTTTAATACTAAGTCTATATCCTTTAGCCCATTATGCCCTCCATCATTACCTTTAGGTCTTATTCTGATGGTGCCGAACGGCAGTGCTAAATCATCAAGCACAGTAAGCAAATTTTCTTTTTTTACGTTCATTTCATCCATCCAGTAACGAACCGCTTTGCCGCTCAGATTCATGTATGTTGTAGGTTTTATGAGCGTCACGTTTTTCCCTTTGAATTTATAGGTACATACGAAAGCATTTTTCTCTAACGAAAAAACGAGTTTATTCCGCGAAGCCAATTCCTCTACAATCTTAAATCCAATATTGTGGCGCGTTTCGGTGTATTCATCACCAATATTACCCAGTCCGGCTATCAGGTAGTTTGACATAGATGTAATGTTGCAATTTTTTTCTAAAAAATAAAAAAACCACCCGATGCAAAAGCAAGGAGTGGTTTCTTATGGAGATTTAGTAAATTATTTTTTTGCTCCCTTAGCAGCTTCTGCAGCTGCAGCGGCTTGTGCCTCTTTAGCAGCTCTTGAAGTAGCCAATCTCGCAACCGGTATTGCCGGTGAATGCATTAATGTTACGCCTTCGATTTGTATATCTCTGATACGTTTCACATCATTGAAATCCATATCAACTACATTGATAGTAATTAAAGTAGGCAGGTTTTTAGGCAATGCAAATACTGTAAGTTTTCGCATAGTTTGCTCTAATTTACCCCCCATTGATATTGCAGCTGGAGTTCCTTCAAGCTTTAAAGGCACATCTACTTTCACTTTAACATTATCTACCAATTCCTGAAAATCAACATGCTTCACGAAATCCTTTACAGGATCAAATTGCATTTCTTTTACGATAGCTTTTATTTTTTTGCCATCTACATTTACTTCAGCCAGTTTGAAATCTGGAGTGTAAATCAAAGGTCTGAGTTCTGATGCAGCAACCGAAAAAGCTAAATTTTCCTTGCCGCCATAAAGATTACAAGGTACTAAGCCTTGTCTTCTAAGTGCCGCAGCAGCTTTTTTGCCTCTTTCGCTACGCACCTGTCCGTTTAGTGATACTGTTTCCATCTTTTACTTCGGGTTTTAGGTTAAAAAAAATTGGAGGGCAAAGATATGAAAACAGGTTGTAAAACCAACTTTCGGATGATAATCACATGCTGAATGTATACTATGCTGCGAAATATATTCCTCTCAAGGAAGATAAGGTAAACTTTCTATTACACAGATTGTGTCAAAAACAACGAGTTGATAGACTTGTGTTCATGAGCATTTCTGATGCTGGTGGCGAAAATCTCTGCCACTGAAAGTTGTTTAATTTTAGGACTTTGTTTTGCAAGTGGCAGTGAATTTGAAACTATAAGCTCGGTGAGATTGGATTTCTCAATATTTTCATAAGCCTTGCCGGAAAGCACAGGATGTGTAATCATGGCTCTCACAGATTTTGCACCTTTCTCTAACAGCAAATCTGCCGCGCTGCATAGTGTGCCTCCTGTGTCCACCATGTCATCTACAACAACCACATTTTTACCTTCCACGCTGCCAATCAACGTCATTTCTGCTACTTCGTTTGCGCGCTTACGATATTTGTCGCAAATTACCATATCAGCACTGAAATACTGCGCATATATTCTGGCTCTTTTTACCGATCCCACATCGGGCGAAGCAAAACAGAGATTATCCCATTTCTGAGATTCGATATAGGGAATAAAAATCGCAGAACTGTTCAAGTGGTCTACAGGAATATCGAAAAATCCTTGGATTTGACCTGCGTGTAAATCCATAGTCATTACACGGTTTACTCCTGCCGCTGTCAATAAATTAGCAACAAGTTTTGCAGCAATAGCTACTCGGGGTCTGTCTTTTCTATCTTGACGTGCATAGCCAAAATATGGAATAACCGCGGTGATATAATCTGCCGATGCCCTTTTGGCAGCATCTACTATCATGAGTAGCTCCATGAGATTATCAGCAGGAGCATTTGTATTTTGAATTACAAATATATAAGAACCTCTAACCGATTCCTGAATTTCAGGTTGCATTTCACCATCACTGAATCTGAGCAACTGCATTTTAGCGAGATCTTCGCCATAGTTCTTAGCTATTTGATCAGCCAAATAAAGAGAATTGCTTCCTGCAAAAAGCTTTACATCTGTTACTAACATGGTGGTGATTTTTGAGGTTGGGTGAATTATCAAATATATTGTTAAGTAAGGAGAATAGAAATCAATGTGGAAAAAATCAAAGGAATGTTTGTAAAGCGGTTATGACCATAAATACATAGCACGGAAAACAGAATGTTACGAAACTGTGATATATGGTTTTGGAATTTCGTTTTCTTGTTGGATATCTGATTAATTTGTACCTTCAAAAAAAATACCTCATGCAAAAGTTTACCACAACGCTGTTTTTTTCATTCCTTATAAGTTTTACTTTTAGCCAAACTCTTCTGAGGGGGCCTTATTTACAGAAGCAAACTGCAACGAGTATCAATGTGAAATGGAGAACTGATACTACCACTAATTCCCGTGTGTATTATGGTACATCGCTTTCAAATTTAAGCCAGTCCGTATTTATAGCTGATACTGTTCGTGACCACGATATTTTAGTATCAGGACTTCAGCCCTACACAAAATATTTTTACAAAATTGAATCTAACAACACGGTTCTTAGCGGACCGGACAGTAATCACCATTTCATGACTGCTCCTATACCGGGAACTGTTCAACCTATAAGAGTTTGGTCTATTGGCGACTTTGGAAAGGCGAGTGATTGCGAGCGCGAAACCAGAAATTCTTACCTCAACTATTCCGCAGGGAAGCCTACAGATGTTTGGTTATGGGTAGGTGACAATGCATATAATGACGGTACCGATCAGGAATTTCAAGATAAAGTTTTCACTGGCCCAAATGCCTTTGGTGAAGTTTTTAAAAATATGCACTTCTATCCATGTCCGGGAAATCACGACTATAATAGCATTTGCCCAGTTCCATGCGGTCAAGATCCATATACTCATGTTGGTCCATATTACAGCATAGTTACAGTGCCTACTCAAGCAGAAGCTGGTGGAGTAGCATCAACCCTTGAGAACTATTATTCTTTTGATTATGGCAATGCACATTTCATTTCATTAAACTCAGAATTGGGTTCTCAGAATATCAATTTCGACTGGTCGGGGGTTTATACCGCGGGGGACACCTCATCGCCAATGCTCAAATGGCTAAAACAAGATTTACAAACCAACACTAAGCAGTGGGTAATAGCATACTGGCACCAACCTCCGTACTCTAAAGGCTCTCACAACTCTGATAACACCTGGGAGATTTATATGAAAGCAGTAAGACAAAAATGGCTACCGATACTCGAAAGCTATGGTGTAGATATTGTTTTAAATGGTCATAGCCATGTTTATGAAAGGTCCTATTTGATTAAAGGACACTATGGTTTATCGAGTACTTTCGACCCCGCACTTCATTTGGTAAATGGAACCAGTGGCAATGAAAGCTTGGGCGAGTCTTACATAAAATATACTGATGGTCCTAATCCAAACAAAGGCACCGTATATATAAATTCCGGCAACGCAGGCAGTGGTGATTCTAATCCGCCACTTTTGACAGCACAGCATCCTGTGATGTTTTTTAGTGATGGAGGCGACAACGTTTGCGGTTCATTTATGATGGATATCAATGACAATAAACTAACCGGAAAATATTTGAGTATTGATGGGACTATTAAAGACCAATTTACTATTCAAAAGCAATCCATTACCGGAATTGAAAAGGGCTATGACTTTTTCAAAAACGTAAAAAACGTTACAGTTACTCCAAACCCTTTTATTAGTAAAGCCAGCATCAAGTATGAGTTGACACAACCATCTCAAATGTCTATAGACATTTATAGTCAAGATGGCAAATATGCTTTCAAAGTGTTTTCAGGTAAACAAAATGAAGGCAAACAGGAGATTACTCTTGATTCAGAAATTTTCAATTTGGCATCAGGGCATTATGTACTGAAAATTACTGATGGCAATTCAACAGGATACGAGAAGCTTATTAAGGTGAATTGATTTATTAATTACCAGAATTTCGTTCCGCCAATTCTGTTCAGTTCCAGTTTTGAGAGAAGCAGATTATACTCCAATTGAATCCGTCCAAGAAGCGCATCTTGCAAGTTTGTTTGCGCGCTGAGCATTTCAAGATTGGTGATTACCCCGTTTTTATAGCGTGTATTAGCAAGAGAAAGGGCTTCATTGGCTTGCTCTACCTGTAGTTCGTAATTCTGTAATTTTCGTTGGGTGGCATCTACATCATTTTTCCCTTGTGCTATATCTTTATTCAACGAAAGCTTTTGAGCTTCCAACGCATATTTGTTTGCCTGCAAATTTATCTTAGCAATTTTGGTCTGAAAGTTTGGTCGTGCAGATGAAAAAATAGGGATATTCAAACCAACACCAACATTATAATTAAAAAGCAGTTTATTGATATCCGGCACAAACCCATTTCTATATCCTGCTGAAGCACTTGCCACTAATGATGGCAACCAGCCTCTTCGTGCTATTTTCACATCCCAGTTGGCAGAAGAAAGTTTATCATTCAGCACTTTTAAATCAGGATTATTTTCTGCGGTTACAGCGTCCACACTATATAAATTCCCGTCAGCGCTATTAGCCCTAATATATCCGTAAGTATCATTTCCGGTAACCATATTCAGAATATCGTAATGCTTTTTAAGTTGAGTTTGTAAATCAATCAGTCGGTTTTGTGCACTGTTCTTCTTCACTTGAGTACTCAATAAATCAAATCGAAGCGCATCGCCATTTTTAAGTTTATCGCTGATTAGTTTCTCATTAGTTTCTAATAATTTTATTTGCTGGTTCTGTACTTCAATACTTTTATTTAGAAATACAATTCCAAAATAAATTTGCGCTACCTGATAGGCAACAGTGTTCTTGGCGCTTTCGAGATTATCTTTGGCCGTTGTGATTTCGCTTTTGCTTTTTTGCACACTTCCGTTTGTTCTTCCGAAATCCCAAATTGGTTGTTGTAGTTTCAATGCCATATCAAAATTGTTAGCAGGCAAAAACTGAACATCTTTGGTCACCCCCGGAGCAACCGGAAATGAAATACTCGGTGTTGGTTTGCCATATCTGTAGCTCGCATCACCGCTGATTACAGGCATATATGCTCCATATGATAAATCATTTTTCGCTTCGCTGAGATTTACATATTCATTTGCCTCTTTCAGTTTGGGGTAATTCTCGATGGCTTTATTGATGAGCGCAGTAAGTTCATCGGGGGCTTGTTTGTTTTGAGAAAAAGCAATGCTTACAGCTAAAAACACAACTACTGTTGCTAAGAATTTCTTATTCATAATCTTCGATTTATCTTTTTGAGTTTTCATTTCTAAATCATTTTGTGATTGAAATTAATGGGAGCTTTCACTTGCGGTTTTTATTTCTTCTGCGGAAAGTTTTTTATTTCTAAGTGCAAAAATCATAGGAAATACCGCAAGTACCGCAACCGTTGAAAACAAAAACGCATCGGCATAACTCAGTAAATATGCTTGTCTGCTGATGGTTAAGTCCAAAACCTGATAAGCCTGTTGTTGGGCATTAGCTGTTACGGCAAGTTTAGAACCGATACCCTGCATTAGAGAAGTATTGCGCTCAATAAAATTTGCAGAACCGGCTGTAATGTTTGTGATTAAATCATTGCGGTGAATGGCGAAACGCCCGGCAATGTAAGTGTTCATAATAGCTATGCCGAAAGCCCCGCCTAATTGTCGCATCATATTATTCAGCGCAACTCCCTGCGGAATGTTTTGCGGTGAAAGACCAACCACAGCCTGATTAGTGAGTGTAACAGCCATCATTGAGATGCCTATATTGCGTACCATCAGAGGCAGAAAAAAGTCTCCCATTCCGACATTTATATTTGTTCTACTGTAGAGCATCCAACCATAAATCATGATAATTAAAAAGCCAAGTGTAATATAAATTTTCGGTGAATCGCCTGCCTGCAATCGTTTCCCGACAATGGGCATTATCATCATTGATGACAGTGCGCTCGGCAACAAAGACATGCCGACCATGGTAGGCGTAAAACCAAGTACACGTTGCAATAATAACGGATAAACAAAAACAGAAGTGAACAATGCAAAGCCTGAAGCAAAAGTGAGCAATGTAGTAAGTGAAAGATTCGGGTCTTTAAACAGACGAATATTTACTACAGGCTCATCTTCGTATAGTTCCCATAATATGAATGCGATAACAGAAAAAATGGTTACTATGGTAAAAAGTAGAATTGTTTGATCGGCAAACCAATCGTTGGATTCGCCCTTTTCTAAAACATATTGCAGCGACCCTACACCCACAGCGAGAAAGAGAATTCCCAACCAATCTATACTCGGTTTGGTAGAATGATGCGTTGAATCTTCAATGAAAAAATAAGAGAGCGTGGCAGCCAAAATTCCAAAAGGTATATTGATGTTGAAAATTAGTGGCCATGAATAATGGTCGATGATTAATCCACCAACTGTTGGGCCTAATGTTGGTCCCATAACAATTCCAACACCAAACAATGCAGAAGCTGTTCCTCGCTGCGAAACAGGAAAAGTATCGAACAAGATACTCTGTGATGTAGAAAGCAACGCTCCACCTCCAATGCCCTGAACAAAGCGCCAAAACACCAATTCCCACAACGAGTCAGAATTGCCGCACATGATGGAAGCAATAGTGAAGATGACTATAGAATAGAGATAGTAATTTTTCCTGCCGAAGTATTGTGCTAGAAATCCTGTCATCGGAATAATAATCACATTTGCAATCGCATAAGCGGTAATCACCCAACTCGCATCTTCAATAGTAGCGCCAAGATTTCCTGAAATGTTTGTCAATGCCACATTCACTATAGACGTGTCTATCAGCTCCATAATGGCTGCTGATATAGTAGTAAAAACAATTATAATCTTAGCAAAGGACTTCATGACTGTGTTGATTCAAATTTAATAGGCTACGCTTACTTCCACACTCATGCCTGCTCTCAAAATATCCTTGTATTTATCAATATCTTCTATTTCAATTTTCACCGGAACACGCTGCGTGACTTTCACAAAGTTGCCTGTTGAATTATCTGGCGGCAGCAAACTAAATTTTGCGCCAGTGGCATCGCTGATAGAAACAATCTTTCCTTTAATTGGCTGTTTTTTGAAAGCGTCTAGTTTTATCTCAGCTTCCTGTCCGAGTTTAATATGCTCCAGCTGAGTTTCTTTGAAATTAGCAACTACCCAAAATACTTTATCATTTACAATGGTAAATAGTGGTGAGCCCGCCTGTACAAATTGTCCGGCATCTATATTTCTCTTTCCAATTTTTCCATCAGTGGTTGAATAGATTTTTGTGTAACTCAATTTCAATTTTTGTTGTTCGATTCTTGCTATTTTGACTTCAATCTGTGCTTGTGCTCTCTTAAGTTGCGATTCAGAAACTCCTGATTTTGACTCAGCAACAGCCACATCGTTTTTGCTTGTTTCATATTGTCTTATAGTTACATCAAGGTTCGTTTTGCTGTCTTCAAATTGCTTTTGAGTAATCGCTCCGTCTTTATATAAGTTTTGATCGCGTTCAAAGTCTCTTTGTGCTTTTTCCTTGCGTGTTTTCACCACCTCAAAATTCGATTTTGCGGACAGAATAGAAGCATTTGTATTAGTAATTGATGCACTTGCATTTTCAATATCAGACTGTGCCTGAGCCAAGTCAGCTTCCATCTCTTCCAACTGAAGTGCCAACTCACTATCATCAATTTCGGCTAATAAAGAATCTTTTTTAACTGTACTGTAGTCTTCTATATGTAGCGCCTTTATATACCCTGCTACTCTCGGAAGAATAGGAACCAATCTTGCTTCCACCTGTGCATTATCCGTTGTTTCATGGTGCAATTCATAGCTTATTTTCCTGAATCCGAAAATTGCAGCTGAGAGTAATAGTATTACCAAAATGCCTCTGGTTACTATTGTTTTTGTGTTTTGTGTTGACATAATTAAAAATTTGCTGACGCAATAGTAAACCAAGTTGACTAAATAGACAAGCAAGTTGACTAATTATTTTTTATTTACTACATTTGCATTAGAAATAATTGCATATAATCACAAAGCAATGCTGGATAAAAAGACAAAAAACAAGTTGGAGCATCACATGATTGCGCGAAAGCGTAACATTGCGCGTCTTATTTACATAACTCACCGTCACTTTAATGAGTGGGCACAAAAAAAGTGGAAAGATGATGGTTGGGATGATATCAGACCAGAACACCTACGTCTGGTAAGTATCATAAGCATGGAAGCGGTTAATATTAATGAGCTTTCGAAAAGGGCGCGTGTCTCCAAACAAGCCATGAGTAAAATGGTGAACGATTTAATTTCAAAGGGATTTATTGAATATGAGACCGACCCAAAGGATACCCGCTCCAAAATAATTTCCATCAGTAAGGAAGGTGTAGATTTCATGGATTACTTTTTAGGTTGTTCCAAAAAGCTGGAAAAGAATTTTGAAGACATTATAGGAGAAAAGAAAACCCAACAATTAATAGACATTCTCTCTGAGCTTACCGAAGGTATAATGGAGAGTGAGCGGAAGGAGCAACAAAACAAATAGCCCCAATTTATCCGATAATTAGCAGATAAAATTTGCATCAACTGATTTCGACCTGGGTTACTCACAATTGAACTAATATAGCTCAAATCTTAAGAATTATAGCAAAACAAAACATAGAACTTGTAGTCAGTTTCAGAAAATATTTAAGAATTTTGAACTCTTAAAATCAAATATTATGAATCCTGAAATGGCAAAAAAATTTGCGGAAGAATGGATAAAATCATGGAATAACCATGATTTGGAAGCTATTTTGTCGCATTACTCCGATGAAATAGAATTTTATTCCCCAATTATTTCCCTGCTTAAGTTCAGTGATACGGGGTATATCACTAATAAGTCAGTCCTGAAAAAATATTTCGAAGTTGGACTTAATGCATATCCCGATTTATATTTTGAATTTCATAATTACTTTACCGGAATAAACACTATAGTCTTGTACTATACTTCTGTGAATGGCAGATTATCGGCTGAAGTTTTTGAACTGAACGATGAAGGGAAAGCAGTTAAGGTTTATTGCAATTACAAAATATAATGAGACAGAGTATTTAAAACTAAAAAACCACGCAATTCGCGTGGTTTTTTGTTGCCCGAGCTGGATTCGAACCAACATACACAGAACCAAAATCTGTAGTCCTGCCATTAGACGATCGGGCAATTAAGGAGTGCAAATATAAAATCTTGAGTTTTATTTCCAAAAAAATATTGAATCGCTTGATAAATGAAGCATTTAGACATTTCGAAAGGGTTATGTTTCCTTAAAAATCTAAAATGAAATTGATATTTCACTTTCTTAACTATTAACGCTTTGCTCCAAAGCTTAATTAGTTATTTTAGCGGTTTAACAAAAAGAATATATGAAGAATTTCAGCAGGGTCAATACAATCGCAGGGTTAATAGTACTCCTTTTTGCTACAGTTGTTTATGCTATGACTATGGAGTCCAGCGGCAGCTTTTGGGATTGCGGAGAGTTCGTTTCGGGATGTTTTAAGCTTCAGGTGGTGCATGCTCCGGGGGCTCCTTTCTTTTTGATGCTGGGCAGAATATTTTCCCTTTTTGCATTTGGAGATGTTTCTAAAGTAGCCATGATGGTAAATTTCATGTCTGCATTCAGTACGGCCGCCTCAATCATGTTTTGCTACTGGTCAGTAGTTTTGCTGACTAAAAAAGTGTTTTTCGCTGATAAAAATAATCCTACACAAGGCGAAGCTATTGCCGTTATGGGTGCTGCATTTATAGCAGCGGGTTGTGCTACTTTCCTTGATTCCCTTTGGTTTTCGGCAGTTGAGGGCGAGGTGTATGCGCTATCACAATTCTTTATGGCCATAATTATATGGGCTATTTTGAAATGGGAAGAAAGCGAGAGTGTATATGCTGACAGATGGATTATTTTCATTGCTTACATGGTAGGGCTTTCTATTGGGGTGCATCTTCTTTCCTTGCTTGCCTTGCCTTTTATTGCCATAGTTTATTATTTCAAACGTCACAAATTCAGCCTCACAGGAATGGCGATAGCGGTATTATCAGGTTTTGTAATTTTAGGTTTTGCCATGAAATTTGTGATTTCCTACACTCAAGCATTTATGGCAGGTTTCGATAAGTTTTTTGTAAATAGTCTTGGGTTGCCATTTTACAGCGGAGTTGCATTTTTCTTTATGCTGCTTATATCATTATTGGCTTACGGAATATGGTTTTCGCAAAAAAGAAATAAGTATTATCTGAATCTGGGTTTAATTGCTGCTGCTTTTGTTTATATAGGTTACTTGTCATATGCCATGGTGCCGATTCGTTCTTTGGCAAATACACCGATAAATATGAATGCGCCTAAGGATCCATACAGCATCAAATCCTATGTTGATCGTGAGCAATATGGCGACAGACCTTTGGTATACGGCCCTGATTATACAGCTACATATAATGACATAGTTTCTCAGGTGGAGCTTGGAGACAGATTCTACAAAGGTGATACAAAGTATGAATTTGCAGGCAAAAAAATTGACTATAAATTCAGAGATGAAGTGTGTATGTTTTTCCCTCGCCTTGGTTTTTGGCAGGAGACTTCAAAACATGATGGCTACAGATCATGGTTAAATCCGGGTTGTAAATTAATTGACAGAAAAACCGACCAGGTGGTTCAGGTTTTTGAATCAGGAATGAGACAACAGGCTTCTCAAATCGCTGACCAAAGAAATGCAGAAGAGCCGAATAGATATATGGTGAAGGATGATATCTCTATGAAAGAAAATATTTGGTATTTCCTTAAGTACCAATTGGGATTTATGTATTTCAGATATTTCATGTGGAATTTCTCGGGAAGGCAAGATGATATCCAAGGCACATACTATAACGACAATGGACGTTGGATTAGTGGTATTTCGTTTATTGATAATTCAGGTTTGTTTTTCACTCCTGAAAACCCACAGACAAATCTTTCTCAGGAAATGATTCGAAATAAAGGCAGGAACAAGTTTTATATGATTCCGTTTATCCTTGGACTAATTGGTTTGATTTATACTCTCTATAAAAACGAGGAAGTATTTTTGAAGATTTTTGTGTTGTTTATTGTAACAGGAATCTTTCAGTTAGTATATCAAAACGAACCACCGATTGAGCCGAGAGAAAGAGATTATGCTTTGGCAGGTTCATTCTGGACTTATTGCTTTTGGATTGGATTCGGAGTATTAGCTATATGGGATTTTCTGAGAAAGAAAATAGCTGAGGTTCCTGCTTCTGCAGTTGCTTTAGCTTTGTCTGTAAGCGCACCAATACTTATGGGAGCTCAGGGTTGGGATGATCATACCCGCCATAATCGCTACACAGCTAGAGATTTGGCACAAGATTATTTAGAATCATGTCAGCCTAATGCAATACTTTTTACTATGGGTGATAACGATACCTATCCGCTTTGGTATGCTCAGGAAGTAGAAAATATAAGACCGGATGTACGTGTTATCAATCTTTCTCTTTTGGGTGTAGACTGGTATGTGAAGCAGTTGAAACACAGATGGAATCAATCTGCTCCGGTAAAAACTTCATTTACTGATGCTCAAATCAATGCAAGCAACAGAGATGTGATTCGATATGCTCCTGCACCTGGTATTCCGGAGGGTACTCCTATTGATTTGAGAAAGGTGATGCAGTTTATTGCTAGCGAGGATACCAGAAACAAAATCAGCACAGGGCAGGGTGAAATGGACAACTATCTGCCAACTAAGAGTTTCTATTTGGACTTCGACACCAATCAGATAAAAGCGATGGATATGCTGGATCCGGCAAATTACAACGAAATGACATCGAGAATGAGTTGGCAAATCGGAAACGGAACTTTGCTGAAAAATGATTTGATGACTTTGGATATTGTTGCCAGCAACATCTATGATCGCCCAATCTATTTTGCTGTGTCAGTTTCTTCCGAGGCTTATCTTGGATTGGACAAATATTTCCAGCTTGAGGGATTGACATATAGGATTGTGCCTAGAGAGTCTGGTTCGACAGGACACACCAACGCTCCTTTGCGCAACGATATAGCTTATAAAAACATGCTTGCCAAATTTAAGTTTGGAGGAGTAGAAACCTATCCTGACTTATATCTGGATGAAACAGTTTCACGAATGTATATGAACCTGAGAGGAAACTATGGCCGCCTTGCAGAGTCCCTTTCGCAAAAAGGCGATAGCCTTAAAGCTGCAGAAGTAATTGATTTTGCATTAAAAATGATGCCTGACAGCAAGATACCGTACAATGTATTTAATGCAGGATATCCGGAGTATTATTACATAGCCGGACAGAATGAAAAAGCGGAAAAACTGGTAGCAGAGCTATTGGGGAAAGCTAGGGACGAGATAAAATACTGGCACGCATCTTACTTGAAACAGCTACAAACAGCTCAAAGTGCTGGCGACAGGGCTTATGTTTCAAGATTACAACAAGGGGCGTTTTTACAAAACAGACCTATTCAGGAGCAATTATATGTGATGCAGGAATTGATGAATATATGCAAGAAACACAACCCTACATTAGGCGCTTCACTAGAAAAAGAACTTCGTGATAGTCAGGCTATGTTTATACCAAATGCATAATCTGCCAGTCTATTAAAGTTATTTACAAAATCAGCCACCCTGGAGTGGCTGATTTTATTTTCAGGAATTGAAATGGTGAATAAAAAAAATTAGTTTGCAGAAGCATTAATCAAATGGAACAACAAATTATTATTGGCAGGAAACCCGTATTAGATGGGCTGCAACAAGGAATCAAGTTTGACAAAATATTGATTGTCAAAAATTCTATTGGAGAGGAAATAGAGCGAATCAATATATTTGCAAAAGAAAAAAAAGTGCCCATACAATTGGTGCCAAAAGAAAAGATAGACGATATACTCTATAAAAACAAACTGGTAGAATCGAATCATCAGGGTGTGGTGGCTGTAGTACAAATGATAGAGTATGTGAGCATTGACGATATAATACGCAGTGCAGAAGAGAAGGAAGAAGCTCCTTTTATTCTGATTTTAGATAGTATCACAGATGTACATAATTTCGGAGCAATTGCACGCTCAGCAGAAAGTTTAGGAGCGCATGGAGTTATTATTCAGCAGTCTGGCTCAGCGCCCATCAATCCTATTGCAGTAAAAGTTTCAGCAGGGGCATTGCTCAATATTCCTGTGTGTAGAGAGCAAAGCATCATCACAGCCATAAAATATTTGAGGGCTCATGGAATCAAAATATGGGGAGCAGATGTTGGAGAATCAACTCAGGTAAATCAGGTAGATTTCAGTATTCCGACTGCCATTGTTCTGGGTGCCGAAGGAGAAGGCATAACACCTATCATCAAGAAGTTTTGTGATGGACTTATTGCCATTCCGATGGTGGGTAAAACCGAATCTTTGAACGTTTCTGTAAGTGCCGGAATTATTCTTTATGAAGCATTGCGTCAGCGTAAACTTAACAAATAAATAGAGCGTGAAACATGATATTAATTCTGAGGCAGATGTAGATTTTATGATACGTTCATTTTATCAAATAGCTGTTTCTGATGAAGATATAGGTGTGTTTTTTAAAAATATAGATTGGGAAGCTCACTTCCCTAGAATGATAGCTTTTGGGTCGTTTGTTATTTTAGACATAGATGGTTACCGAGAAAATTTGTTGCAAAAACGTATGCATCTGAGCATAAAGAAACCTCATTTTGATATATGGCTAAAAATATTGAAGGACAATATTGATAAACACTTCTCAGGCGAAAAGGCTGAGTTGGCAAAACAACGAGCAGCGGTAATGTCTTTCACTTTTAAATCTAAATTTCCCGATTAGTAATCGGTGTTTTTTTTCGTTTCAATCTTTCTATTTTTACTTAAAATAACCAATACATGGCAAAGTCGAAAATTCAGCAGAAATCTTCAGTAGTTTCAAATACAGATTCAACAAATAGCGGAATTAAAAAATTTATCCCATACATAGCTGCAATCGCATCTTTTTTGGTGATTACCTTTTTGTTTTTCTCTCCAATGATTACCGATAATAAAGCTATATATCAGGGTGATATAATGCAGTTTGATGGAGCTTCGAAAGAAATAGTAACATATCGGAAGTCCAAACATGCTGAGCCATTATGGACTAACTCCATGTTTGGCGGCATGCCTGCTTTCCAGATTTCTACGGAATATTCAGGGAATCTTGTTCGATATATAAACAATATTGTGTCTATAGGGTTGCCCGAGTATTCTCCATTTCTATTCATTGCTTGTCTTAGCTTTTATTTACTGCTTTTGGCAATGGGAGTAAATAGCTGGATTGCAATGATTGGAGGAATTGCTTATGCTTTGTGTTCATACAACCTCGTCATTCTCGAAGCCGGTCACAATTCAAAAATGCATGCTATAGCATTGAGCCCTTTTGTATTTAGCGGAGTTCTTTTGATTTGGAATAAAAAATATTTACTGGGAGCTGCGGTCAGTGCTGCAGGATTTTCATTATTGATTTATGCAAATCATATACAGATAGCTTACTATGCTTTCATTTCGTTATTTATTTTTGGTGTCGCTCAGTTTATTTTCACCATAAGGTCAAAGGAGTGGAAACATTTTTTTATATCAGTACTCCTTTTAGCTGCCACAGGTATAGCAGGTGTAGTTTCAAATGCTTCTGTTCTTTGGAGCACTTATGAATACGGGAATTCCACTATACGCGGGAAATCAGAACTCACTACCAATACGCAATCTTCTGGTGGATTAGATAGAGATTATGCTTACAAATGGAGCTTGGGTAAAATAGAAGCTTTGACTTTAATGATTCCCAATTTCTATGGAGGGTCATCGCACTCCACTGCAGAAGAAGGAAGCAAAACGCGTGAAGTGCTCATTGCAAATGGGGCTCAACAATATATCAATTCAACTCCTTACTATTGGGGTGATCAGCCTTTTACTTCTGGTCCTGTATATATCGGAGCCATCTTGTGTTTCTTATTTATTCTAGGTCTTTTGGTAATTGACGGTCCTTTAAAATGGTGGCTCGGAATTGCCACCCTCATTTCTGTTTTGCTATCATTCGGTCATAACTTGCAATGGTTTTCTGATTTGTTTTTCGATTATTTACCGGGTTACAACAAATTCAGAACGGTAACAATGGTATTAGTCATTGCACAGTTAACTATTCCTCTTTTAGGTATTTATACTTTAGCTCAGATATTTGCAAATAAAATCGAAAAAGAAAAACTGGTTAACGGAGTCTTTGTTGCTCTGGGATTAACAGCAGGACTGAGCTTAATCATTGTAATTCTTGGGTCAAGTTTATTTAATTTCTCAGGCGCTGAAGATAAAAATTACCCTGAGTGGCTAGTAGCAGCGTTAAAAGAAGACAGGACTTCACTGATGCGAAGTGACGCATTTCGTTCTTTTCTTTTAATTGGATTGAGTGCTGCAGCTATATGGGGCTTCTTGCAAAATAAGATAAGCAGAAATATAGCATTGGCAGGAATCGCTCTCTTAGTCATGTATGATATGATAGGAGTTGGGAAACGCTATGTAAACGATGATATTTTCGTAGAAAAGGACAGATTGAAAAGCAGATTTCAATTATCAGCAGCTGATAATGAAATCCTGAAAGATACTGACCCTAATTACAGGGTTTTCAACACTACCGTGAATGCGTTTAATGATGCTTCTACATCATATAACCACAAATCAGTAGGAGGTTATCATGCTGCAAAACTGAGAAGATACCAAGAGCTTATAGAAGCACATATACAACAAGGGAATATTAATGTATTCAACATGCTGAATACAAAATACTTTATAGTAAAAGGACAAAACGGAGAACCAGCAGCACAATATAATCCTGCAGCTTGTGGCAATGCCTGGTTTGTAAGCGAATACAAAGTTGTTGCTAATGCAGATGAAGAGTTAAAATCATTGGAGCAATTTAATCCTAAGCAAACAGTTTTCGTTGACAAACGCTATCAGGCGCTTTTGAGCGGAATCAATCAGAGCAAAGATTCGACAGCATTTATCAAACTACTCAGCTATGAGCCAAATCATCTAGTTTATGAATCAAGCTCCTCAGCCCAAGAGCTTGGTGTTTTTTCAGAGATATTTTACCAGCCGGGTTGGGTAGCCAGTATTGATGGGAAAGAAGTCGAAATATTTAGAGTAGACTATGTGCTGAGAGCACTTAATATTCCTCAGGGGCAACATAAAATTGAGTTTAAGTTTGAACCTAAATCATTCTTTTTAGGAGAAAAGATTGCGATGGTGAGTTCTGCTCTAATTTTATTACTTCTTGCATCGGGTTTGTTTTTAGAATTTAGACCTAAAAAAGAAAGTGCTTTGAATGAAGCGTAAGAGAGTACTCATTATAACATATTATTGGACACCAGCAGGAGGTGGCGGTGTGCAGCGATGGGTGAAATTCGTGAAATATTTTCTTGATTTTGGCTGGGAACCGGTTGTATATACTGTCTCAAATGGAGACTATCCGATTCTTGATGAATCATTGCTCAAAGAAATCCCTTCAGATGTTGAGGTAATTCGAACTCCGATTTGGGAGCCTTATGATTTTTATAGACGATTGGTTGGGAAAAAGAAGAATGAAAAATTAGATGCAAACTTTCTTTCACAAGGAAAAAAAATGGGATGGAAAGAGAAAATTGGAGTATGGATACGTGGCAATTTTTTTATTCCTGATGCACGTTGCTTTTGGATAAAACCTTCCGTTAAATTTCTCTGTGATTATTTGGAGAAAACCCCTGTAGATGCTGTAATTTCAACAGGCCCACCACACTCATGTCATCTTATTGGTCTTGGCATCAAAAAAAAGATTGGTTTGCCATGGATAGTAGATTATCGCGACCAATGGACACAAATAGATTTCTACCATGAGTTGAATCTCTCCTACTTTGCAGATAAACGGCACAAAACTTTGGAGAAAAAAGTATTGGATAGTTGCAATGCAATAACTCCTATTGGTAAAACAATGGCGGAAGAACTGAAAGCAATTTCTACAAACAGAACAGAGGTTATTACTAACGGGTTCGATGATTCCGACAAGGTAGATGTAAATGTGCCACTTGATGAGAAGTTCTCTATTACATATATAGGCACAATGAACAATGCCAGAGACCCCATTGTATTATGGCAGGCTTTAGAACGTCTTAAAAAGATCAATCATCCACTTGTAAAAGATATAGTGGTGAAACTAGTAGGTAAACCTGAAGCTTCTGTTCATGAATCGATAAAGAAATATGAGCTTGATAATCTTGTTGAATTTGTTGGTTATGTACCCCACAGTGAAGCAATAAAATTTCAAAACAGCGCTCAGATACTTTTACTGGTAATCAATAACACTTGGAATAACAAGTCTATCCTTACAGGAAAGATATTTGAATATCTCGCATCAAACAGACCTGTTGTATGTATCGGACCTAAAGATGGAGATGCAGCAGATATTATTAACCAATCAGGCGCGGGAGTTGTAATTGATTATAATGAAGTAGAGGTACTAGAAGCATTGCTAAAGCAATGGTATCAAAAGTATCTTGAAAAGACGCTTGTCAGCTCCTCATCGGGTATTGAAAAGTACTCCAGAAAAAATCTTACAGGGCAAATGGCTCATTTACTGGATGAAATTACATCTTAGCAAATTATTCATTAGCATTGTCATACTAAATATAAGAGCGTGAAAATTGTAACAGTAGTAGGAGCACGACCTCAGTTTATAAAAGCATCTGCTGTGAGCAGAGCAATAAAAGCTATATCAGGGGTTGAAGAAATAATAGTGCATACAGGTCAGCATTTTGATAAGAATATGAGCGATGTCTTTTTTGATGAAATGGACATTCCAAAACCAAAGTATAATCTGGAGATAAACTCACTTTCTCATGGCGCTATGACAGGTAGAATGTTGGAAGAAATTGAAAAACTACTTGTAGCTGAAAAACCTGATTTTGTGATGGTTTACGGTGACACCAACTCTACTCTGGCCGGAGCCTTGGCAGCAAAAAAAATGCATATTAAAGTAGCTCATGTAGAAGCCGGGCTTCGTTCATTTAATATGCGTATGCCTGAAGAGATTAACCGCATTCTTACAGACAGAATATCAGATTTGCTTTTTTGTCCTACTCAAACAGCTGTTGACAATTTGAAACAGGAAGGTTATGATAATTTTCAATGTGATATTGTCAGAACAGGGGATGTGATGTATGATGCAGCTCTTTTTTATGGAGAGAAAGCTGAGCTTCAGTCAAAAATTCTAGAAGAATTGGATGTTTCAGGAGGAGATTACATTTTAGCAACAATACACCGCCAGGAGAATACTGACGACCTCAATAATCTGAGCCAAATTGTTCGGGCATTAAATACTGTGAACCGCAGTAAAAGAGTTATAGTTCCTTTACATCCAAGAACAAAAAAGATTTTAGAGCATCAAAGTGTTCCTTTTGAATTTACAGTAATAGAGCCAGTTGGGTATGTTGACATGGTTCAGCTAACAGCCTACTGTTTCATGGTAATGACAGACAGTGGAGGTCTTCAGAAAGAAGCCTATTTCTTTGGTAAAAACTGTGTTACTATGCGCGAACAAACAGAGTGGACAGAACTGGTAACAAATGGCTACAATATTACCACAGGAGCATCAGAGCAAAAGATTATAGCAGGATTTGAAGATATGGCAATTAGGAAAAATGACTTTTCTACTCAGCTTTATGGAGATGGAAAAGCTTCTTTCCAAATCATAAATTCAATGCAAAATTTCTTATCAGGAAACTAATTTATAAAGATAAATATTGGTTCTGCCCAGTTGCCCTCTTATCCAGTTCTTGGGTTTAGAAGGATCTTACGAATAATTCACCACTGCGTATTCATTCTTAGCTGTCTGAACTATCCCGGCATAAGCATTATCAACAGTGCTGGGAAAATCAAAAACATGCTCAATGCACATTTTCTCTTTATTGATTTGAAACAGTGCCGTACACTTTTTTGTGAATGAATATCTCAGTAAATTCCTAGTCCTTGACTTGAAACGATTCGCCTTCCCATCAACATTCCTTCTGGAAATAAGGTAAACTTCATTTTCCCTTTCAAAGAGCAACGCACTGTAATACTTGTAGTCTGTTTTTACAATATTCCAATTTGACCAATTATTTTTTTCGGCTTTCACCAGAGCTCCTCCAAATCCTTCAAACCTTATTGTTCCCCAAAGCACACTATCGCGATCAATAACAAACTCCCCCTCCTCGGCAAACTCTAAGTCGCACTGCGGTTTTTCGGAAATAGGCTGCCATTTGATTCCATCGCTGCTTTCAAATAATCGCAAATCAGATTTATGTTTGCTGTTGTACAAATTTTTACCATAATATGCAGAGAGCAATAATTTGTCATTGACGTTTCTCACCCGCCATGGAACGTATCCATCAAGATGGATATCAGTTAAGCTACTCCAGCCGCTGTTTGACGATTTAGAAATTAGCCAGATTTTTTTGGACTCAAATTTTAATGCCTTTGTTCCTCCTTGGAAAAAGTAGAGAAATATTTTTTTGTTGTATACACAAAATCTTGGCTCACGAATATCTGAAGATAGGTTAATGATGGTGTCTAATTCAAACTTGTTTAAATCCTTTGATTTAAATACAAGCAGCTTGGTCTTTTTTGAAGCAAAATGAGTTGGAGCAGTTCTTAGTCCTATATAATATTCACCATTAAATTCAGCTATATCAACATTGTTATTGGATTTTTGAAAGAGAAGCGTCTGAGAGGAATCGGGAAATATCGTTCTTCTATCAATCAATTTCTGTGCAAATATTGACAGATGTAAATTGGGGAGAATTATGACTAGCGCTATTTTTAGTCTCTTCTCTTATTGAAAAAGCTCTTTCAATTCCTTCGCTTCTGATGCTTTCATTCTTCCCGCAAGAACCAGACGCAATTCTCTTCTTCTCTGCGCACCGTCAAAATGCTTTTTCTCTTCATCTGTCTCAGGTGAAATGCCTGTCACTTTTTTAGGTTTGCCATTACTGTCGAGTGCTACAAAAGTGTAGTAAGCCTTGTTACAATGATAGCGTGTTTGGGTCGGAAGATTCTCAGCCCATACTTCTATGTATGTCTCAAGAGATGTATTGAAAGTACGGGTAACCTTAGCCGTAATTGTGACTACATCTCCTAATTTTATTGGATTTTCAAAAGACACGTTATCTACAGATGCTGTAACTACTACAGCATTAGAATGTTTGCCGGCAGCAATTGCAGAGGCTATATCCATCCAATGCAATATTTTTCCTCCGCGTAGATTATGCAATGTATTGGTATCGTTTGGCAAAACGATTTCGGTCATGGTCACTTCAGATTCTTTCGGTGTTTTTGTTGACATATTATTCTGTATTTATTGTTGTTTATTAAGTGCTTTATGAGCCTTCTTTCTGCGAGATGTTTTATGTTTAAAATTATCAGACAGCACACTCACACTACCATCCACTTCTAGCACTGCCAAATCTACTTCTTTAATATTTTTCACTCCGTGTTCTCTCACAGCGGCTTCCAATTCATCTATGCTTATCAAAGCTTTCTCAAGATTTTTGTGAATCACTTTACCATTGTATATAAGCATAGTGGATTCTCCTTGCAGTGATTTGCTGAACCATGGAAATTTATAGCTGAGTTGTTTCAAAACGTAATTTATTAAAAACAAACCTGTGGCAGCTGCTAATCCTCCAAGCAATGTATTATCAGGGCCCACCATTGCATTCTGAACAGAATTACTGATGAGCAAAATAAAAACTAAATCCACTACAGATAATTGCGCTAACTCCTTTTTTCCAAAAATCCGAATGGCGATTACAATAAACGCATAGACTGCTATGGATTTAGCGGCAATCAATAAGAGATTCTGAATATTCAGCAGTTCCAATTTCTATAATTTATTAATCCAGTGATTTAAAGCAGCGATTTTCCATACCATTTTCGCATTAGACTTGTCTCCGTTTTTATATTGTGTCACTTCCTTTTTTAAGGCATCAACATTCAGAAAATCAAGATTGCTGAAATTAATATCGAGTAAATATTTTAGCGAACCATCCAGCCATTTCACTTCTCCCGGTGTCACAAATCCTTTTTTATCCTTACGTTCATAAACAGCTTTTGGCAAAACATTTTTCAATGATTCTCTCAATATGTATTTTGTTTCTGCCCTCTGATTAATTTTGTCCTCCTCTTTTAGTTGAAAAACAAATTCTACTAATCTATGGTCCAGAAAAGGGACTCTGGATTCCAAAGAAAATGACATGGAATTTCTGTCCTCAAAGTGCAGTAAAGTTTGCAAAGTAGTTTCAAACATCAATTGATACAAAAAGTCATCAACTTTATTATTTGATTTTTTGGTAAACGCAATCTTGCCTTTTGATTTAAATAAAAAGCTGTATTGATTATACTCTAAATTATAAATGCCACTTTCATCCATTATCAAAGAAGCAGCTGTTTTGGCGAGAATATCAACTCTCTTTTTTGCAGCAAAATTCTCTCTGTTGTAATGCGCTGCATAGGTTTTTGCAAAATCTCCAAACTGGAAATACGAAATCTGAGAGGCGAAAAGTCTGTAAAATGAATGTAAATAACCGCCTAAATATTCATCAGATCCTTGTCCATCCAACACTACGGTAACTCCTTTTTCTTTTGCCAACTTCATCAGAAAGTGTTGCGAAATATAAGAAGAACCTAAAAGAGGTACATCTGCATGATATGCTGTTTTCTCAAAGGCTTCATGAATTTGACCGTCTGTTGGAGAGAAATAATAAGGTTCAATATTTTCATATTTATTGACTACTTCATTCACAAACGGGCGTTCATCCACCTCGCCTTTCCCGTCATAGTAAATTGAAAAAGATTTTATTTTTTGCTGAGGAAACAATGTGCTGAAAACGCTTGATATGGCACTGCTATCCAATCCTCCGCTCAGGCATGTGCCAGTTGGCACATCGCTTCTGCTATGCTGCCTGATAGATCTTTCGAACAAATCGTAGAACTGAGTTTTTTTATCTTCAAAACTCAACTTGGAATTTTCTTTATTGGATAAATCAATATCCCAATAACGGTATTTTTTTATTCCACTCGCATCGAAAATAAGATTATGGGAAGGTTCCAGCAAAAAAACATTATTAAAAAAAGTCTCTTCTTTATAGGAAGCAATATTGAGCGCAAGTGCTCTTTGAATTTGTGCAATATTTATTTCTGCAGAAAAAGAAGGCGTCTGTTTCAGAGCTTTGTACTCAGATGCGAAATAGAAATTTACGGAGTTTGAATAATAGTAAAACGGCTTAATGCCGAATCTATCTCTGGAGCAAAAGAGTTTTCTTTGAGTCTTGTCCCAAAGTGCAAATGCCCACATGCCCATAAATTGCTCCACACAACGCTCTCCGAACTCTTTGTATGCTGCACAAATCACTTCAGTGTCACCCTGAGTAGTAAAATGATGTCCTCGTTTGATTAATTCTTCTCTAACTTCAATATAGTTATATATCTCACCATTGAAGGTAATGACAATATCTTCGTAAATAAAAGGCTGATTGGAAGCTTCAGAGAGGTCTATGATACTCAGTCTGTTTTGTCCGAGAAAAACATTTTCTTCATTCCATTTCCCACGAGCATCCGGACCACGGTGAGCTATAGACATAAGCATCTTCTCCAAAAGATCAAATCCATTATCTTTTGAAATATTTGAATCAATAAAACCTGCTATGCCACACATCCATTCTAATTTTCAATTCTCACAATTAGCAATTTTCAAAAGCCTAACATTTAGCGAGAATCCTTATTTGTGTAAATTTATTTATCTCTCTCATCTTTACGGTTTTAAAAATCTAAACTTAATTATTACCTCACATTCCGTCTCCGTCAAGCAAATTTCCTAACCCTCCCAATATAGAACCCTCTTCTTTTCTTCCACCCATTGAGGAAGAGTAAGAAAGCACCCTGCTAGCCAAACGACTGATTGGAAGCGTTTGAAGCCAAACTTTCCCGGGGCCTTTTAGCACAGCAAAAAATACACCCTCTCCTCCGAAAAATGTATTTCTGATACCTCCGATAAATTGAATATCAAAATCCACATCCTTAGTATATGCAACGATACAGCCTGTATCTATTCTTAATGTTTCTCCAATTTTCAGTTCCTTCTCTATAATGTGCCCTCCTGCGTGAGCAAAAGCCATTCCATCTCCTTCCAACTTTTCCATGATAAATCCCTCTCCTCCAAATAGACCCGTGCCTAGTTTCTTCTGAAAATGAATGCCCACAGAAACTCCTTTTGCAGCGCACAGAAAGGCATCTTTTTGACAAATTATTTTCCCTCCAAGTTCGGAGAGATCCAGAGGGATTATTTTGCCGGGATATGGAGAGGCAAAGCTCACCCTTGATTTTCCGGATCCTGTATGCGTGAATGCAGTCATAAAGAGACTTTCACCCGTTAACAATCTCTTTCCTGCTGACAGGAATTTTCCTAAAAGACCACCCTCGTTCTGCGACCCATCTCCAAAGATTGTCTGCATCTGAATCCCATCTTCCATATACATAAATGCACCTGATTCTGCCACAACGGTCTCTTGAGGATCAAGTTCGATTTCTACACATTGTAGTTCTTCACCGAATATTCTGTAGTCTATTTCGTGATTGCTTCTCATAAGTTTTGTTTTAATGGAGCAAAGCTAAGTCTAAGCTTCAAATACAGAAATAATAAAGCGGGTATTCCAACCTTTTTAAAATAATTTCGTTTTTGTAGTCAGCATAGTGTAGGATTTTTTAATTAAGTTTGTCATGTGAGGTTAATATTATTTCTATCTGTTTTTTTCGTTTCGATTTTTAGGATTTCAGCTCAGGAAATATCTAAAAAGGATGCACGAAGCCTTGCAGTGAAAGATTATTTGTATAATCATGAGCTTTCCGGTGGCATTAAAATTCAGACAAACGGACTTAGCCTTTATCTTACCAAAGGTTGGATAAAGAACATTTACAAGACCCATTTGGTGCAGGCAGAATATCAGTATTTTTTCAACTACAAGGATAAGCTTATTGCCACCAATCCTGGATATATTCAAAGCGGAAGAAAGTACTATTATGGCTTACAAAACAGATTTCATGCTATCAGGCTCAGTTACGGTTTTGAGCGGGCATTGGCTGATAAAGCAGAGAAAAATGGGGTAAGACTCAGTTTTATTGGATTTCTAGGCTTTTCTTTTGGATTGATGAAGCCATATTATTTAGAAATGGTGAAATATAGAGATACCATTACAGGAAATTATGTGACAGAAAATGTGAAATATAATGGAGATGGTGTGGAAGACAGGTTTCTAAGTAAAGACTCTATATATCAGGCCGCTACATTTTACAAAGGTATGAATCAGATTATTCCAACTTTTGGTGCTCATGTGAAAGCAGGGCTTAATTTTGACTGGGGGACAAAAGACCGCTTTGTAAAAGCACTGGAAGTGGGCGTTTTAGTTGATGTTTTTTACAGGAAAGTTCCTATATATGTGAATAATGACGCCAACTCCTTCATTCAGCCTTCTATTTATTTGGGATTCCATTTTGGAAAACGCTGGTAGTTTGATTATTCAAACCTTTTTTCACTTTCCGATGTTCTTGTTATTACTGTTTTTATAAAATGCTAACAGCTTGTTTAAAAAAAGCAGGATTTGACATATAAATGACTATTACCCACCTTGTAATATTCGTTTTTTACGTTAAATTTGTATGAAACATTTAAAGAGATAATTAAACTAATATGAACATGAGAAAAGTATTTTTTTCTGCCTCTGTAATAACCCTTGCTTTTGGTGCTCTGAGTTTTTTGGCTTATAGCAACAGTGATGTTAATGAGTTTTTACTGGATAAAATGAGTGAGGACGAGTCTAAAGAAAACACTATTGCAAAGGAAGCTGCTCAATACCGCTACAGTCTTCTTGCAGATGAAAATGGAGAAGTGAAACCTGAATATTTTGCGCAAGCGCTTCGCCAGGCTGATATACTTAAGTCAAAAAACAGCAGCAGATCAGGAGGTTTGAATTTACAATGGCAAGAGCTAGGTCCCAACAATATTGGCGGAAGAACCAGAGCTATTGTTATTGACAATAGAGATGCAACAGGAAACACAATCTATGCAGGAGCAGTAGGTGGTGGCTTATGGAAATCTCTCGATGCAGGAAATACTTGGGCTGCGATATCATTACCTGATATAATCAGTGTTTCATGTATGGCTCAGGACAAGGCTGGAAATATTTTTATAGGAACAGGTGAAGGCTTAGCACAAATTGGTGGCACACGTTTCAATTCAGGTACTGTTGGTAATGGCATATACAAACTTATCAGTGATAATAATATTCAGCATCTACAAAGTACTAAGCAATCTTCTGCCTATGTTAGCTCTAATATGTGGAGCGCAGTAAATAGAATTGCTATAGACCCAAATGATGATAAACATATCTTAGCCGGAACTTATGGCGGTATCATGGAATCAACGGATGGTGGTGTATCGTGGAGTGATATAGTAGCAAAAGTTAAAAATCAAAATGGAACTAGTCCAAATCCTGCTATACTTTCATTATGTGCAGATGTAGATTTTAGTATTGATGGTCAGTATATATATGCTTCAGTAGGAAGTGGAGGAGTTGGAATTGGAGGTAATCTGATTCGCTCCTCAAATGCCGGGTTGACGTGGGAAGTTATTCCTACTTCGAGTAACCAAACGGCACCTGCCGGCTCTGCTGTTTTTCTTCCTAACTTTTCTCAAAGTAAAGGGAGAATTGAGATTGCAGTGGCAACCTCTAATCCTGCCGTTGCTTACTTATCAATTGCTGATAATCAGGGAGGTGGTTTCCATGGCTATAAAACTTCAGATCATGGCGAAACATGGGTTAAAATTGGTGCTGGAGGATCTACCTTTGCTCCATTTGGAGCTACAAGTGGTCAGGGCTGGTATGATAATGTGATAGCTGTAAATCCATTTGATGAAGATCAGATTTTCATGGGTGGCACTCAGCTTTATTCATACAGTTCCGGTAGCGGTTGGAAACTAACAACAATTTACTTTAGTGACCCTTCAAATTCCAATTGGATTCATCCCGATATTCATTGTATTACTTTCAATACTTTGAACAAAAACGAAATGTATGTGGGCTGTGATGGAGGTATCTTCAAAACCACTAAAGCATTCGACAATTTCCCTAACCCTCCTTTTTATGCAAAGAATAGAGGCTACTCTGTTACTCAGGCTTACTCTATCGGTGCGGGTCCTACAGGTGAAGTTGTATGCGGTAATCAGGATAATGGAACTACTTATGTAAACTACACCCAAAACTCAACCAGAGCTGCAAAATCAATCAGAGGTGGTGATGGTGTATTTGCAGAAATATCTACGATTAACCAAGATGTATTTATCTATGGAGTATACTATGGTGATATAGTTCGTTCAAATAACAAAGGCGTTGGAGGTTCTTATTTCTATGACAACGCTATAGATCCTAATGGCGGGAACAATCCTACGAGATGTGGAGGGTCTTCAGCAAATAGCAACATAGGCTTCATCTCTAACTTCTACCTTGAAGAAACTTTTAATGCCAGAACTTCTATTGATTCAGTAACATTTGTAGCAGACAGAGACTATAATGCCGGAGATATAGTAAAAGTTGAAAGCAGATTGAAATATCAGTTTCAGGAAGAATTGCCACAATCACTTCTTGCCGGAGAGCAAATTCGGATTGCAGATAGGGTGAAATCAAGATTCTATCTCCCTTCTTCATGTGGGCTATGGATGACACCAGACATTTTAGATTTTGGAGGTGCCACTAGATGGTTTAGAATCAAAGCAGGAGGAACTTTCTCTGCTGTAAGTCAGACTGCAAATGGTGATACTGTTTACTATGCAAGTGGTGCAACTATTTACAGAACTGTTGGACTAAACAGCACTCCATTTGATTCGGCTCTGGTTAAGAGAGGAGGAACTCAGCCTGTTTTATGGGATAAAATGCAACCATCTCAGACTACTCAATCTTCTTTATCAGGAGTTTCGGGCAGAGCAATCCAAGGTCTTTATGTTGACAGAAATAATCCAAATCACGTTATTGTTTCTTTGGCAGGTTATTCTTCTTCAAACACAGGACAGCATGTTTACAGAACGCTTAATGGTGGTACTACTTGGACAAATGTTACCGGAGACTTACCAAATGTCCCTGTGTATGACTGTGTGATTGATGCAAACAATCCGAATAATTACATCGTTGGTACTGAAATTGGTGTTTTTGCATCAAGCGATGGAGGTGCTACATGGATAGAACAAAATGATGGCATACAGCGAGTACCTACTTATGCAGTTCGTCAACTACGTTATTTGGAAGATGGTTGCTACATGCTTTATTTGGGAACTCACGGAAGAGGTATGTGGAGATCTAGCACATTAATGTCAGGCGGATGCAATGTAAATCCCTTAGGAATAAAAGATAATGCAACAAAAACTGCTGATTTTAATCAACTCGCTTTATTCCCTGTTCCTATGAAAGAAAAAGGAAACATTGAGCTTGATATAGATAAGAAAGCAAATGTTGTTTTCCGTGTCATAGATATGCCGGGAAGGATTGTAAAGGAAATAAGTATAAGAGATGTGCAGGCAGGTAAAAGTCAGTTTGATTTGGATGTTGCCAATCTAAGCAATGGCACTTATGTGCTTTCCGCAACACTAGATGGAAAAAAATCTTTCAGCAGAGTGTTTACGATTTCGAAATAAATTTTCAAGTCTTGAAATAAAAAAAGCCACGTAAATTGCGTGGCTTTTTTTATTTATATGCATTCACGATTTACTGCAAAGCAATAGCAATTAGCTTTTAAAAACAGTCTTTGTGATGCTGACGATAGGAAGGCATCTTTTGTATAGAGCCTCTTCACTTCGAAGACTCCGTTCAGAATAACAAACAAGCGCCAACATCAATGTCTAATTGGTATTAAATCATTAAAGAGATTATAATCTGAGACTATGCGAATTGCAATTCTTCAGTCGAACAGCGTAGCATTTGTATATTCAGCAATACACATCGCCTACATCAAAACGCCCTGTTTATGCCAATCATCCATCTCCATTCCACATTCTTACCCGAAACATTCGGAGAATGAGAAACAAAGAACGGCATATCGAATCGCACAGTCAGCGGTTTTATGTTTTGTAAGAACCAGAACTTTTTCAGTGTGAGTGCTATTCCCGCTCCCGCATCAAACCGCACCTGCGAAAACTGATTGTTGTTAGAGGAGTTTCTGTAAACAATACTTCCAGCATCGGCAAAAGCATAAGTATTCAGATCAAACCATTCGCGAAGTTTATTCTTCTTAAACTGCACAATTCTGTTGAAGTCAAGTTCAGCATTCACCGACCAACCCGAGTTGCCTTTGTACACAAAAACGGTGTTGCCGTTTTTATCTTTTTCGCTCATCAGATAGCCGCTGTAGCCACGTAGATTCAGCCCTCCGCCATAATGTAGATGATTGATGTTCGTACCGAAGCCACTCCAAGCTTCAGGAAAAATTCCGGCAGCGCGCATGTATTTATTATCGAGCATTTGCTCAGGATTTGCTCCTGCAAAAAACAATGCTGATTCTGATGGCAGATTATTTCCTGTTCCAATTCTTCCAAAAAATCGTGTACGCAAATCAAAACGCCACAGTCTCGTTTCCTGCTTGTAACTCGCCTCGAGATAATGATAGTTGGAAGAATTGAAGAGCGTGGCACTGCGCAGGTGCGCGTTCAGTTCTCCGGTGAAAAGTCTTTTGCTGAAAACATAGCGCAGCACAATATTCAGCGATGAATTGAGTGCTCCGTTTCTGTGAAAAAATGTACTCCATTCATTTTGGTTTACAAGGTATGGAGCCCAGTAGTTACGCGACATCGTGAATAGCTTTATATAACCATCCACAGAAAGTTTATCGGAGAATCTTTTGCGCAAGCCTGTTTTGTAAATCTCCACTCCGTCTAACCACTGGCTGTAGAAATAAAAATCCGTGTTCTTCACCCATTTAGTAATAGAAGTTTGGTAGCGGAATCTGTAAGAAAACCATCCTGCCTTTTTCTTTTCGTTAGCAGTGTAGTTGTAATTTCCGCCCTGAACTAAATGTGTATTTACCCACATATTGAGTTCAAAATTGTGTTTCACATTCATATAGTTTCCGCGAAGCAGAAAACCAACTTTAAATCCATCATAAGAATTATACCATAAGTCTGGTCGCATAAACAGCCTGTATTTCTTGGAATTTGGTGGCAGAGGAATATGCGAATCGAAATGAAATTCAGTGTGCCCTTTCTTGCTGTTGTTGAAATTGTTGATGTCGGCAAGTCTGTCTGAAGGGTCAATAATTACATTTTTTACTCCAACCGGAACGGTTACAGTAGCTGAATATTTGGGTTGCAGTTTATCCCAGCCGTACCATTTTGGAAGTGTAGTCGCGTTTGTTTGCTTTTCAAACCATGTATTCGGAATGTAAAAGTTGTAAACAGAACCTTTCTTCGAAATCACCTGTAAATCAATCGGCATCTGCATTCTGCCTTTTCGCTCTATAGTAATTCTATATTGACTTTTTCCCTTTTCTCTTTTTACTGATTTGATTTTATAGTCAATGTTCTTTGTGGTTTCCATCCACTCATCAAAGAACCAGTTCAAATCTGCTTTAGTGAATTGCGAAATACTGTTTCTGAAATCTTCAGGATAAGGATGGCAGATTTTCCATTGATTTACATAAT
>CANHIG010000010.1 GCA_947461105.1 Bacteroidota bacterium | reverse complement strand
TACTCAAGCTCATACAGGAAATGTAACATTATTGAGATAGAAGTTTATTTGTTGAAGCAATGCCTCTATAGTTTTCCCTTAAAAAAACAAAACCCTTGCAATCATTTGATATACAAGGGGTTAATTGTGTTTATTTGTGGTTGAGGAGGGAATTGAACCCCCGACACATAGATTTTCAGTCTATTGCTCTACCAACTGAGCTACTCAACCATTTTTTAAAAACGGAGAGCAAATATAGTCTTTTCGGGCTATTGCCAAAATATCTACCGTAAAATCCTTATTTCATAACTTTTTCCTCCCTTATTCGGCAGCTTTGCGGAGCGAATCCAGGGATTCAGTAACCTGATGTATTTGTATTTTAAACCCATTGCTTCACTGAATAATGCTAAATCTGTGATCGGAGTATCAACTATAACTTTATTATAAGAAAAGGGCTGATATAAATCCTCCGTCTTAATCATGTATCCTGCCTTTTGGGGGTTTGAGTAAATTATTTTCATGGCAAGCATTCTGAAAATATACCTTGAAGTTTCCTGATTCAGGTACAAATCATAATAGCTGTTTGTTCGCTGGATCTGGCTTCTGCTTTGAATTCCTGATATGCCTAAATTATAGCTGGCGGCTGCTAGTGTCCATGTTCCCAAACTCGCTTTGGCCTCACGCAGGTAAGCGCATGCTGCTCTGGTGGATTTTTCAATATTAAAACGCTCATCAATATCATCGTTGATTTCTAATCCATAGGTTTTTGCAGTGGGAGCAATAAACTGCCAAAAGCCTGCTGCCCCTGCCGGAGAAATTACATCTCTGAAACCACTTTCTATAAGGGGTAAATATTTAAAGTCAGTTGGTACTCCTTCCTCAACAAGGATTTTTTCTATTTCATCGAAATACCTGTTTGCCAGCTTCATATTCAGCAAAGTATTTGATTGCCAAAATGCATTTACTTGCAGTTCTCTGTCTAATCGCTCTTTTACATCCTGATCCTCAAGTGGCACCTGTTCATCTGCAAAGTACAAATCACCCTCTACGGTCAAAGGAAAAATAACATTAACGCTATCAGGAGTTTTAATGAATTTCACGCCTTTGCTTTCTAGTGCTGTTCTTTCAAAAATATTTACAGGTTTGGGTTTTAGATTTTCTATGAATTTTGCAGAAGCAAAACCTACAGCCATGCAGCATAGTCCCACCAAAGCATAAATAAGTCTTTTGTTCATGTGCTCAATATATATAAAATATAGTCAACCTGTTTTCTTCATCCAATATTTCGGTTTGGTATTAAGACATTTTAAAACTTTGAGTGGGCTTTATATATTTACCTCAATAAATAATATCACAAATCATGGGAAGAGCATTTGAGTTTCGCAAGGAAAGGAAGATGAAAAGATGGGGGGCAATGGCAAAAACCTTTACTCGAATAGGCAAGGATATAGCTATAGCTGTGAAGGAAGGAGGTCCGCACCCGGAGCATAATGCTCGACTTCGTCAGGCAATGCAAAATGCTAAAGGAGCGAATATGCCAAAGGATAGAGTAGAGAATGCTATTAAAAAGGCGAGTTCTAAAGATGCAGAAAACTATGAAGAAGTAACCTATGAGGGATATGCTGCTCATGGAGTTGCGATTGTTGTAGACACAGCTACGGACAATACTACAAGAACGGTAGCTAATCTTCGTTCCTATTTCAATAAGCTCGGTGGCTTGCTTGGTACAAGCGGCTCTGTAGAATATATGTTTAAGAAAAAAGCACTTTTCAAATTCAATAAAGGAAATTGGAATCCTGAGGAGTTAGAGCTTGAGTTAATAGATGGAGGGTTAACTGAATTACAGGTGGAAGATGATTTAATATTGGCTTATGCAGATTTCAATGACTTTGGTAATTTAAGTAAGTCGCTTGAGGAAAAAGGCATCGAGATAGTCGAGTCAACTTATGAGAAGATACCGGACTTTTACAAGGAAGGACTTACCGATGAGCAGGCTGAAGAAGTGATTAAGCTAATTGATAAGTTGGAAGAAGACGATGATGTTACGCTGATCTTTCATAATATGAGATAAACAATTTCTATTGCTCATTAAGATTTCAATATTGTGGTTACTCTTTTTTAGTTTGCATAGCATTCTTGCAAGCGAATCGGTGAAAAGATTTGTTGAGGAAAGGGTCTCCAATAGTTTTCGCTTTTATCGATTTGTTTATAATCTTATTTCTATGATTATATTTTCGGCAATTGTTTATTTGCTTAGTGATTTCTCCAATCACCACATTCTTTTTTCAGTCCATCCTATTTTAAAATATCTGGCTTGGATACTTCTATTTTCCGGGATTGTAATTTTGACATGGGCTTTGTATAGCTACAAAATGCTTGATTTTACAGGAATAAATCAACTGTTTGGCAGAGAGGAGATACATGGGAAACTTATTACCTCTGGTTTAAATAGCATTGTTCGACACCCAATTTATTTTGCCATAATTTTATTGGTTATTGGTTTGTCGATTTTGTATCCAACTGATTTGATTTTATTGACTTCACTTTTTTGTATCGTATATCTATATATTGGAACAACTCTTGAGGAGAGAAAATTGATTAAGATATTTGGTGATGAGTATAAAGCTTATCAGAAAAAAGTAAACATGTTTATCCCCTTTCTGTTTTAATCAAAAGACTTATTCTCCGATAATAAGTTTTAATGGGACAAAAATTGATTTATGAGTTTGTTTGCAATAAATAGCACCGAAAATCTTCTGCCCTTTGATGGTATTCTCAATTATTACGGGAAAATTCTTAATCAAGCAGAGGCGGATAAATATTTTGGAATACTTCAGCAGAATATCAGTTGGAAGCAAGATGAGGTAATTCTATTTGGCAAACGTATAATGATTAATCGAATGACTGCTTGGTATGGTGATGAAGATTTTGCTTATACCTACTCTCATATTACTCGCCATGCAATGAAGTGGACTACAGCACTTTTGGAGATTAAAAAAAGGATAGAGGAAATTTCAGGAGAGCAATTTAATTCTTGTCTAATGAATTTTTATCATGATGGGAAAGATGGAATGGCCTGGCATAGTGATAATGAGAAGACTATAAAAGAAAATAGTGCAATTGCTTCATTAAGTCTTGGAGCAGAAAGAAAAATTTCATTTAAGCATAAGAGAACATCACATAATGTTTCTATAGTCCTCAAACATGGAAGTCTGCTATTGATGAGAGGGGAAATTCAGCAATACTGGCTACATGCATTACCTAAGTCAAAGAAGATAAAAAACCCAAGGATCAACTTGACATTTAGACAGTTTCAAGAAGTAAGTGCTCATTAAAATTTCTTTAGGATTCCTTCTTCTCTTGCAATAAAACATGTAAGTTTAATTAAGTACAAAATTTATATACTTCATTTGGCAGTTATTTTGAAAACAGAAAATTGAATCATGGTAACAAAAAATGCAACACTGATGACTCAAGCCCTTGCCTCACTCAAGGGCAAATGGAGTTTAGCAATTGGAATATTGGTTGTTTATATACTCATTGTAGGAGGAATACAAGCTATTCCTAAAGTAGGTGGGCTGATTTCATTTTTAATAAGTCCACCATTAGCATTAGGCTTGGCATTTTTTTCTTTGTCTATTGCCAGAGGAAAGGAAGCCAATATTGCTCAACTTTTTGATGGATTTAAAAATTACATTACCGTTTTTATTGCATACTTGCTCATTGCTTTATTGGTATCTGTATGGCTGCTGCCACTTGTTCTACTTGTGGTGTATTTTGTTCTCAAGCAAGGGAACTTCCTTGTTGCAGTTATTAATAGCGTTTCATCTGATAGCATTATGAATTCAGAAGAAATTTTCGGGTCATTGCAAAATGCAGGACTATTCGTGTTTTTATTTTTTCTGCTCATAATTCCGGCCCTAGTAGTTTCTTTATCATACACTCAGGTGTATTATATTATAGCAGACAATCCTGCTATTAAAGCTCTTGATGCAGTTAGACAAAGCAAGGAGATGATGAAAGGGTATAAATTAAAGTATGTCTTTCTTGGTTTGCGATTTATTGGATGGGCTATACTTTGCATTTTTACTTTGGGTATAGGCCTCCTTTGGCTTTTGCCATATATACAAGTAAGCATGGCCAGATTCTATGATGATATAAAAGGGGGAGTGGAACAACAAAATGAGTATGAAGAACTTAGTGAATAATTTAAGGAAATTCTACTTCCATCTAAATGTCTCAAGAAAATGATCTAAGTCTTTTTGAACAAAAGAAATGATTGGCGCCATTGAATCTGTATTGGGTTCGTTGTTGAAGTATAGTGCACCCCTTATAAAATGGCGATTGGTGTCGGTTAGGAAAAACTGAAAGTTTGATGCTGCATCTCCACCTACGTTATATAGTAATCCACCTACACCATATTTATTTTCAATTAAAACTTCGTCAATATAGTTTGCTTTCTTAGAGTGTTTGAATGATAACTTATGTGCATCTTCAATCAACTTAACCAGAGTATTTTCCTTATTGATTTCTTTGTAAGTAAGATTTAGCGTGCCATTAAATTCCGGAAACTGAATATTAATCCAACATTTATCTGCAATAGTTTTTCCAAAATAATCGGTATCCTTTTCTACAAATGCATATACCGGTTTCTCAAACTCAAAAGGGCAGTTTTCCGGTGAAAATGATTCGAATTTTTTTTCAGGGTAAATTACTCGTGGATAGGCCTTAGGTTTTGCAGTATATTCATTGTTGCACGACTGCAGTAATATCATTGACAATAAAATAGCAGCGATACTGAGTGTTTTATATTTTGCTCTTTTCATCATTAAATTCATTTCAAATTCTTGTCAATTTTACTTTGTCAATTCGATTATTCTTGAATGACAAAACCTTGAATCTGAAAGATAACACTTGTATTTCTTCACCGCTTTTGGGGATTTTGCCAATCTGCTCTAAAATCAATCCTGCAAGAGTTTCTGAGTCTCCTTTTTGCTCATCAAAATAATCCATGTTTTGTTCAAATGCGGCAGCAAGTTCACTAAGTGGTATGATGGCATCTACAATATATGAGCCATCAGGATTTTTTCTAATCAGATTTTCAAATGTTTCATCAGATTCATCTTTAATATCGCCTACTACTTCCTCCACAATGTCTTCAAGAGTAACAATTCCGGATGTGCCGCCAAATTCATCAACTACAACAGCCAAATGTTTCTTAGTTGCCTGAAATTCACGAAGCAAATCATCTATTTTTTTTGTTTCCGGAGTGTGTAGTGCCTCTCGAACTAATTTTGTCCAGCCGAAGTCTTTCTTTTGATGTATATGTTCCAAAATATCTTTCAGGTATAAAACCCCAACTATATTATCAAGGCTTTCGTTATATACGGGCAGTCGCGAATAGCCATGTTCCTGTACAAAACGCAATAGCTCTTCGAAATTCCATTCCGCATCAGCAGCAGTAACTTCCGTTCTTGGTTTCATTACCTGCCTTACCGTAGTATTTCCAAAATGAACAATGCCTTTCAGCATTTTTACATCGTTATTCGATTCTTTATTTTCTACTGTGATTTCAATCGCTTTGTTGATTTCATCAATATCTATTTCAGCGTTGTGGCGCTTTATTCTTTTTTCAATTACGGAGGTGGAATTCACCAAAAGATAGTTTATCGGGAAGAATAGCTTATTCATAAAAACAAAAATCGGTAGCACCGCTTTTGCAACTCCAATCTTATTGTGGGTAGCATATACCTTTGGAATGGCCTCTCCAAAAAGCACTAATAAAAAAGTAACTACAAAAATATTGACTATGAGATCTAGCCCCTCTTTAGGCAGGATAAAAAAACCGAAATTTATATCCTGAAAAGTGAAAACCGATGAAATGATAAAGTAGGAAATTACTATCACACCTATGTTTACCAGGTTATTCGCCAACAAAATGGTCGAGAGCAGGTATTTAGGTTTACTGAGCATTTTAGACAAATTTTTATCCGAAGGTTCATCGCTGTCTTTCATCTCTTCTTTCTCTGCATTTGAAATGGAGAAAAAGGCCACTTCTGATGCTGACATCACAGCCGAGCAGCCTACTAAAAGTAGCATCACAAACAGCGAAATAAAAACTCCCGGAGAAGGAATATTTACAATGGCAAGAAAAATTGTAGGGTATGGCAAAGTTTTAAGAATGCCTGCTAAATCACTGGGGTCCAAATTTTATTTATTTAGTTTTAGAAAGCTGACATTAAAAAGGTAAATCATCGTCAAAGCCACCGCTGTTTTCGACTTGATTTGAGGAACTTCCTGTGCTCTCATGACTCACAGATTGTTGCGAACCGCTATCTGTTGTGCCACCTTCTCTTTTGTCTAACAATCTAAAATTGTCAACTACAATCTCTGTGATATATCTCTTATTGCCATCTTTATCATCATAAGAGCGAGTTTTAATTTTACCTTCTATAAATACAGAGCTGCCTTTTCTGAGCATTTTTTCAGCACGCTCAGCCATGCCTTTTGTTGGTAGTTTTATATTGTGCCAATCGGTCACCTCTACCCATTTTCCTTCGCGATCTTTGTATGATTCATTAGTTGCCAAAGTGAATTCTGCAATGGCATTTTCGTTTGAAAAGGTCTTAATCTGAGGATCCTTTCCAAGCCTTCCGATTAAAAATACTTTATTAACCATAGCCTGATAATTTTTGACACAAGCTATGTTTTTTTTCTGATATAAGAAAGTATGGACTTAGGGAAAGCGTAGTTTTTCAGTTCTGAAATGGGTGTTTTCAGGTAGCTTTTTTGTATTTGTTTTTCTTGGTATGCATCCACCTCTATGAATACACTTTGTATTTTCTGGTGGGTAAGTTTTTGGACTATCTTTTCTGAAACTGATCTTACCGAGCCTGAAGTCAGTGAAAAGGCTTTTTCAACCGATTTCAAAGATTTCAAATCTAACTCTTCTGATTTTTCAATGACTGGAAATTCCCAAAGTCCTTTCCAAATATCTTTTTCATCTCTCCGCCTAATCCATGTATGGGACTTGGTAGAGGGTACTAAGTAGTAAAAATAGCGGTTTCTGATTTTAAGCTTCTTTTGCTTAACAGGTAAATCATTTACCAGATTTTGTTGATAAGCAAAACATGATACGGACAAGGGGCAACTTTCGCAAGAGGCTAGTTTTGGTGTGCAAATCACCGCTCCAAAATCCATAATAGCTTGATTATAAGCGGCAGGTGGTGTATCCCCCAAGAGTTCAGTCGCCAATTCTCTAAATTCTTTTTTTCCGGATGAGGCATCAAAAGGAGACTCAATTCCAAAAAAGCGCGATAATACTCTTATTACATTGCCATCAACCACCGCATTTGGCTTGTTAAAAGCGAAAGAAGCTATTGCACTTGCAGTGTAATCTCCGATGCCTTTTAGTTTTATTAAACCTTCATAGGTCTCAGGGAAAACTCCGCCATGTTCCTCTGCTATGATTTTTGCCGTTTGGTGGAGGTTTCTGGCTCTTGAATAATAGCCAAGCCCCTGCCAGTCTCTTAAAACCTTGTCTAAAGGTGCTCCAGCAAGGTCGAAAATAGTGGGATAATGTTTTTTAAAGGTCAGGTAATAAGGTAGTCCCTGCTCTGCTCGTGTTTGCTGTAGTATGATTTCTGATAGCCAGATGAAATACGGGTTTCTCTCTGATTTCCAAGGTAATTGACGTAGATTTTGGTACTCATTCCAATTTAATAGTGCATTACGGAAAAAGTTGTTTGCTGAATTTTTTTTCATCGCCTGCTCAAAACAACATGGAAATAATGACTTTTTAAAAAAAAATTACGAAATTTGAGTAAAACCAAACCACAACAACCATGAGAAAAGCCGACATAGTAACAAGAGTCTCTGAACTCACTGGAGTCCCCAAGGTAGACGTACTGGTAGCATTGGAAGCCTTTTTTAAAGAAGTAAAAACTTCGTTGAAACAAGGTGAGAACGTTTATGTGAGGGGATTCGGCTCTTTTATCGTAAAAAAACGAGCCAAGAAAATAGGCAGAAATATTAAAAGGGGAACCTCCATTGAAATTCCCGAACATTTCATTCCTGCTTTCAAACCAGCCAAGACTTTTATGGATGCTGTGAAAAACACAAAAATCCCTTCTTAAGCTGATTTTTCTCTTTCATTAAGCATATCTTTTTATTTTCATGCCCCCTTTTAAGGGTAAGTATGAAGCTAACACACCTTATTACTATAGTCCTGATTACTGTATCTGCTACAGCAGTCTATCTGTTTTTTCCACTTAAAAACAACAAAATTGCCAAGCCGGAAATGCCTAAGCAAGCAGTCCAAAATAAGGCTGGTTTTGATTTTCAGGTTTATTTATCAAAAGTGAATACCAATTTCTCAGCTGACACTCAAAATCTGATTAAAGAATGGACTACAAAGGGTGAAAATGAAAATCTTATCTCAGTTTATCACAATAAAGGGGAATCGGTGGCAGAAGCTTTCTACCTGAGCAAAGAAGCTGCAAAGACAAATAAATTGGAGCAATATGTCAGAGCCGGAGACTTGTTTGAGGCTACAGCTTCACTTACTGATAAAGAAGACATGAGTGCCTTTTTAATAGAAAATGCAGTCGTTTCCTATCAAAATGCTGCGAAAATTGATACTGCCGATGTTTTTCTTAAAATGAAGCTTGCTTCATCCTATATTCAGCAGGGAACTAACCCAATGCAAGGAATATCAATGCTTTTGGATATTGTAAAGAAAAATCCTAAAAATGCAGATGCGCAATTAATGCTTGGAAAATTTGCCATGATGAGTGGACAATTTGAAAAAGCTATAGAAAGGTTAGAAAAAGTTATATATTTGCGTCCCCAATCAAATGATGCTTTGTTTTTATTGGCAATGGCGCATCAGAATTTAGGGCATAAGGATAAGGCGATTGAGCTGCTTGAGAAGTGCAGCAGAAATGAGAAGAAGCCTGAGCTTAGAAAGGAGATTGAGGGATATATAAGACAATTAAGAGAGTCATAAATTATTTAACATAAAAAGCGTAGGATATGCCTTGCGGAAAGAAAAGAAAAAGACATAAAATAGCCACTCACAAGCGTAAGAAAAGGCTAAGAAAGAATAGACATAAGAAGAAGAAATAAATTTCTTCCTTATTTTAAGGCGTGCTTTTATGCTTTAAATGGTCTTTTCTTGTTAATTAGTGTCGCGTTTAAGTCGATCTTTTATACAGATAGTCTACATGGTTAATGCATAGTCATTGCTAGTAACGTCATGCAAGGTAGCGTAAGGGTATATCATACCTTCAAAAATCAAATTAGTTGAGCAAAGAACTCATTATACATTCAGCACCTCATGGTGTTGATGTAGCTCTACTGGAAGATAAAAAGCTGGTAGAACTCCATCAGGAGCGTCATTCAAATCAATTTCAGGTAGGCGATATTTATCTGGCAAAAATCCGTAAGGTAATGCCTGGATTGAATGCTGCATTTATAGACATCGGTTATGAACGTGATGCATTTCTGCATTACACCGACCTCAGTCCTGATTTTAAAACTTTGTTGAAATTTACGGGGCAAGCAGTTGCCGGGCATAGCGATGGCACTTTGAATAAATTAGATATTCAACCTGAAATTCAGAAAGGAGGGAATATTAAGGATGTGCTTCCCGCTAAGTCAAATATTTTGGTGCAGATTCTGAAAGAACCAATTTCTACTAAAGGACCAAGGCTCACCTGCGAAATCACACTTGCCGGGAGGTATCTAGTGCTTTCCCCTTTTACAAATTCTGTTGGTGTTTCCCGGAAAATTGATTCTGCCGAAGAAAGGAAAAGATTGAAAGTTTTGGTAGAAAGTCTGAAGCCTAAAAACTTTGGTGTAATCGTGAGGACTGTAGCTGAAGGGAAAGATTCGCGTACTTTGCATGAAGACTTGCTGAATCTTGAGGCTCGATGGGCGGAAATGTCTGCAAATCTGAAAGGAGCACAGCCTGTAAAAAAAGTATTGAGTGAGGTGGACAAAACATCTGCCTTGATTCGTGATATTCTTAATCCCGACTTCGAGCGTATCGTTACTAATAGTCCTGCATTGGCAAAAGAACTGGAGCAGTACATCAGCGTAATCGCTCCCGACAGGAAAGGCATAATCAATAGATATAACGGAAATACGCCATTGTTTGACCATTACGGAATCACTAAGCAGATTAAATCTACTTTCAGCAAAAAAGTTGAAATCGGAACATCGGGTGCTTATCTGATTATAGAAAAGACAGAAGCTTGCCATGTAATAGACGTAAACTCCGGACATAGAGTAGCAAATGAGCAAGGTCAGGAGAACAATGCCCTTCAGGCAAATCTTGAAGCTGCTGATGAAGTGGCTCGACAAATGAGGCTGAGAGATTTAGGTGGAATTATTGTGGTTGATTTTATTGATATGAAATCTTCAGAAAACAAGAGACTTGTTTTTGAGAAGATGAGAGAACTAATGACCTCTGACAAAGCAACTCATACTATTTTGCCGTTGTCGAAATTTAATCTTATGGAAATCACGCGCGAGCGTGTGAAACCGGAGATTCAAATCAATACTTCAGATGAATGTCCTACTTGTGCAGGCTCGGGAACAATAAAAAGCACTTTGCTGCTTTCAGACGATATAGAAAGCGACCTTACTCATATCCTTCAAACACAGAGTAAAGTGAAGTTATATGTACATCCTATCATTGAGGCATATTTGAAAAGAGGCTTATTCTCTATCAGAGCAAACTGGAGCTGGAAATTTAAGCAGTGGATTAGAATTTACCCTAACGAAAATATTAGCTTCAACGATTACAAGTTTTTCGATGAAAACGATGAAGAAATAATTTTGGAATAATATCAGCTGCAATGAAAAAAATACTGTTACATATCTCACAGGAATTAATTTGGCTACTTATAGCAGCAGCTTTTGCAAGCATGATAGTTTATCCGCTTTATCAAAAGCTTCAGTATACCTTTCTTACGGAAAATTTTCTATTGGCATTTTATGCAGTGATTCTTTTCAGAATGGTTATTTTTTTTCATGGGGTGATTTGGCTGAAACCTATGTGGATGAGATTTCTGGCTTTTATCATAAACATCAATCTTTTCTTTTTTATACTCAGGAAAGAACAGAGTTTTATTTCAATCTACGACTCGTTTACAATAGGCGACTTGGGACAACACAGAGAGGCACTCACGCTTTCTCAAATGGAAAAGCTTTTTCATTATTTCTATTATGAAATCAATATTACAGTTGTTGCCTGTTTGGTAATGATAGTCTTGTTTTGTTTCAGGTTGATTCACTCCTACTGGAGCCTGAGGAAAACCAGATTATATGTAGATCCTAAATAATTGATAAATCCATCGTCTTTATAGATTTTTTCGCTTCTTCTATTAATTTCACAGTCCGTTTTATAAATAAAAATCCTAAACATGAAAAAGTTTTCAGAATTAGAATATCGCAGACCCGATCTTGATTTGGTAAGAGATGAGTTTACTAAACTGCTTGAGAAATTCGATAGCGCTAAAAACTTCACCACTCAGGAAGATGCCATAAAAGAAATCAACGCCCTTAGAGCAGATTTTTCCACTTCGGCAAGTATAGCTTCTGTCAGAAATACTATTGATACATCAAATCAGTATTATGAAATAGAACAAACTTTTTTTGATCAAAATGGTCCTGTTTTTCAGGATTTGAATATCAAGTTTTATGTGTCGCTTAGCAAATCGCAATATCATGATGAACTGAGAAACAAATTCGGCAACCAACTTTTTGATTTAGCAGAGGCGAGTGTGAGAAGTTTTGACCCTAAAATTATAGAAGATCTTCAGGAGGAAAATAAACTATCTACTGAGTATTCAAAATTAGTAGCTTCTGCACAAATAGAGTTTGACGGCAAAACGCTAAATCTTGCAGGAATGGCGCCTTATCTGCAATCTACTGACCGCGAAACCAGAAAAAATGCAGCAAATGCAAATTATGCGTGGTGGCAAAAAAACGCAACTACCTTTGATGAGCTTTATGATAAGTTGGTAAAAATAAGAGCGCGAATAGCACAAAAACTTGGATACAAGAATTTTGTGGAACTAGGTTACGATAGAATGAATCGTACAGATTACAATGCCGAAGACGTTAAGAAATTCAGACAACAGGTTGTAGATTATGTGGTGCCGCTTTCTATTAAACTCAGAGAGCGTCAGGCAAAAAGACTTGGACTCTCAAATCTGAAATATTACGACTATAGCCTGAATTTCAACTCAGGCAACCCAACTCCAAAGGGCAATCCGGATTGGATTTTAGAGAATGGAAAGAAAATGTATGCTGAGCTATCACCCGAAACGAAAGAGTTTTTCGATTTCATGACTGAATACGAATTGCTTGATTTGGTAAACAAAAAGAATAAGCAAGCCGGAGGTTACTGCACACATTTTTCTAAATACAAAGCTCCATTTATTTTCTCCAATTTCAATGGAACTTCACACGATATTGACGTGCTGACCCATGAAGCAGGTCATGCATTTCAATGCTATCAAAGCAGAAATCAGGAGATAGAAGAATATTTGTGGCCTACTTATGAAGCATGTGAAATCCACTCTATGAGCATGGAGTTTTTTGCATGGCCATGGATGAATCAATTTTTTAAAGAAGATACCGATAAATATAAATTTCAACATGTAGCTGCTGCTATTTTGTTTTTACCTTATGGCTGCGCTGTAGATGAATTTCAACATATCATTTATGAAAATCCGGAATTTACCCCACAGCAAAGAAATGATGCGTGGTTGCAAATGGAGAAAAAATACAGACCTTGGTTAGATTATAGCGATAATGAATATCTTAAAACAGGTGGTCTTTGGAAACAACAAGGACATATTTACCGTTCCCCATTCTATTACATAGATTATTGTTTGGCTCAAATTTGCGCCTTGCAATTTTGGTCTCGTTCTCAAAAAGATTTTAAAGGAGCTTGGGCAGATTATCTCACCCTTTGCAAAGCAGGAGGTAGCAAACCATTTATTGAATTGGTGAAACTTGCAGGACTGAATAATCCGTTTGAGGAAACTACAGTAAAACCTGTGATTGCTGAAATTCAGGCTTGGCTGGAAGGAGTAGATGATTCTAAATTTTAGAATGATTTAAACAGAGTTCCTGATGATTGACATAGGGAAAATATTGCCTGAAATCAAATGGAAAACATCTCGTAGCAGCGGTGCTGGTGGGCAACATGTAAATAAGGTTGAAACAAGAGTAGAATTGATTTGGAGTATTGATGATTCTGATGCGTTTGATGACGAGCAAAAATCGTTACTCAAGTTAAAACTTGTTGCAAATATTAATAAGAAAGGGTTGTTCGGCATAGCCTGCGACACCCATCGTTCTCAACTGAAAAATAAGGAAGTGGCTGTTAGAAAGTTTGAAAAACTTTTGGTTGTTGCTTTCAAAGAAAAGAAAAAGAGAAAGCCAACGAAACCTTCTAAGGCAGCTGTGAACGAGCGGATAAAAGCAAAAGAAAAAAGAGGGGAGATAAAGAAAAGCAGAAGTGTGCTGAGGATTGGTAGGGAGTAAAACTATATTAAGTTTTGGTGCTTAAATAGTTATATGCGTCTGTAACACCTCTTCATCAGCATCCGGTAATATCTTTATAGGATCGAGCATTTTGCCATGTTCAGCAGCTAGCGCATGAGTAAATTCCGCACCGAAGAAAACAATTTGTGAAGAATAAAAAACCCAGGTAAGCAATAACACAATCGAGCCTGCGGCACCATATCCGTCATCTATTTTCAGTTTGCCGAAATACAATCCCATCAGGTATTTACCAATTACAAAAAGCAATGCAGTGAACAAAGCACCCGGCCAGATACTCCTCCAGGAAATGTCTGCATCAGACATATATTTGAATACCAAAGCAAACAGCAGTGCCGTAAATGCGTAGGCTATCGTGAAGTTTAGGCTGTTGAGCAAGAACAGGGAAACATCAGGCATAAAAGCACTCAGATAGTTTGCAAATGCTGTGAGCACTGCATGTGCCATAAAGGAAATTAATAGCAAAAATGAGAGGCATACAATCATAGCGAACGAAAATAATCGCGTAGTGAAAAATTTCAGAAACGGTTTTTGTTCTATATGTTTTACACCCCGAATCAAATTTAATGAAGTGTGTAACTGACTGAATACACTTGTAGCACCTACGAGCAATAATATTAGTGCTATGCCAGTGCCAAACCAGTTATCTCCGGGCTTGTAAACTGCTTTAATAATATCTTCAAGTTGAAGTGCGTTTTGATTGCCCAATAAATCTGCAAGTTGATTTTTTAATTCTCCTTGCACAGCGTGCGGACCAAGGATAGAGCCGGCTATTGATATTACAATGATAATAATAGGGATGAGCGAAAACCCAGTGTAATAGAAGAGCGCAGCACCAAGAGTTAGCGTATCATGCTTGGTAAATAATCTGAAACTGTTTGTGAAACTGTGCCAAAATGCAAAAAGGTGTTTTTTTATCATAGCACAATTATATATTGGTGGAGCTGGCGGGATTTGAACCCGCGTCCGGACAAGATGAGGATAAATCTACTACATGCTTAGTTCCTTAGTTGGTTGTCGGGAAATGAGCTGGTCAAGAAACCCACCTGTCATTTCCTTACATTCGTCAAATTTCTCCTAATGTGTGAATGAAGCACATTTCGGATGAGTATCAGTTTTTTGATTTCAAGCCCGCTGTGTATGATACCTCAAGCGAGGAGAAAATGGTGGTTAATCTCTTAGATTAAGCAGCCATAGCGAAAGTTTCTTCGCCATTTGAATGTTCTGTGCAATGGATTAAAGTGCTACACACACGCACTGCATGCAAATTTACCGACATAACTTCCCGTCAATACCTGTCAGCCCCATATTTCAAAAAACAGTTGAGCTTCCGCTCTATTTTTGCTTTCGACTTAAAACTACTCGTAAGGTTTAATGCCTTCTCTTAGAAACTAAGCAGCCATTAATTTTCTGGCTGCTGATTTTGAAAATTTCTCTTCGCAATATTTCTTGTCAATAGTAAACTCTGTGATGCCTTTTTCAGAAGGCAGGTCATACATAGCATCGGTGATTATTGTTTCACAGATAGCTCTCAATCCTCTTGCTCCCAAATTAAACTCTAAAGCTTTTTCCACCATAAAATGTTTTGCCTCTTCAGTAAATTCCAAGTCAATTCCTTCGAGCTGAAAGAGTTTATGATATTGCTTAAGTAGTGCATTTTTGGGTTCTGAAAGAATAGCCATCAATGTTTCCTCATTCAATGGATCCAGATGGACCAAAATCGGTAAACGTCCAATAAGTTCCGGAATAAGCCCAAACGACCTCAAATCTGCCGGTGAAATAAATTGTAGAAAATTTGTGGTGTCCAAAAGGTCTTTTTCATCTCCTTTTTTGAAGCCGATTTTTGCTTGATTCAGTCGAGAAGAGATAAGGCGCTCAATGCCATCAAATGCACCACCGCAAATAAAAAGTATATTAGATGTATTCAGCTTCACCATCTTGGCATCAGGGTGTTTTCTGCCGCCTTGTGGTGGTACCAATACATCCGTTCCTTCAAGCAATTTCAGTAAAGCCTGCTGAACCCCTTCTCCTGAAACATCACGTGTAATAGAAGGGTTATCGCTTTTTCGCGAAATTTTATCTACTTCATCAATATAGATAATGCCACGCTGTGCAGCTTCAATATCATAATCACAACTTTGAAGCAAACGGGATAAAATGCTTTCTACATCTTCTCCTACATAGCCTGCTTCTGTAAAAACAGTAGCATCTACAATAGTGAAAGGTACGTTCAGAAACTTGGCAATGCTTTTTGCAAAAAGTGTTTTTCCGGTTCCTGTTCTTCCGGCAATGAGGATATTAGACTTTTCAATTTCTACATCATCGTCTTTGCGTTGGTTCAATCTTTTGTAGTGATTATAAACAGCTACTGAAAGATATTTTTTTGCTTCTGATTGTCCGATTACAAACTGGTCTAAAAACTTTGTGATATCTTTAGGTTTAATGCCTCCAGGCAGGCTAAATGCAGTTTTTTTATTTTTGTTATGAAGCTCATCATTGATGATATGCTGAGCCTGAGCCACACACTGATCACAAATCTGTCCTTCAAGACCAGTAATCAGAATTTGTGTCTCCTTTTTTTTTCTTCCACAAAAGGAGCATGATTGCTCTATTTCTTTTTTTGTTGCCATATACACTTAGTAAGATGTCGGTTAGGTCAAAATGGTTGTTTAGTTTTTCGCTTTTGAATTACTTCTAATCAGCACTTCATCAATCATACCATATTCTCTAGCTTCCTGAGCACGCATCCAATAGTCGCGGTCTGAGTCTTTAGCTACTTTTTCTAAAGATTGTCCGCTGTGATTGGCAAGAATTTCATATAGTTCATCTTTTATTTTGCGCATTTCATTTACCGAAATCATGATATCGCTCGTTTTTCCACCAATTCCACCAAGAGGTTGATGAATCATCACTCTGGCGTGCTTCAATGCGGTTCTTTTGCCATGCTCACCTGCACACAAAATCACTGCCGCCATAGATGCCGCCACTCCTGTACATATTGTAGCCACATCCATATTTACATACTGCATGGTGTCATAAATTCCTAAACCGGAATATACCTCACCACCGGGCGAGTTAATGTAAATTTGAACGTCTGAGCGATTATCGCTCGACTCCAAAAAAAGTAACTGAGCTTGAATGATGCTCGCTATGTAATCATTTATTTCTGTGCCTAAGAAAATAATCCTATCCATCATCAATCGCGAAAAAACATCTACTTCTCTGAAAGGCATGGGTCTTTCTTCAATCACGGTTCTGGTCATATTATCTATTCCCTGCGGTCTTATGGAGCTCATGTATTTTTCTACATGCATGCTGCTGAGTCCGCGGTGTCTTACTGCATAGTTTTTAAAGTCTTCGGCTTCTTTGATATTCATTAGTTTATTTGTTTGTGTTCAAAAATTTAAATAAATATTGGATTACCAAAACTTATTTGAGAAAGTTGCCATAAAACAACAATTCTTCAAATTTAGTTTCTTTTCAAACAAACGTTTGGTAAATAACAACATCGGTTTAAATTTACGGTCAATAGTTATGCCAAAGCAGAAAGTAGATGAGAGTTTAATCATATTGCAGTCACTGAAATTGTTCAGAAAGAAGAGCTATTACCACACATCTATGTCAGATATTGCCACTGCATGCGGCTTGCAAAAAGGCAGCTTATATCACTATTTCCCAAGCAAAGAGGAGTTGATGAAAAAGGTAATTGTAACTGTGCATCAATACTTCAAAGATACCGTGTTTGCTCATGCCTACAACAAAAAACTTTCGCCTACCAAGCGTCTGGAATTGCTTTTTGAGAGTGCAGAGCGGATATTTATGGATGAAGAAACAGGCTCATTGATGGGAAATGTAGGTGTTGAAACCGCACTCATGATTCCTGAATTTGCTGATTTGGTAAAACAATTTTTCACCGATTTCTTTCATGCCATAAAGACAATTTATCTGGACAAATATTCCGAACAAGTTGCTAATGAATTGGCAGAGCGGAGTGTGGCAGAGATTGAGGGTAGTTTGATGTTTGCCCGTGTCTTCAACGATCATTCTTTTCTCAAAAACTCTATGAAGAGAATCCTCTCCCGTATAGAAAGTAAAACGGCACTTGCAGAAAAATAAGCGCGAGTATTCTCTAGAAATGGTTTCTACTACATCAGTTCAAGCAAAAAAATCACTTGTTGGCCATGATTTAACAGTCCCTTTTGGGGTTGCTAAAAATTTGCATTCAGGTTTTGAAATTAGTTTGAGTATATTGCTTAGTAGTTTAATTTTCTAATCCTAAAACAAATCATTATGAATCGTTTCTTGCTCTTAATCTCATTGTCAATATTGTTGGCATTTAATAGCGCAACATCTTTTTTATATGCCAATAATCCAGTGTATGAAAACAGAAGACTTGCATATATCGATAGCTCATTAGCTCATTTTTCAGATCACGCGATAGTGCTTCAGGCGTATAAGAATCAACCGCTTAATCAGTCAGCTTTAGACGGCATGACTGTCGGTATTACTACTCACGGCACTGTTGATTTTGATTTAGTAAAACTTGTTCGAATACTTTTCCTAACTAATGCTCAAAGTAACACTACATATAACAGCCAGATTCTAACAGCAGTGAATTCGCTGCCTTATTGGATAAATTATGGGGATACACTTCGCGGTTATTGGTCAGAAAATCACATGATTCAATGGATGTCTTCAGATTGGCTGCTTCATGAAAAGTATGGTAAAGCTATAGATCCTCATTTGAGCAGTAGACTTCGTCACTATTTGCGTGTAAAAATTAAGTATGGGTTTTATGAGTTTTTCTCTTCAGTGTATGCGCCATACTGCTTGAGTGGGTTACTAAATCTTGCTGACTTTTCTCAGGATGTTGAAATTAAGAATCTGGCAAGTCAAGCCGCAACGCGTTTGCTAAAGAGCATACTGATGGTAACAAATGATAAAGGCGTTTTTTTTCCAGCAGCAGGAAGAAATTATACGGGTAAATATGATTCACCATACGATCAAAACCACAATAACCTCATTTACATGCTTACTGGGTTTGGATCGGCTCCTACAAGCGCGTCTCATGGTGGCGTTTTTTTAGCCACATCTTCTTTGTTTACAGATAGCATTTCAACATCATGGAGCGCTACGTTAGATACTTTGTATAAAAATGGTCATTCATTGGATAGTAGCTTTGTAATCAACGATTCACTATATCCTCTTGATAGAACTATTGCACAATGGAGTTTTGGCGGATATTTTCATCCAAGAGTTGCTCAGGAAACAGGTCAGTTGTTGGTAGACTCCAATATGTGGAAACATGTTGATTTTCAACCTTTTTACTCGCTACGTAATATTAGCCCTCCGGCATTTCCTAATATAGCAGAGTATCTTGGTGTAGCTTCAAAGAGCAGTTTGCTTTGCGGAGAGGATATTGCTATTTTCAAACATAATTCCATTACCCTATCTTCTATTCAAGATTACTGGAAAGGTAAGCTAGGTTATCAGCAATTTCCTTGTGTTGCCAATGTTGGCACTACTGCTGTTTATGTTGCATCCGGGCAGGTAGATTCTACTTGGAATGCAGGCGGAGGTTCCAATAATAACGAGCATTTGCCTTATGTAAAGCAAAAGAAAAATATTGCATTACTTATGTATCGTCCAGAGCCTAAGCCGGATATTTTACCATATACCCATAATGAAGTAGCACTTCGATGGGCAACAAATGATTTCGATCAGGTAGTTTATGATAGCCTTTGGATAATTGGCCGTCAGCAAAATCGCTTTGCTGCCGTGAGGCGTTATTGTACCGATTATATAAGCGGAGTGCCGGCTTGCAATTATAATACTGATGGACAGGCATGGGTGGTGGTAGTTGGCGACTCTACTATGTATGGCAGCTTTTCCAACTTCCAAACTATAGTTCATCAATCTCAATTTGAAGAGCAACGATACTATGATTCTGTAAACAAGAAATCTACATACTACGCTAAAATTGTTTTTGATACTACTACTATTGATTATGCCTGGGAGAATGATAGTGTAAATACTACCGGTATTGATAAAATTGAAGAAAATCAAATAGCAGTATATCCAAATCCTGTAAAAGATGAGGCGGTAATAGATATCAGTCAGCTTAATGGCAAACCTTTTTCATTGGAAATTTTAAATGTTGCAGGTCAAAAAGTTTACGACAGAAAAATAGCAGAGAAGAGCTCGAATGATTTACATATTAATACTTCAGATTTACATGCTGGAGTCTATATTCTATCAATCAACTGTGAGGAAAAGAGCTATAAGAGCAGGATGGTAAAAATCGAGTAAAGCTTTGATTCATAATGCTTTGTGATTGTTAATGCAGTCGAAGGATTAAAACTTTCACTGCATTAATTTTTTCGTGGAATTGAATAATCTTTGATTTAGAAAAAAGTAATATGTTAGGGTTGGTTGACGATTTTGACAGCCGATTTAATAACCAAAACCCACTAACCATGAAATTAAATTTTATAATGATTTTTGCCACTGCGCTGGCGCCTCTGGCAATAGGATTTGTTTGGTACAACCCAAAAGTATTAGGAACTGCTTGGGTGAAAGCGACTGGGCTGACAGAAGAGCAGCTGAAAGGAGCTAATATGCCACTGATTTTAGGACTGACTTATTTCTTTGGTTTATTGATTACTATTTCTCTTCATTCCATAGTGATTCATCAAATGGGCGTTTATTCTCTTTTGATGTCAGACCCTAAAGCTGTAGCAGCAAACAGCGAACTTTATAATTCTATTATGGAAGCTCATGGACATAGCTTCCGTACCTATAAGCATGGAGCACTTCATGGAGCAATATCATCTATATTTCTGATTCTTCCCATAATAGGTATTAATGCTTTGTTTGAGCGAAGAGGTTGGAAGTATATTCTAATTCATACGGGATATTGGATAGCTACTTTCACTGTAATGGGTGCTATAGTTTGTCATTCTGCCTAAACCTGATTTTTGATTATGCGCGATATGCGACTCGCTTCGCTTTCGCTTTGCGATTGATAGATAGAATTATCGAACAATCGCAAAGCGAATCATCACAATTCCTCTTTTAAAAACTTAGCTGTGTGGCTGCCTTTCACTTTGGCTACTTCTTCCGGAGTTCCTTGGGCTATTATTGTTCCGCCTTTATTACCGCCTTCGGGGCCAATGTCTATGATATGGTCAGCTACTTTGATTACATCCATGTTGTGTTCAATCACAAGAATAGTATTGCCTTTGTCTACTAATTTATTGAGGACATCAAGCAGTACTTTTATGTCGTTGAAGTGTAAGCCTGTGGTGGGTTCATCGAGAATGTAAAAAGTTTTTCCGGTATCTTTTTTACTGAGTTCGGCAGAAAGTTTCACGCGTTGCGCCTCGCCACCCGATAGTGTTGTGGAGGATTGCCCCAATCTGATGTATCCAAGTCCTACATCATACAATGTTTTGATTTTTGGATAAATAGAAGGAACATTTTCAAAGAACGTCATCGCATCTTCCACAGTCATATTGAGCACATCATTTATTGATTTGCCCTTGAAGCGAACATCAAGTGTTTCTCTGTTGTATCGCTTGCCTTGACATTTTTCACATAGTACTTCTACATCAGGCAGAAAATTCATTTCTATTACTTTCAACCCCCCGCCCTGACATTCTTCACAGCGACCGCCTTTCACGTTAAATGAAAATCTTCCGGGTTGATAACCTCTGATTTTTGCTTCCGGCAATTGCGCAAACAGCTTCCTGATTTCATCAAATACTTTGATGTAAGTAACGGGGTTGGAGCGTGGCGTTCTGCCTATAGGTGATTGGTCTATTTCAATCACTTTGTCAATATATTCCAGTCCTTTTATTTCCTTATATGGCAATGCTTTCAGATTGCTTCTGAAAAAATACTTTGATAGAATCGGGTATAGTGTATCAACAATCAAAGATGATTTTCCGCCACCTGAAACGCCCGTAACACAAATAAATTTACCAAGAGGGAATGAGGCATTTACTTTCTTGAGATTATTACCTGTGGCGCCCATTATTTCAAGATTTTTTCCACTTCCTGTTCTTCTTTTTTCAGGCACTTCTATGCTCAGTTTTCCTGAAAGATATTTGGCTGTAGTAGAGTTGTTTTTGATGAAATCTTTTGGTGTTCCCGCTGCAATAATTTTTCCGCCATGCTCGCCTGCTCCCGGTCCAATATCAATAATATAGTCACTGCTGAGCATAATGTCCTTGTCATGTTCTACAACTAAAACTGTATTTGGTGCATCGCTGAGTTTGCGCAATGCTTTGATGAGTTGGTGATTATCGCGTTGATGTAATCCTATACTAGGCTCATCCAGAATATAAGTAATACCCGAAAGCTGCGAACCTATTTGTGTTGCTAATCTTATTCGTTGCGCCTCTCCACCTGAAAGCGATTTTGCAGGACGATTGAGCGAAAGATAATCTAGGCCCACGTCAAGTATAAATTGAATTCTGGTTCTGATTTCTTTCAATAAATCTTTTGCAATCAGATTTTGTCTGTCGCTGATTCTTTCTTCCAGATTGCTAAACCATTCTGCCAATACATCAATATCCCATGAAGCAAGTTCTCCGATGTTTTTATTGTCAATTTTGAAAAACAGCGATTCTTTTTTCAATCGTGTGCCTTTGCAGGATTCGCAAGTCATACTGGTCATGTGGCCTTCCGCCCATGAGCGTATACTTTCGGAGGTGGTGAATCGGAAACATCTTTTGAGCATACCGACAATGCCACCTTTTTTCAGTGTGTACCATCTGTCGTCAAATTCCTGAATCTCTATCTCCTCCTCATCTTCCTCCTGATTAGGGTCACCGGTGAGTATGTAATTTAATGCCTCCTTCGGAATTTTTGAAATTGGAGAAGTGAGCGAAAACTTATATTTTTTTGCAATACCCTCCAGTTCTTTGAAAATGAAATTTTCTCTTGCTTCACCAATTGGCAGAATGCCTCCTTTGTTTATGGATACAGACTCATCGGGAATAATTATGTTACTTACTACCTCATAGGTTTGCCCCAGACCGTTACACTTTGGGCATGCACCATAAGGTGAATTGAACGAGAATGAATTTGGTGATGGCTCTTCGTAGGATATTCCCGAATCGGGGCACATCAGGTGTTTGGAAAAAAAGAAAGTTTTGTTAGTAGTAGTGTCCAAAAGCATGATGAGACCTTTGCCTTTATTAAGTCCTGCCTGAAGAGCGGCTCTGAGTCTATCTTTGCTTTTTTCATTTACGGTTACGGAATCAATAATCATTTCGATATCATGCACCACAAATCTGTCCACCTGCATTTTAGGTTTCACATCTACCACTTCCCCATCTACTCGTACTTTCAGATAACCCTGTTTGCGAACGTTTTCAAATAACTCGCGGTAGTGTCCTTTTCTTCCGCGAACAACAGGAGCAAGAAACATAAGTTTCTTATCCTCATGATTGCTCAGCAAATTTTCAAGAATTTGTTCTTCGGTGAATTTCACCATCTTCTTTTCCGTTTCGTAGGAGTAGGCATCAGAGGCGCGGGCATAAAGTAGTCTGATGAAATCATATATATCAGTAACTGTTCCTACTGTGGAGCGGGGATTTCGATTGGTTGATTTTTGTTCGATGGAGATAACGGGCGATAGTCCGTTTATTTTATCTACATCCGGCCGTTCGAGGTTGCCAATAAACTGTCGCGCATAAGCTGAGAAGCTTTCTAAATATCTTCTTTGCCCTTCGGAATATATAGTATCAAATGCTAACGAAGATTTGCCACTGCCGCTCAATCCTGTAATTACCACCAGCTGATTGCGGGGAATATTGACATCAATGTTTTTAAGATTATGAACACGTGCACCGATTACTTCAATATGCGAAGGCTCTTCGACAGTATCGTTAAAATCATTTATTATAAACGTTTCAGTAGCTGTTTTCTCCATTTTTGCAAACCGCAAAGGTATATTTTTATACAACTAAAAAGGAGAAACAATCAGTTGTGAGTCATTGTTTTGAAATATTAATGAAGATATAAGATTGAAGCTGAGAGCACAGGTGTTGTGTAAAGATTTTTACCAATCCTTTTCAATCTTAACTTCCACAGGTCTTGCCTGTTTTTTATTCATTTTTTCCTGAGTCTTTTGCTCTTCATTTTGGAGAGCTTGAAGTAATTTTTCAGCTGCTTCCTTAGAGAGTTTGGGTTGCGGTTGTTGACCTTGTTTATCTTTATTGTCGCCTTTGTTTTCGCCTTTATTGTCGTCCTTTTTGTCTTTTTTATCAGGGCTGTCAGGCTTTTTTTGCTCCTGATCTTTGTTTTTATCGTTTTTGTTGTCTTTATTTTGTTGTTGCTGTTGTTTCAGTTTTGCCTGAGCATAAGCGAGATTATACTTCGTATCCTGGTCATTTGGGTTGAGTTTCAGCGCTTGTTTATAGGCGCTCACAGATTCCTCATATTTATCTGAGGATAGCAGTGCATTGCCAAGATTGTGAAGCGCCTTGGCTTTTTGTTTATTATCGGTAAATGTTTTTGCTGCCAGGTCAAACTGAACAGCGGCTTCTTCATTTCTTTTTCCTTGCTTATAGATGGCATCGCCTAAATTGAAAATGGCTTCGGGGAAATTATTCTTTTTATCTAAAGCCTTTTTGTAATTGGCTTCTGCATCAGTGAAATTTCCTTTATTAAAGTCCTTGTTTCCTTGTCTGGTTAATGCACGTTCTTCCTGACTGAATGCATGTAAAGGCAAATACACCGAAACTATCAGCATAGCATTTGAAAAAACATTTCTGACTTGACTCTTCATTGCATCTTAAATTTTAAAAGCAAATCGGCTTTTTCGTTCACTAAGAAGGTAATCAATCAACAGGAAGATCACCGCGATCAACAAACACCACTGAAACTGGTCATCATAATCAGTATAAACCATTTCTTCAAAATCTCTGGTTTGCAGTTTTCCTAAATCACTAAGAATAGCATTTACCGCATCTGCACTGTTGTCAAGGTTATAGGCTTTACCTTTTCCAATAATGCCTAATTCTCTCAATATATCTCTGTTCACTTTCGATAATACAATATTGCCATTACCATCGCGTTTGAAATCTCCATTGCCCAATGGAATAGGTCCCCCTTTGTCAGAGCCTACAGCAATGGTGTATACGCGCACTCCTTTTTTTACGGCTTCATCTACCGCTTCATTAGAGCCTTCTTCATTGTCTTCTCCATCAGAGATAATAATTAACGCTTTGGATGTTTTCGCATTTTTATCAAAGGACTCCATAGCTAAATCTACTGCCTGAGATATTGCAGTTCCCTGAGTGGGAACCATATCGGTAGAAATAGTTTTTAAATACATTTTAGCCGCACTGTAGTCAACTGTAACCGGCATTTGTAAATAGGCTCTACCTGCAAAAACGATTATACCCAGTCTGTCGTTTTGTAAATCATCAATAAAACGTGAAATAAAATTTTTTGCTTTTGATAATCTGCTTGGTGCCACATCTTCTGCCAACATACTTTTTGAAACATCAAGGGCAATAATTACATCAATACCACTTCGTTTCACTTTCTCAGTTTTTGTCCCAACCTGAGGGTTTGCTAATCCTAGTACCAAAAAAGTATAAGCTATAGATAATAGACAAAATTTGAGCACTAATTTGGGTACAGAAAAATCGGGCATTAGTTTTTTAACCAATGTGCTATTCCCGATTTTTTTGATTTTATTTTTTTTCCATCTCAGGTGAAGCAAAAACAATATCAATGCAGGTATCAGCCCCAAAAGCAACCACAGTTCCTCGCTATTTTCAAATCTGAACATTTCCATGGTTTAAGGAATTGATTTTAAAAATGAATTTCGGCAAAGCCACTCTAAAATCAGTAACTCAAGTGCTATAAATGCAAACAGATAGAACATTTCTTTTTTTCGTGTGTATGAAGAAACTTTGATTTTTGTTTTTTCCAGCTTGTCTATTTCTGCAAAAATATCTTTCAGTTTTTCGTTGTTTGTTGCGCGGAAATATTCCCCTCCTGTTCTTTCAGCCACCTCTTTCAGCAAATTTTCATCAATTTGTACTTCTGCATAATCGTATATCAAATTGCCATTTTGATCCATAGCTACCGGAGTATAGGCCTGTCCTTGTGTGCCTACTCCAATGGTGTACACTCTAATTCCAAATTGGATGGCAATGTCAGCTGCTGTAGATGGGTCAACTAACCCTTTGTTGTTTACCCCATCTGTCATCAGAATAATTACTTTGGTTTTCGACTCGCTGTCTTTCAAACGTTGCACTGCAGTTGCAAGTCCCATTCCTATGGCTGTACCATCTTCAAGCAGTCCGTTTTTCATTTCTTTCAGTTGATTTTTAACCACAGTGTGGTCAATAGTAACCGGACATTGGGTGAAACTTTCTCCTCCGAAAATCACCAATCCTATTCTATCATTTGGTCTGCCGTTTACAAAATCAAGCGCAGTCTTCTTTGCTGCCTCCAGTCTGTTTGGTTTAAAATCTCTGGCAAGCATGGAGGAAGAAACATCAAGACTCATTACGATGTCTATACCTTGAGTAGTGATTTCTGATTCGTTGAATGATGACTGAGGCCTCGCTAATGACAATAATAAAAATGCAACAACCAAAATTCTCAGTAACGGAAGATACTTTAGCGCAATGGCTCTGATTGGTGTTTTTGAATTTGAGAATACCGATAAATCAGAATAATTCAATACCGGACTTTTCTTTCGCAGCGAATAAAACCACCACAGTATCATCAATACAACTACAATAGGTATAGTATAAAGCACCCATTTATCTGCGAAAGTGATATGTGAGTATTCTTTAAACATCTATTTTATCTCTCCAGTTTGTTGGTTTAATAATTCCTGTTCGTTTGGCTTGGTATGTTCTACAAATGCTTTGGCATTTTCCATACTTCTCATGTTTTGATCAGGCATTGGAGTCATCTTTGCAAACTTTGCAAAGTCTGATAAGCGAAGTGTTTCAAGCAATCTGTTCCTGTACTCATTTTTCAGTTTTAAATCTGCAATCAGTGTTTCTATTTCATCAGTTGTAGATTCCATAGCATAAATATCGAAGCGATATTCAAGGTATAATCTCAGGATATCACTCAGGCGAGAATAGAATTTTTTATGTTGATCAGATTGCCAAAGCTTTTCATTATCTAGTTTGGTTAACTCGTTTATAGCCCATATATGAGCAGGTTCTTTAGGTCGGGGCTTCTCATCAGTGGCAGCAGGTTTTTTCCTGTATTTTCTGTAAAGTAGATAAGCAACAAGAGCAGATATAAGGAGCAGAGCTGCTAAAATCCACCATTTGAACTCCTGAATTACATAAGGTACATCCATCGGAGCTTTGATGGGTTTTATCGGTTTTGAAGTGTCTACATCAAGTGTAGAAACGAATACGTCAAACTCATTTGAAAGAGCTGAGTCAGTAGTTTTTTGTTCTGTAACGAAAAAAACCGGAAATGCTGATATGTGATAAGTTCCGGAATCATAAGCAGACAGCGTAACAGTCTGCGATAAAACTATTTTATCATTTATAGTTGCGGTATCAATCTTTCCTTTTTCAAATATTTCCAGCTTGGCAATAGTATCTCCTGCGAAATTTGGAAACTCAATAGTTGTCTTGGCTGGCTTTTGAATAACAAGTTTAAATTTCAGAGGGTCACCAATCATGATTTTGTTAGAATCTGCTCTGAAGCTTACTGAAACTTGCGCTGCAATATTTACGGTACTTAATGTGCTAATCGATAAGAACAAAAGCCATGTTCTCATTGCATATTTTAAAGCCTTATTTTTATTACTAACTACTTTCATTTTATATTATCTTCTTGAACCTCTTTCCTGAAACATTTGAATCAGTGACTTTACGTAATTATCAGTTGTTGCAATTGAAACGAACTGCGCTCCTGACTTTTGAAACAGATTTTTAGTTTCTTTTTGTCTTTTTTCAAACGCAGATTTTGCTTGTTTATGTATGCTTTTATCAGAGGTGTTTACATACATGCTCTGTCCGGTTTCATTATCCTGCATCATTATCAAACCAGCGTCTTCCATCAATTCTTCAAATTTATCGAACACCTGAATGCCTATGAAATCATGTTTTCGGGCTACTACAGCGAGTTCTTTTTCAAAATTCCTTTCGCTGATAAAATCGGAAATGATAAATGCAATTGATTTCTTCTTGTTTACATTATTGAAAAAATGCAAAGCAGATTTGATGTCTGTTCCCTTTGAAGTAGATTCAAATCCATCTATTTCTGAAATGATTCTCAGAATGTGTGTTTTGCCTTTTTGGGGCGGGATATATTTTTCTACTTTATCGCTAAAGAAAATCACACCCACTTTATCGTTATTAGTGATCGCAGAAAACGCAAAAATGCCACTTATGATTTCAATGATTTCTTTTTTGAACTCATTTTGAGTGCCAAATAGCGTAGAGCGACTCACATCAATCAAAAGCATCATAGTTAGTTCTCTTTCCTCATCGTAAACTTTGATGTATGGTTTACCTCCTCTGGCAGTAACATTCCAGTCAATAGTTCTCACATCATCGCCATATTGGTATTCACGCACCTCGGAAAAAGACATCCCTCTTCCCTTAAAAGCAGAATGGTAACTTCCGGCAAAAACCTGATTAGTAAGTTTTCTGGTTACTATTTCGATTCTGCGGATATGAGCCTTCTTTTCATTTGTATTTGTTTGTTGTATAGAGGCTTCACTGCTTCTGTTTTTATTGGCAAGAAAAAACAAGACAGCTACTGCAGCTATAGTTATTATAGCTAGTCCAATTAAAATTGATATGACGACAGTGGCACTCATGTTTATTACTTACTCACTCTTGATTTTTTTGAGAACAGCAGATTCTGAAAACTAAATTTCTTCAACGACTATGGAACCTCTACAGTGTTCAATATTTCACTGATTATTTCATCAGGCTTGATATTTTCGGCTTCAGCTTCGTATGTAAGTCCTATTCTGTGACGCATTACATCATAGCATACAGCTCTCACATCTTCCGGAATTACGTAGCCTCTTCGTTTGATAAACGCATATGCTTTTGAAGCCAATGCAAGATTTATACTTGCTCTTGGTGAACCACCATAGCTGATAAATTGCTTGATTTTATTCAGCTTATATTCTTCAGGATTTCTTGATGCAAACACGATGTCCAAAATATATTTTTCAATTTTGTCATCCATGTATACTTCCCGCACAGTTTGTCGTGCAATCATTATGGCTTCTTTATCTACTACTGTATTGATTGGTTTCATTTCCAAAGCCATATTCTGACGGATAATCAATTGCTCCTCCTCTTTTTTGGGATAGTTAATAACAACCTTTAGCATAAAACGATCTACCTGAGCCTCGGGAAGTGGGTAAGTACCTTCTTGCTCAATAGGATTTTGAGTAGCCAAAACTAAAAATGGTTCATCTAGTTTGTAGCTATTTTCTCCGATGGTAACCTGTCGTTCTTGCATAGCTTCTAGCAATGCAGACTGAACTTTTGCCGGAGCACGGTTGATTTCATCTGCTAAAATAAAGTTTGCAAAAATCGGCCCTTTCTTTACGATGAAGTCATTGTCTTTTTGATTGTAAATCATCGTTCCGATAATATCTGCTGGTAGCAAATCAGGAGTAAACTGAACTCTCGAGAACTTAGCATTGATAGCCTTTGAAAGAGATTTAATGGAAAGCGTTTTTGCCAATCCCGGCAGACCTTCGAGTAGAATATGACCATTTGCAAGAACTGCAACGAGTAATCTTTCTATCATGTATTTCTGTCCCACAACTGTTTTGCTCAGCTCCAGATTTAATACATCTACGAATGCGCTTTCTCTGTTTATTTTTTCATTGAGCGCTGCAATATCTACTGATTGCGAACTTCCTATAATTTCCATATTAGCGTTTTTAGTGGGGCAAAGTTATTTTTAACAAATGAAAATGGTTGTAAAAAAAGGTTAAGTATAGGAACTTGAATGAGAAAGAATCTTAATAAGCAAAAAAGTCTCTGCGTTTGACAGAGACTTTTTAAAAGACAATTTTTTTCAATTTTAGAATTTATATCCGATTCCAAGGTTAAATCCTTCACGAAATTGTGTGCCTCGTCCTTTGTATTCTGTGCCGTCACCTCTGTATTTTGGAAGTACAATATCATGGTCATAAATTAATTGAGTTTCTAAAGAGGCTTGCAGGAATTTATTGATTTTAAAAGTAATTGCTGTGGTCCAGTTTACATCCGTATTTTTTCTGTTGTCGTAGTATTGTTTGTTCAGTAAATCCTGACTTGGTGTTCCTCCTGCGTCTGTAATTGCTTTTATCTCTTCATCAACTAATAAATCAAGCTTTTTCTTCTCAGTGTAGTTTTGGAATAGCTCAACCGATGTTTTCAGGTTTACATTTTTAAAGATGTCTTTTTGAAAGTCTGCTCTGATATATGCCCCAATTTCTGCGCGCATGGTTTTACCAAGGTCAAGACCGTATCTGGTTTCATCAATATCATTAAGTGTTACAGCTCCGGGAACATCCTTAGTAACAAAAGTCAATTTGCCGGCTACCGGTGAAACATATAATGAAAAATAGCTTACAGGTTTATAATTGATACCAAGTGATAAAGTGAGGTATGCTGGAGCAGCAAATGATGAAATTCTTCGTTTGATACTGTCACCAGGATATTCGTTACTGTTTGTGAGTTGTGTTCTAAAGTCAAGTAATCCGGCTACATATACAGTATTCTTTTTGTCTAGCGCATATCCGAATCTTGATGTAAGTTGAAGCACATCAACGTTTTTACGGATTGGAAATTTGTTTTTTTGTACGTCACGGATTTTTCCTTGAGCAATAAATCCCCATGAAAGAGATAAATCATTATCCCAGGCAAATTTCCCTTTTTTGAATCTGGTAAAAAAGTTGCCGTTAAACAATACAGACATGGAGTTTTGACCACCATTTGCCCAATTTACGAGAGCCACTTGACCAAAGTTTGCAGCTATAGAGCCACCGAATCTCCATTTTTTTGAAATGGTATCAGCAGCAGGCGTTACGTCTTTTGGTTTTACTGCAACTTCCTTTATGGTTTTGTCTGAGTCTTGTGCTATAATGCTCAGCGGTAGCAATAGTATGAGCATTAAACCAAATAGTAATGATTTTTTCATGATGAATTTTTGTGATGAAAATATTTTTTTTCAAGGTAAATATCTACAATTATTCGTTTGTGTCGTATGATTTTTTATGCTCTATTAACAGAAAATTAACTAGTTCCTAATTTTTTCACTCTGATTATCAATGATTTAAATTTTATTTTAGTACTATTTATTGCATAGTTCATTGTTTTAATTATATCTTTGCATTGTGATTCAAAACAAAAACTATAAACTATGAAAACGAGAATTCACAATTCACTAAAAGTGTTTTTCACCTTAATGATGCTGACGGGGACAACAGCATTTGCTGCAAGGCCAAATACAAGCAAAGAAGAAAGAAAGATTGAAAGGGAAATTTCTACGGAAATCAAAACCCAAATTTTGTTTCCTGATTTTCTGCTCATACAAACCAACTCGGAATTTTTTGCTGAAGTTGCTTTTAAAGTAAAGGAGGGTGGCAAAATCAATATTCTGACAATCGATACTAACGATGAGCAATTGAAAAGAGAGGTGGAAAACCAGCTTTCCAAAATGCGGCTCAATCTTGATGAGATAAATACAGCTGCTACTTACCGGGTTGTACTCAGATTCAGAATGCTGTAAGCAAATAAAATTTTATTAATCATTAATTTATAAAGATGGATATCGAAAATAGTAAAGCGCAAATGCGAAAGGGGGTGCTGGAGTTTTGCATACTATCAGTTTTGTCGGGAGGGGAAAAATATCCCAGTGACATTATTGATGAGCTTAAAGAAGCACAATTATTAATTGTAGAAGGCACACTCTATCCTTTGCTTACAAGGCTGAAAAATGAGGGACTGCTCACATACAGATGGGTAGAGTCCAGCTCAGGGCCGCCTCGAAAGTATTTTACACTAACCGATTCAGGAAAAAATTTCCTTAGTGAATTAGAGAAAGCATACAATCAACTGAGCGAAGCGGTTAAAAAAATTTTAAACAAAACATTATAATCTATAAAACATGAAAAGGACAATAAATATTCATTTAGGAGGGATGCCTTTTATTATTGATGAGGAAGCTTTCGACAAGTTGAGCAACTATATCCAATCACTGAAAAACAGATTTACGAATGAGCAGGAGCGAAGCGAAATCATGAGTGATATAGAATATAGGATGGCAGAGGTTTTTTCTAAGCGACTAGACAAAAACAGGCAGGTGGTAGATATGGAGGATGTCGACTTTATTATATTCCAATTAGGAAAACCTGAAGAAATTGTTGGTGATGTTACTGTTACCGAAAATGAAAATCAGCAACAATCTCAACCAGCAAGTAATCAAAGCGAGACAACGGCCTCTAAGAACTCAACAAAAAAGCTTTTCCGTGATCCGGAAAGTAAAATTCTTGGGGGTGTAATTGCTGGTTTTTGTCATTATTTTGGAATTAAAGAGGCGCTTTGGATTCGTTTGGCATTTGTAGTTTTACTATGGTTTAGTTTCGGAACATTTTTGCTGGTATATCTTGTTTTTTGGTTGGTAATACCTGAAGCGAAAACCTATGCAGATAAGCTGCAAATGAAAGGAGAGCCAGTCAATCTTGATACTATAGAGAAAGAAGTAAAAGAGACTTTGAGCAGAGCTACGGATGCTATCAATAAGCCATTAAGAGATAATGATTTGATTGCGAAGCTCGGAACGTTGATACTTATGATTGCCAAAGGTTTCTTGAAGTTTGTTGCAATTATCGTATTCATCATTTCATTATTTATACTGTTTGGAATCCTAGTATCCGCAGCAGGATTTTCTGTAATCGGATTACCCAAATTTGCTGTTTTTACTCAGCTCATTTTTAATTCTCATACTTACTATATTATCAGTGCGATTGCCTTATTTGTGGTTATTGGAGTGCCATTGTTTTTTCTGATGTATCTGTGTGCCACTTTTATAGCATCAAGTAAAGTTGTTTTCCATAAAAAAATCTCCATTACAGCAGCTTCTTTATGGGTATTGGCTTTAGCTATCATCTTTTATTTTTCAATTTCTATTGCAAATAACTTTAAGTCAGATGAGTCACAAACTGAAAAGTTAAGTATGCTACAACCGGCTGGTAATGTATTGTATGTAAATCCAATAGATAGTGTTCAACTTTCTGAAAGATACACAGAGGTGGAAGCCTTTCTTGGGGATATAATGGTTACGGAAAATGGTTTTTTATTTGGGAGAAGTACTGTAAAGCTTGCTGTTTCTGAAGATTCCCTCTTTCATTTGGAGCAAACCCTTTCTGCCTCTGGCAGAAATAGGCTTGATGCGCGCAAGCAAATCAATCTGATTCATACACGTTTTATCCAAGGCGACTCATCTCTTGAATTGAGCGAAAGGGTTGAAGTCTTTAAAAATGCCAAGTTCAGGAATCAGGATGTAGTTTATACACTTTATGTTCCCCAAGGAAAGAGCGTAAAAATTAATAGCTCTTTTAATCTTGATATGGTTAACTTCGAAAAAGAGTTTGATGAAGAAGACCTCTCGAGCAATCTTATTTCAGTTGAAAACGGAAAGCTAACATGCGCAAAGTGTAATGATGTTGAAGAGGATACTGATACAATGGAAGATGAGGAGATTGTTCAAATTATTAATAAAGACAGTGTTGTGATTAAATCATCTGATAAGAACGAAAAAGTAAATATCAAAATCGGCAAAAAAGTGATTAAAATTGAATCAAATAAAAACGATAAGTAATGACCAGATTTTTCTTTGTGCTGTTTTCATTGTTAAGCTCGAGTGCCTTTGCACAAACTCCTCAGCAAATTTTACGTGAGTATAAAGTGCCTCAGAAGTTTTTAAATGATTTGTTTGAAGAGCGATATCTGGAAAAATTCGCTTACAAGATTAAAATCATTGATACTGATAAAGAGAATAAAAAGCGCGAAAAAATCTTGAGTTATGATCCTCAAAGACCAAGTGGCTCTAAATGGAAATTGTTATCAGTAAACGGAGCAAAGCCTACTCAGGAGGAACTAAAGGAGGAGGTGCAAATGAATGCACAGGAAGGTAGAGCTAGAACTCAAAAAGGAGATTTGGTTGATGAGCAAAAGATTAAAATTGTTTCTCAAAACGAAACCCAAATTGTACTCAGTTTTAATTTCAATGAAAAGGCATTGCCGGAAAGCTTCAGTTTTTTAGCGGATAATATTCCAGGATACATTTATTTGAATAAAGCGGATAAAACCTTGAGCAGAATAGTTATAAAATCAGCAGAGCCATTCCGGGTAAAGTTGGTTGCTAAAATTGAACAATTTAGTTTGGATATACGTTACCTGTTACAACCTGACAAGAAAATATATGTGCCTCAAACGGAAAATTTGACCTTAAAAATATCAGCAATGGGAATGAATATTGCTCAAAACAATATGCAGGAATATTATGATTATAAAGAAGCTAAGATGGATTGAGTTTTCAGGACACATGGTTCTTCAGGCAGTTTTTATGATATTAATCAACCTTTTTTGAAAATTGAATCTTTATAAACTAACTTCGTCACTACAAAAATAGTCTTATGTACGGTAATGCTTATATATCTCCTGAAGACACCAAACGATTAAATGCCACACAGGAAGATCCCGAGAATCTTGCTGAGTTTGAGGCAAGAATCGCTCGTGGTGAAAAAATTGAACCACACGATTGGATGCCGGTTGAATATAAACGACAACTGCTTCGTATGATTGAGCAGCATGCTCACAGCGAAATTGTAGGTGCATTGCCCGAAGGAACTTGGATAACCCGTGCTCCTAATTTCAGAAGAAAGCTGGCGCTGATTGCTAAAGTTCAGGATGAAATTGGTCATGGACAATTGTTATACAGCGCAGCTGAAACACTCGGGAAAAGTAGAGAGGCGATGCTTCATGATTTACTGATTGGAAAATCTAAGTACAGCAATGTTTTTAACTACCCTGCAGAAACTTGGGCCGATGTGGCTGTGATTGGTTTTTTGGTAGATGGTGCAGCGATTGTTAACCAGGTGATTAATTCAAAAGGTTCTTATGGCCCTTATTGCAGGGCTTTGGAAAGAATTTGCTATGAAGAAAGTTTTCATTTAAAACAAGGTCACGATAATGTAGTGTATTTGGCTACGGGTTCAAAGAAGCAAAGAGAAATGCTTCAAGCTGCAATAAACAGATGGTATCGCCCACTACTTCATTTTTTTGGTCCACCTGATGTTGCTTCAGAGCATTCTGAAAAATTAATGCGTTGGAAGGTGAAGCTTGCCTCCAATGATGATATGAGAAATCAGTTTTTGGATCAATATGTTCCAAAAATTCTAGAATTAGGACTTACTTTTCCTGACCCTAATCTTCGAAAAAATCCTGATACAGGGATTTGGGAATTCAGCGATCCAGATTGGGATGAGTTTAAAAGAGTAATAAGCGGCAATGGTCCATGCAACGCTGAGCGACTTGCTGTTCGCAAGTATGCAGAAGAGGCGGGTAAATGGGTTCGTTTGGCTTTGACCAGGAATACAGATTCCTATGTTACACCGTTAGCATAAATATACGGCACCTTCATTTTTTACTTTTTGTTTAATATTTTTTACATTTAAACTCATTCGTTTTGTTTTAGGAGGTATGCAACTCATGTCATTCTAAAACTGTCTAATTAGTTCGAGCACATATTTCGATTGGGGAACCTTTTCTCTAAAGTCGAATTTTGTTGTTTTATGGCTAATTAGTAACAATGCAATTGGCTTTGATGGAATTTTTAAATGCACTAATAGTAAACAACTATGAAATTTGAAATGAAAAGGTTTTTTACATTAACTATTTTGTTCTTACTTTTTTATGTTGCTTCCTACTCACAGAACTACACGTTATTAGGTAATTCGAGTGCTTATAGTGGCTGCAATTGTTTTTTACTTACCCCAAATTCAAACGATCAGGCAGGGGCAGTATTTCAGAACAAAACCATTAATCTAAATAACTCCTTTGACTATACATTTTCGGTTTTTCTGGGTTGTGGCAATGGAGGAGGAGCCGATGGAATTATGTTTGTTCTCACCTCCAATCCTGGTGGATTAGGCAATACAGGTGAAGGTTTA
>CANHIG010000009.1 GCA_947461105.1 Bacteroidota bacterium | reverse complement strand
CAAAAAGAGGAGAAATAAGACCACTAAGAAAAAAACCATATTTCCCATCTGCATAAGCCATATCGCTTATGTTCATTAAAAAGATATTGGTAATGAGAAAGAGCTCCATAATCAAAATTATATTGGCATCTTTGGTAGGCCAGCCTTTGAGCTCAGGCTTGGTGAAACGCGGGAGCTTCAATAAATTTCTTCTCCATAGGAAAGCAATGGTAACAAACAATGTGAGTAGCGTAAGTATTTCAATAAAGCTGATAGTGAAAACATACAGGCTTTCAAGGATTGGACTGTTTTCCCAAAGGTGATATATAAATCTATGTGTGCCAAATACGCCATCAATGCCTATTTCTATAAGTTCTATTTGTGTGATAACAAACGAAACATAAATTACAACATGCAGTAAAGCAGCTACCGGTCTTTTAAACATTTTCTGCTGACCAAGAGCCACCAAAATCATAGCATTCAGGTTGCCTTTTATGGTCTCACTTTTACCCAACATGATGTTGCGGTATATTTTATAAAATGCTTTTGAGGCAACAAAGATTACTGCGCCTGCAAAAAGTACAAATGCTATTTGCTCTATTATCATGTTATCTTTTTTCTGTTAGGCGAATATATACCATCGAAGCATAATCAGAAATGATTTTCTAAGTTTTAATCACTTATTTATTTCATTTGAATACAAAAGTTCGCAATTCGTCTTTTACTATCAGTGCAACTCATTTTATAAAACATAAATCAAAGAGTTATAGTGCAAGATATTATTGAGTATATTTGATAAACAAAATGATAAAAATGAGATTTCTTTTGGCCTTTGTTTTTGTTTGTTTTTGCATCTACTCACACGCCCAAGTCAAAACCAAACTTGATATAAATTTATACAGCAAGCTACAGCAATCCAAATATGCTAACAGTATGGAGCTTATGCCATTGCTGGTGAAAGGCAATGCAGCGCAAATAAAAACAGCTGCAATAAAATCAGGAGGGAAGTTCAATTACAACATAGGCTCAATTTGTTCCGTTGAAATTCCTTATCGGGAGCTTGTGGCTTTTTCTGATTTGCCTTTTATAGAGCGCATAGAAAACACTTTTGCCAAAGGCATGTCTTTTGCTGATACTGCGCGAATCAGAAATAATATCAATGAGGTCCACAATGGCAATGCGCCTTTACCCAAAGCATTTACAGGGAAGAATGTAGTAGTCGGTATTATAGATGGAAGTATGTTTTTTAATCATGGCGATTTTAAAAATCCTGATGGCACAACAAGAATAAAGTATATGTGGGATCAGGTATCAGGACTTTCCTGGGACTCAGCTGATATCAACAGTGGCAACTGCAATTATATTCCGCCATTAAGCGATCAGGGACATGGCACAACGGTTGCAGGCATTGCAGCGGGTAACGGACTCAGCTGGAGCAGTGATAGTACGCTCATGAAAAAGTATAAAGGTGTTGCACCTGATGCAAACATCGTTGTGGTGAATGTAGATTATAATTCTTCTAACTTTTTGCAGTCTGTTGCAGATGCTGTATCGTATATTTTTTTGAAAGCAGACGATTTAGGAATGCCCTGTGTGGTAAATACAAGTTTGGGTACTTATTATGGTTCTCATGATGGTAAAGACTTGAATGCGCAGGCTATAGAAAGCCTGATTGCTGCAAAAAAAGGAAGATCATTAGTTGCGGCAGGAGGTAACGCTGGCAACGCAAATTTTCATTTGTCATATAGCTTAAGTGCTACAGATTCTCTATTCACTTGGTTTAAGTATAATAACTTTACCAGTAATGTTTACTTTGATCTTTGGGCAGATACTGCACAATTTAAACTTGCAAATTTTGCTTTAGGTTGTGATAACAATGCAGCTACTTTTCTTGGAAGATCAAAGTATTACAATGTTCCTCTTGATTTCAATCCGCCTCAGGGAAGTGGTGTTTTGTTTAATGACTCAATTTTTAACGGAGCAACAAAGCTTTGTAATTACGGTGTTTATGCAGAATTGGTCGGGGCATCCTATCATATTGAGTTTTTGGTTAAACCGGTAAATACAACACATCTCTGGAGGTTGCAGACTAAAGGTAGCGGAAACTTTAATTTATGGGCACATAGCGCTTTTATTGGGAGTGCAGATATACTGACTATTTTGCCAAGCGGATTTAGTTCTCCCAATTATCGTTTCCCTGATAACCAGCAGACAATAGTCTCAAGTTGGCAATGTTCCGATAAGGTAATTACTGTAGCTAATTATTATAATCAGGCGGCATATCTTGATATGGACAGCGTATATCAGAGTGCAATTGGTTCAGGTGAATTTGTAGGTAATATTGCAGCTAACTCAAGTTTGGGGCCTACTCGCGATGGCAGACAGAAACCCGATATTTCTGCAACAGGCAGTACTATTATTGCCACCGGAGATTCTTTTGATATAGCATCTTTACTCTTATCGCCCGGCAATAGGCTTAAAGTAGGATATGGTGGAAAACACATGAGGAATGGAGGAACTTCAATGGCTTCACCTGTTGTGGCAGGAGCGGTTGCACTGTATCTGGAAAAACGTCCATTTGCAGATTACAATGAAATAAAACAGGTGGTTGCGACTACTGCAAAGACGGATATTTATACTACTACTACAGTACCAAATATATCATGGGGATATGGAAAGTTAAATGCCTTTCAGGCACTTACAGTTCCTTTATACGGTTGCAAAGATCCTCTGTCATTGAATTATAATCCTTTGGCTACGGTAGATACTGGTGGCTGTGCATATTCAAACGTGTGGAACGGAAATATATCCTCAGATTGGAATAACCCGCTAAACTGGACTCCTGATACCGGATGTTGTGGTCCAAACAGCTGTTCCAGTAATGTGGTTATTCCTTCAGGAACCCCTTATTTACCAAGGATTTCAATACCCAATGTGACATCAGGAAATGTGAGAATAGCTGATAATGTACAAGTCACAATTGACTCTAATTGCCGCTGGCATATATGTAAAGATATTTCCGGAGGTAATGTGGCTAAATCAATTATTTCCGGAGGCTTATTGCTTCTGGACGGGACAGTAAATCAAAAAGTAGCCGGAAAACTTAGAATAGATTCTCTGCAATTATACAATAACAGTAATACTACTATTACAGGAAATCTTGAAATCAACTCAAGGTTAATGCTCAAGCTGGGTATTATGAACTCAAACTTCGGCACATTGAAATTTTTGAGTACTTCTCCTGTCCATTGCGCAACAATTGATTTTACAGCCGGCAATGCAGGCTCAATTGTCGGTGATGTGATAGCAGAACGCTGGGTGCCGCTTTCCGGTGGCAATATACATTTAATCAGTTCCCCTGTTTTAAATCCTGATGTTGCTCAAATCAGCGCTACGGGTATTCCGGGCTTTGTTTCGCATACTGCCAATTGTGATGAAACCCAGAGTGTTTTAGGTTCTCCAAAGGGAACGCTTTTTAGTTATGATGAATCGCAGGCTTCCGGTTGTGCACTTGGAGGGTGGGAATCAATAACTACTGATAGTTTTAATGTATTTAAAGGCTATGCGGCATACCTAAATGGCAATCAATCTTTTTCACTTACAGGATTCGCCAATCAGGGATATAATTATTCATTGACAGGTGTGAGCAATTCAGCATGGTCTACTCATAACTCACTACAAGGGCGTCCGTATAGTTCCGGATGGAATCTTGTGGGTAATCCATATCTTTCATACCTGCAACTTCAAACTAAATCAGGTTTTGATGCACAAGCTCAGATTTGGCAGACAACAGGAACTTATGCCGGAACTTTCCAGCCTGTAATGATGAGTGAAGATGCTGTATTCCCTCCTTTTCAGGCATTTTGGGTGAAAAAGCACAGTCCAGGTTCTGGTACTTTTTCGGTGTCGCGGAGCGAGTGTGTCAGTAATCCCGCAATCCTGACACCATTTTATAAGCTGGGTAATGATTATGAGATGCATATTACTTTAAGTGGAAACGGTTTTGCAGATAAAACAAAGATTTATTACAGTCAGGGTGCTACAGATGTTTTTGATTCCCTGTATGATGCCAATAAATTTCACAGTAAACTAGGACAGCCTTCACTCTACACGCTGAGTGGTAATCAGCACATGGCTATTAATACTTTGCTTACTAAAACTCTTAATGATTCAGTATCATTAGGTTTTGAGCCGGGTACAAGCGGCAACTATAAGTTAACATTCGATCAATTAAATACATTTCCGGTTTTAACTAAGATTTATCTTGAAGACAGGAAAACTGCAGCGCCATGGATTAACTTGAAAGTAAATCCTGTTTATTCATTCACAGCAAGCACCTCAGACACTTGGGATAGATTTGTAATTCATTTTTCAACACCTACCGGCATTAATGAGGCAAAGGAAACGACAAGCTATTTTGATATATATCCTAATCCATTTAAAGATTACAGCATTTTCAGGATTAATCTTAGAACTAATGAAGAACTTTCAATTAAGATATTAGACAATTTGGGACGATTATCTGATGTTATAGAACTTAAAAAGGGTATATCTGAATTTCGTTATGAAAACAGGCTTTTGAATTCAGGAGTTTATATGGTTTCTTTGGAAGAAAACGGCAGGAAAATTGCCATTAAAAAATTATGCGTGGAGAAATGAGATTTAGATTTGGTCAGGAATAATTTACTTTTGAACACACATCAATATTGGTCATCAGAAATGAAACAGAATTTAATACTCGATCATGCTGCCATTATGCAGAAAACAAAGCGAATAGCATATCAAATTGTTGAGCATAATTTTGATGAAAAGGAAATGGTGATGATTGGGATACAGCCTACAGGCTTTGTTTTTGCAGAAGTATTAAAGCGGGAGATAGAAGCCATTTCTAAAATTAGTATTAATCTCTTTTCGATTGATTTAGATAAGCTTAATCCTTCGGATGCAAAAATTGGGCTTGATTTGAAAGGACTTTCGCTTGATAAAAAAAATATCCTTTTTGTGGATGATGTAGCCAATACAGGGAAAACAATGTTTTATGCATTAGCCCCGATTTTGAAGTTCTCTCCCAAAAAGGTTCAGGTGGCAGTATTGATAGATAGACTTCACAAGCAATTCCCCGTTGCCTCTGATTTTGTTGGGTTGTCTTTATCCACTACTTTGAAAGAGCAAATACTGGTAAAGTTAGAAAAGGCGAAGTTTAGCGCCTATCTCACTTAAGCCTCTGTTGAATACACTGATGCAATAGTAGAGATTTATGCATCAAATGGTCAGTTGGTAGATGTGAGCAAATTGGAGGAAGGAACACATACTAAATCTGTCAAAGACTTTGCACAGGGAACATACATGGTGAAATTCATTATGAATGATACCACTTTAGTTCAACGTCTGGTAATCTATAGATAGAACTCGTTTAACCAAAATCAAATTAAATCCCTGTCACAATTGTGGCAGGGATTTTTAGTTATCATTTACTAATCTCTAATTGATTTAATAATCACTGTTATTTAAATTTTTGTCATGCTGATCCGCCAAAGGCGGAGAAGCATATTCTTTAGATTCTTCACTTCGAAGACTTCGTTCATAATGACAAAAAAAGCCAACATTAATGACTAATACTATTGAGACTTTTGTCATGCTGACGAAAGACAAAAATCTTTTATGGATTCTTCCTAATGCTTTGTTTAGAAAGTAATAAGGGCTTGATGAAAGCAAAGATAATATTCAGATAGAAAGAAATAACAGGCTTATAATTGGAGCGCAACGCAACAATCTCTTAATAATCTTTCAAAGGGGGTAAATCTGATTTTGATTTGATCTTTAAATCCCCTCTTTTGATGGATTTGTATAAATCATACCAAGCAAAAGGATTCAGTAAGTTGTTTGGAGGAGATTGTCCCCAGTATGATTTTTGATAAGCAGATGTGCGCAACGCTCTTGAGCTTGCCTCTCCACCGCTTGGCTGTAACTGTTGCGCCAAAGCAGCCAGCATCTGTGGATCCATATTTTCTTCTGCTCGTTGCAAATCGTCTTTTGGCAGCTTTAAATCTCGAAAGGCTCTTTTAAAACCATCTTTATCGCCCCAGGGATAAATAATTGTTCCTTTAAGATAGTATTCAGTTCTGGACATAAGCTGAATCACTGAATATTTATCCTTTTCGAGTGTTTGTGGCAGAATGTAAACCGATGGTTTGAACCCAATACAAGTAAAGTAAAGCGTGTCTCCTTCTTGCGCAGCAAAGCTGAAAAAACCATCTGCGCCTGCTGTGGCCACTCGTCCTCTGTTTCTAATGGTGATGTGAGTGTAAGGAACACCTTGTAGCGAGTCAGATGTCATTACAAAACCTGAGAACTGAACAACTTTCTTTTCTTCCTGAGCAACAGCACTGAAAGAAAGTATTATAGAAAATGCAAAAAGGATTTTTTTCATTATGGCTGATAACGTTCCAAATTTAATTTGATTATTGACTATTTGATATGGAACAGTCAAAATGCAGTTGGTCTTTTCATGATTTAACAGCCTTTATATCAACAATTTTTCAACAAACACGGTTTAAACATATAAATATACATGATTACAGCCTTCTGTTTTTCAGTTATTTCTAACTTCACGCCACAATTTTAAAACATGTCTATTTCACTTCGCTCGACAGATAATTTTACAAGCCGCCACATTGGAATTGATAACGATAGTCTGCAACAGATGTTGCAAAAGGTAGGTGTCAAGACTATAGATGAGCTTATTCATAAAACAGTGCCGGATTCAATTCTTCGCCCTTCAAAACTAAATCTACCTGATGCATTGTCGGAATATGAGTATTTGAAACAACTGAAGGGAACAGCCTCTAAAAATAAAGTTTTTAAAAGCTATATAGGGCTTGGTTATTATGGCACTATTACTCCTGCCGTAATCCGCAGAAATATTTTTGAAAATCCGGGTTGGTACACTCAGTACACGCCTTATCAGGCAGAGATTGCGCAAGGGAGACTAGAAGCATTGCTGAATTTTCAGACTATGATTACTGATCTTACAGGATTGCCAATTGCAAATGCTTCTTTGTTGGATGAAGGCACTGCAGCTGCAGAGGCTATGAGTATGTTTTTGGGCGTAAAAAACAAAAAGGGGTTTGAGTATAATAAGTTCTTTGTTTCTAATCTTTGTCTTCCACAAACCATTGATGTGATTCACACTCGTGCTTCCATTCTCGGAATTGAAGTGGTAGTGGGCGATTATAATACAGTTGATATTACTAATGATTTCTTCGGAGCATTGTTGCAATATCCGGCTTATGACGGGCAAGTTTTAGATTACACGGCATTCATCGAGAAATGTCATGCTCAGGAATGTTATGTAACAGTAGCGGCTGATTTAATGTCACTTACGTTACTTACTCCTCCTGGTGAATTTGGAGCTGATTGTGTGGTAGGAAATTCGCAGCGATTTGGTGTACCGATGGGATTTGGAGGTCCTCATGCGGCATTCTTTTCAACCAAGGATGATTTTAAACGAATTATTCCTGGAAGAATAATCGGAGTGTCTATTGATGCCGAGGGGAAACCTGCATTGCGTATGGCTCTGCAAACTCGCGAACAGCACATCAGAAGAGAAAAAGCAACTTCAAATATATGTACTGCTCAGGCTTTACTTTCAATCATGGCAGGAATGTATGCGGCTTATCATGGTGCACAGGGGTTGAAAAATATTGCTACTCGTATTCATGTCAATACTCAGGTGCTCGCAAATGAAATTGCTAAAATTGGATACACACTTCATAATAAATACTTTTTTGACACCATTACTGTGGATACAAAAGGCGATAAAGATTTACTGAAAAAAGTACAGGAGATTGCTTTGGCAAATCAGGTAAACTTCTTTTATAGTTGTGATAATTTTATCAGTATTTCACTAGACGAAACTACTTCACCTGATGATGTTGCTGCTCTTGCCAATATTTTCGCTCAAGCAAAAGGGGTAAAGATAAATTTTACGGCAGTTTATGAATCTGCTGATATATCTTACAATTTTCCAGAAAACCTGCAAAGGAAATCTGCATATCTTTCTCATCCTGTATTCAACACCCATCATTCAGAATCGCAAATGATGCGTTACATCAAGTCTTTAGAGAACAAAGATTTGTCGCTTACCAAATCAATGATTGCCTTGGGGTCATGCACTATGAAGCTTAATGCTGCTGCTGAATTGGAGCCGGTTAGCTGGGCGGAATTTGCCAATATACATCCCTTTGTTCCGCTCGATCAGGCGGCGGGTTATGTACAAATTATCAATGAGCTGGAACATGCGCTTTCAGAAATTACAGGATTTTATGCTACTTCATTACAGCCAAATTCAGGCGCACAAGGTGAGTATGCAGGGATTCAGGTGATTCGTGCTTATCAAAAAGATATTGGTCAGGGACATCGCGATGTGGCTTTGATTCCTGCATCAGCTCACGGAACCAATCCTGCAACTGCTGTTATGTGTGGACTTAAAGTTGTTGTTGTAGCTACTGATGCAAAAGGAAATATTGATTTTGATGACTTAGTAAAAAAGACGGAAGAGCATCACGAAAATCTCTCCTGCCTTATGGTAACTTATCCCTCTACACATGGTGTTTTTGAAACGAATATCAAGCAAGTATGTGAATTGATTCACTCACATGGCGGACAAGTATACATGGATGGTGCTAACCTCAATGCTCAGGTAGGGCTTACTGGTCCTGGCTTTATTGGGGCTGATGTGAATCACATTAACCTGCATAAAACCTTTGCCATTCCTCATGGTGGTGGTGGTCCGGGAATGGGGCCGATTTGTGTAGCAAAACATTTAGCGCCTTATCTTCCATCAAATCCTGTAACGAAAACAGGAGGAGACAAAGCCATTACGGCTATTTCATCTGCTCCATGGGGCAGTGCGAGTATATTGCTCATTTCCTATGGCTATATCAAGATGCTTGGAGCAAGCGGGCTTACAGATGCTACTAAATTTGCTATTCTGAATGCCAATTACATGAAAGCAAGACTTGCAGAAGAGTTCAGTGTTTTATATACGGGAGATAATGGAAGTGTTGCGCATGAGTTGATTTTAGATTTCCGCCAGTTCAAACATACAGTTGGAGTAGAGGTGGAAGATGTGGCAAAACGTTTGATGGATTATGGTTTTCATGCACCTACAGTTTCTTTTCCTGTGGCAGGGACACTCATGATTGAGCCAACCGAGAGTGAAGACAAAGCTGAGCTTGATAGATTCTGTGATGCGCTGATTCAAATCAAAAAGGAAATCCTTCAAATACAGAATAAAGAAATAGATGCTACAGATAATCCATTGAAAAATGCACCACACACCGAAGGTATGTTGATGGCAGAAGAGTGGCATCATGGCTATACCAAGGCTGTTGCGGCTTATCCGTTGCCTTATGTGAAGCATGGTAAATTCTGGCCAAGTGTAGCACGTGTAAACAATTCACATGGCGATAGAAATCTAATTTGTACTTGTCCGAGTGTGGAGGAGTATGTTTAGCAGATTTTAATGTCACCTTATGCTCCTTTGTTTTCACGCTTTTAATAGTATTTTTATCTGTCATCAATAATCAATATGGAGAAGAAATTATTACTTGAAGTAAAGAATTTAGTAACTGAATTTAAGACAGAAGAGGGAACTGTAACGGCAGTAAACAATGTCAGTTTTGATTTATACCGAGGGGAAACAATTGGTATAGTTGGGGAGTCAGGTTCAGGGAAATCGGTTACTTCTCTTTCTATCATGAGATTGATTCCAAATCCTCCGGGAATCATCAAATCCGGCCAGATAATTTATCATACTAAAGATGGCAAACAAATTGACCTTGTAAAGATTTCTGAGGATGAAATGCGCAAGTTCAGAGGCAATGAAATTTCTATGATTTTTCAGGAACCGATGACTTCACTAAATCCGGTATTTACATGCGGAGATCAGGTAGTTGAGGCTATTATGCTTCATCAAAAAGTAAATAAAAAACAAGCGGAAGAAATCACTCTTAAGATGTTTGAAAAGGTGAAGTTGCCTAATCCGCAGCGTGTTTTAAATGCTTACCCGCATCAGCTTTCAGGTGGTCAGAAACAGCGTGTAATGATTGCTATGGCCATGTCTTGCAATCCTAATATTCTTATTGCCGATGAGCCTACCACTGCCTTGGATGTCACTGTACAAGCTACGATTCTGGATTTGATGAAGCAACTCAGAAATGAGATTGATTCTTCTATTGTGTTTATTACACATGACCTAGGTGTGATTGCAGAAATTGCTGACAAAGTGATTGTAATGTATAAGGGAAAAATCGTTGAGCAAGGCGATGTATTGAGCATTTTCAGCGACCCTAAGCATCCATATACAAGAAGCCTTTTGGCTTGTCGTCCGCCACTCGGAGTTAGATTGAGAAAGCTTCCTACAGTTGTGGACTTTATGCGCGAAGAGAACGGAGAGATTATTGAATTAAATACTTCTGTAAAAGATGCCATAAATGCTCAAGTGATATCTGAAGATGTTACTCGTTTGCGAAGAGAGGAATTGGTAAAGCATAAGCCAATACTGGAAGTGAAAAATCTCTGTACCTGGTTTCCTGCAAAGAAGAATTTCTTCGGTGCTACAACAGAGTGGACAAAAGCTGTAGATGATGTTTCATTCCATGTTCATGAAGGTGAAACAATGGGATTGGTAGGAGAGTCTGGCTGCGGTAAAACCACTCTAGGAAGAACGATTTTGAGATTAGCACCAGCTCAGTCAGGTGAAATTTATTTCGAAGGAAAGAATCTGCTTGATATGAGCAATAGCGAACTCATTGATATGCGCAGACACATGCAGATTATTTTTCAGGATCCATATTCTTCGCTCAATCCGAGAATGACTATTGGAAATGCTATTCAAGAGCCGATGTCAGTACATGGTGTTTATGAAAATGAAAAAGTGCGTAAAGAAAAGGTAATTGAGATTTTGGAAAAGGTAAACATGAAAGCGGAGCATTACAACCGTTATCCTCATGAGTTTTCAGGTGGTCAGCGACAAAGGATTTGTATTGCTCGAGCTTTATCGCTCAATCCTAAGTTTATTATTTGCGATGAATCTGTTTCTGCCTTGGACGTTTCTGTTCAGGCTCAGGTATTGAACTTATTGATTCACCTCCGCGAAGAATTTAAGTTTACCTATATTTTTATTTCGCATGACTTGTCTGTTGTGAAATTTATGAGCGACCGAATGGTGGTAATGAATAAAGGGAAAATTGAGGAAATGGGTGATTCCGATTCTATATATAATAATCCTCAGCAGGAATATACCAAACGATTGATCGCTGCTATTCCAAAAGGGGAGCTTTCTGATATCAGGAATCGTTTTGCTTCTCAGGTTTTGGTGTAGTTAGTTTTTACTATTGAAGTAAACTGATGGCTTCTTATCAGTTTTTTTACATTTGCGATTCATTTTTACAGCATGAGCTTTACAGAAGAAATAAACAGCAGGAAAACTTTTGGTATCATTTCGCATCCGGATGCAGGTAAAACTACTTTAACTGAAAAGCTTTTGCTTTTTGGTGGGGCTATTCAGGTGGCAGGTGCAGTGAAGTCCAATAAAATCAAGAAGTCTACTACTTCTGACTTTATGGAAATTGAGAAGCAGAGAGGAATTTCAGTTGCTACTTCTGTTATGAGTTTTCATTACAAAGATAAACTAATCAATATTCTCGATACCCCTGGTCACAAAGATTTTGCGGAAGATACCTATAGGACGCTTACAGCTGTGGACTCAGTAATTATGGTAGTGGATTCTGTAAAAGGGGTAGAGGAGCAGACCAGACGTCTGATGGAAGTATGCTCTATGCGTAAAACTCCTGTTATTGTTTTTATCAATAAGCTGGATCGTGAAGGGCAAGATCCTTTTGAGCTATTGGAAGAAATTGAAAAGGAACTTAAGATTAAAACTATACCGCTCACATGGCCCATCAACAGAGGCTCTTCTTTCAAGGGAGTATATAATATTCATCGTTCTACTTTAAATCTTTTCAAACCATCTACACAACGTGTTTCAGATGAGACCATAACTTTTTCTGATTTGAATAATCCTGAGCTGGAAACACTGATTGGCGATAAAGATGCTAAGAAGATAAGGGAAGATGTAGAACTAATCCAAGCTGTATTTGAGCCATTTAGCCGCGAGGAATATTTGAAAGGGAATGTAGCTCCGGTGTTTTTTGGTTCGGCAGTGAATAACTTTGGAGTGCAAGAGCTTTTGGACACATTCGTTGAAATAGCTCCAATGCCACGAGGACGAGAAACAGATAAACGCTTCATTGAGCCATCTGAGCCAAAAATGATTGGTTTTGTATTTAAGATACATGCTAATATTGATCCCAAGCATCGCGATAGGATTGCTTTCATGAGGATTGTTTCTGGCAAGTTTGAACGTGGTAAATATTATCATCATAGTCGCTTAAATAAGGATTTCCGATTTAATACACCTGTTACTTTCCTTGCTTCTGACAAAAGTATTGTTGATGAAGCTTTCCCTGGTGATGTTGTCGGGCTTTATGATACAGGAACTTTTAAAATAGGGGATGTGTTGACAGAAGGAGAGGACTTTCAAATCAGAGGAATACCAAGTTTCTCGCCAGAAATATTCAAGGAGTTGATTAATACGGATCCAATGAAATCTAAGCAGTTGGAGAAAGGTATTACGCAACTCACAGATGAAGGGGTGGCACAGTTATTTACCCAGCAACCCGGAAATAGAAAATATGTAGGAACAGTAGGGGAGTTGCAGTTTGAAGTAATTCAATATCGTTTGCAGCATGAGTATGGTGCTTCTTGTCGTTTCCAACCACTCAGCCTTACGCGGGCATGCTGGATTCGCTCATCAAATAAGCAAAAGCTTGATGATTTTATCCGGTTTAAGCAAACCAATATTATGCAGGATAAAGACGGAAACATCGTTTATCTGGCGCCTTCAGACTGGTTTTTGAAAATGGAAATGGGTAACAATCCTGACATCGAATTCCATTTTAATTCGGAGTTTAAAACAGAACGCGAGATAGTTTAATTAAGTTTTATTTACTTAAAAAGAAAGGGTGTAGTTGAAAACTACACCCTTTCTTTTTTTATCTGATTAAAGTAATACTTCCGTTTTCATTTACTTTTTTGCCATTGAGATATTTTATATCAACATAGTAAACGTATGTACCCGGAGGTTGCATATTACCTTTGTATGATCCATCCCATGTTTCAAGAATGTTGGTGCTTTCAAATATTTTCTCTCCCCATCGGTTGAAAATGTTCAAACTGAAATCTTTTACACCCTGAGAGAATACTTGATATACATCATTATTGCCATCCCCGTTTGGTGAAAATGCATTTGGAATAAATAGCGGGAATGTTCCGGTTACTACAACTTTTACATTTGCTTTGATGAAGCATCCAGTATTGTATGTCACCAGAAGTGTGTAGCTGTTATTCCTTTCATAGGAACTAAATACAGGATTAGGACAATCAATACAACTCAATCCAGACGATGGCGTCCATTGATAAGAAACAACAGATGAGTTTGGATAAGGGCCGAAATCACTATTTATTTGGAGTGTACTTAAAATATCTACAGAATCATTTTGCGGTGTGATGTATAAGTATGCAGGATCAGGTTGTGCTACCTGAATATCAAGTATAGATCTGCAGCCAAAGCTATCTACAGCAATTACAGTGTGATCTCCATGTGCAAGATTATTGAAATAGCCGCTGCTTCCTTGGTTGCCTCCATCTATTCCATATGTGAAGCTTCCGTTAGAAACAGTAAGACCTGTCACTGTTATGCTTCCGTCTTTATACTGAGGTCCAAAACAGGAAGTAGCTTGAGTTTGAATATCAAATATGTTTTCTTCAGCACCTGGAACAACAATGTTGAAGTTCTCTATACATCCATTTGCATCTACAATTCTAACTATGTATTGATTTGGTGCAACATTATTAAACTGTCCTGATGTGTTTTGAGCTATAGTAGATGTTCCTTGAATTAGTCTTATTGAATAAGGTGGTGTACCGCCACTAAATACAGTTGATACAGTTCCATCAACAAATCCAAAGCATGTTTCCCTCGTAGAAGTTGCTGATAAACTTAAAGCGGTAGGCTCATTTACGGTTACCGAAGTATTAGAAGTACAATTGTTTGCATCAGTAACAGTTACAGAATATGTATTTGCTATCAATCCAGTAATAGTAGAAGTAGTTCCGCCATTATCCCAAATATAACTAAATCCTCCTGCTCCACCTGTCGCACTTACTGTCGCAGTTCCGTCATTACCTCCATTACATTTTACATCAGTCTCTGATGTTGATAGTAAAACAGGAGTTGGTTCGGTTATTACAATAGTTGTAGTTACAGCACATAGGCTTGCATCAAAAACGGTAACACTGTATGGACCAGCAAATAGATTTACAGCAGGATTAGTTGTCTGATTATCACTCCATAGAAAAGTGTATGGAGTATTTCCGCCACCTGTAACAGGAACTTGTGCAGAACCATTATTGCCACCGTTGCAAAGTACATTGACAAGAACAGGTGTTCCAAGAACTATTTGTGTAGGTTGAATAATGGTAAATGATGTTGTAATAGAACAAAGGTTTGCATCCTTCACCGTTACAGAATATGTATTTGCAATAAGGTTCACAGCTGTTTGTGAAGTCTGGTTATTACTCCATAAGTAAGTATAGTTTGGGGTGCCTCCTGTTGGATTTACAGTAGCAGTTCCATTATTCCCATTGAAACAGGTTACATCAACCTGACTGTTCGGATTTAATGAAAGCACAGTTGGTTCGTTAACAGTGTATGAAGCTGTTGAGGTACAAGTATTTTGGTCGGTAACAGTAACAGTGTAACTGTTTGGTCCTAATCCTGTAATATCTTGACTTGTTGGACCATTGCTCCATGCGTAAGTATAAGTTCCAGGTGCTGGCAATCCAATATAAACGGCTCCGTCATTAGCACCAAAGCAACTAACATTTTTCAAAGAGTCTAGAATAATTGCAGGAGTTAGATTTACAGTAAAAGTAGCAGTATCAATTGCAAAACAACCATTTAAATCATAGGTTACGATGTAGTCACTTGTCAATGCAGGAGTTACTGTTATTGAATCTGTAGTTGCTCCACCCGGATTCCAGCTGAATGTTCCGCCTGTTATTGATGAAACAGCAACTAGAGTTCCTGCAAAAGTAGGACAACGGTTTATGCTTGCTACACTTACTGTGGGTTGAGGTTTAACCGTTACAAATCCAGAGTCAGTTACTGAACATCCATTTAATATATAACTCACTTGATAGTATGTATCAGTATTAGGAGTAACATTTATGGTAGATGTATCCAATCCGTTAATTGCCCAGTTGTAATTTCCTCCCGGTAAATCAGGAGTAGCAACAAGAGTTGCAGTTTGCCCGTTACAAATAATCGGAGTATTGAAAGATAAAGTTGGTACCGGATTTACAGTGAGGTTTGTAATAATTATGCTGTCGCAACCTGCTATACCTGTAAGTGTATCATTGTATGTGTTAGCAGTTTGTACTTCAGTTCCACCAGGAAGCGTATAACTGTCTCCCTGACAAATAGTGTCATTAACAATGGTAGTGGTAGGCTGAGTAACAAAAACAGTTATAGTGTCTGATACTAAACAGATAGGAGAGAACAATATATCGTCTAAGGCAAAATCATTACCCCCTGTGTTGGTATTTTGATTTACTATAGTGATAGTGGCAACAGTGTTTGTGCCTGAATTCCATGGAGTATAAAACTGATCCCATTGGCAATTTGCACTAGCAGTTGAAAATGGACTGCCAAGAAGAGTGCCGTTGATTTCGAATTGAAGTATTGCAGGATTACTTGCATATACGTTTGTAAGCCAAGCACTAAATGCATAGTCCGTGTTAGGATTTACATTAATGGTTTGTTGCCAAACTACTTCACCTGCAGTAGCAGCTCCATTTACCACCATCATTTCTCCTGTACCTGTAGTATGATCACCACAAATATCGAAGGATGCATGAGCTGTTTGAGGATTGGTGATAACAGCATAGGTTCCTTCAACGGTAACATCAGTTTGGTTATTAGTATATGCAGAAGTAAAGCCACTGTTCCCTCCGCTAAAGTCCCCATTTACAATAGTTGATGGAGCTTGAATGAGTGAAGAAACTGTGTATTTAGTTGTTGTTGCTGGAAAAGCAATTGGCGTTGGAGAGTTTGGATCATCCAGTGAAGATGTTGGAGACCAAGAAACTACTATTCCAGCATTTGCAACAGAAAGCTGTGTTGAATCCCCAAGACAAATATTGGCGTCAGGAGAAGCGGTCACAGAAGTAGAGAAAACAAAAATGTCATTGATGATTACACTATCACATAATCCAACTGAAACCAAAGTATCATTAACAATGCTTGTTGTGGTGATAATCTTACCTCCGGGAGAGGTGTATGAAGAACCGCTACAAAGCGTTTGTCTGATTGTAACCGGAGCCGGAACAGTGCTGGCGACAATAGTTCCTGATGCTTCCGCTGTACATGTGGAGAATGTATAAGTAACAGTATATGTTGTGGTAGCAATTGGTGAAAAAGTAGCAGAAGCACTTGTTCCGCCTGAATCAGACCACAAGTAAGTACCACCCGTAGGCTGAGCAGTTGCTGTTATAGTAGCGCTGCTTCCACCGCATAATCCTGCACTTGTAACGTTTAAGATTGGAACTGTTACTATCGTAAGCACGTAAATATCTGTATCGCGAACACAAGGTCTTCCGTATGGATTATCAGTAACCACCAGTAAATTAACTGTACCTGCTGCACTATCAGCTGCACTTGGTGTATATACAAATGTGAATGGAGATGTACTTGTGTTTGGTAAATCAAATGTTCCCGTTCCTGAGGTAACTGGTGTCACTAGATTCACATCACCTGAGAATGTGCCTGATATGGCTTGTGTAACTCCTGCACAAATAGTACCTGAGTTTTGATCAAGCGTAACTACCGGTGGATTTGGACAAATACATAAGTCAGTAACAATTACGCTCACTGTATCAGAACAGCTACCAGATGTCCACACAAAATTGTAAGTTCCAATGCCAGAGAAATTGGTAATTGTAGTCGTTGGAGAACTAGCCGCAGTAATAGTGAATGTTCCGGGGTTACCTGCTAAAGGAGTCCATGTTCCTGTTCCGGTTGCAGCCATGGTAGCTACATCAGTAATATAACAAACAGCATTTTGATCTGCTCCAGCATTTGGTTTAGGACTTACAGTAATTTGTACAGTGTCCAAGCAAGTGCCTGCACCCCAAGAAAAGTTATATACTCCTGTAGTAGTAAAAGGCCCTACTGAAGATGTGGGAGATGTTGTATTTGCTATTGAAACCGAAGCAGGATTCGATGCTAAAGGAGTCCATGTTCCTGTGCCTGAAGTAGCAAATGCGGTACTCGTATTTTGACAAATAGTTTGATCAGGACCTGCGCTGGATGAGCCAATGTTTATTACTGCAGTTCCTGTAAGTACACATCCATTTGAAGAAACCGTAACTCCGTAAGTTGTACTAGAGGCAGGTGTAGCAACTGGATTAGTAATGGTAGTCGAACTAAGTCCGGCTGCAGGTGACCAAATATAGGATGTGGAGGCACAATTTGTAAACCTCATATTGGGTCTTTGTGTACTGGTAGTAGCTCCTGTCATGGTACAGCCGGTTGAGCCATCAACTCTTTTGTATGCCACTGAATTGTAAGCAGTAGCAGTGTAACGAACTTGGTCGTAATTGGTATAGGTCGAATTGTCATAGCATACTTCGACTATCAGGTTTGCAGTGCCATCCCAAGTGTAATTCGTTGAAAAATTATAAGTATTCCACCCGGCTACCGGAGTTACATTCCCTGTGTAAACTGTTGATAATCCTGCAGCAACAAAGGTTGTAGTTAATGCAGTTAAATTGGTGCAACCTATTTTTATTGTAAATCCTGTATATGCAATCGTACTTGCTTTTCTGGAAACATCAAATGCTAAACTTGTAAGTGGACCTCCAATCACTCCTGCTGCTGTCAGCTCTGTTGCACGTAATAAATATTGAACTCTTCCATCAGAATAGTAACCTTGATATGGGCTACCAACACCACCGGTAGTATTTGCTGTTCCTGTATTTGTATTTGCTGCTCCTATAGTACTTAATGTTGAAGAAGCACAGGACCCACCTGTTCCACATGTAGGGGCCGTGCCTGCAAAGTTCGAATTCAATTGAACACTATTCCCTGGGCAAATTGATGAAGATGGTGGCGTAACGTTTAATCCACCATTACTTACATTTATTTGAACAGTAGATGTAGCTGAGCAACCACTAGTATTTGTTGCTGTAATTGTATAGGTAGTTGTAGCGGCTGGACTGGCTGTCGGATTTGGTGAATTTGAACTGCTCAACCCAGAAGCTGGAGACCAGATATATGATGCAATTCCGGTACATGTAGAAGTTCCTGTGTAAACAGTTCCAGTTGCTGGACTAGGTCCTGCAGAAAATACTGTTGCCCCTGCTTGATTTTTTATAACATAGGAAACTTCAGTTTCAAATGAGCCTGATGTATAAACCACTTGAAAAGTCGCACCTGATGGGATACTAAAAGATACTGTACTCGTTGTTCCTGTTGCTAGTGTATAACTACCAATTTGTGTCCCTCCTGAATTTATAACCACCGTTGATCCACCAGACCATCCATCACCATATGAATCATTCATAGTTAGTGTATATGAGCATGAAGTAGATTGAGCCACTCCATCAACGGTAAATGATGAAGTTATTGGAACAGTTTGACCAGGGCAAATATTTGCAGAACCAGGATTTACATTTATCACAGATACTGAAGGCCCTGCGATAAATGTGTCGGTCGATACACATCCGTTGAGGGTATAAGTAACCACATAGGTAATAGAAGCATTAATAGTAGCAACAGGATTGGCTATATTAGTGCCACTAAGACCTGTTGCAGGACTCCATGAAAATGTTCCGCCTGAAGGGTTCGGCACAGCATTAATAGTTACTGTAGTAGGAGTTAATGTTTGACAATAGGTAAGGTTTGGTGTTGAAATATCAACTCCAGTTACTACTATATTGAAGCCAATAGTTTGCGTGCTTATTGTTGGACAAGCGTTATCCTTATAAGTTACTGAAAAGTTATACGTACCAACAGTTCCGGTTGGTACAGTCCAATTGAAATTGGCATTAGTGGGATTGGTTCCTGATGTGGTAAGTGTTGCATTTCCTCCTGGCAATAATGTTAAGTTAGGAGAAGAAATGGAAAGAATTTGTCCCGCATCGGCATCCTGACCGGTTAACTGGAAAGAAAGTGTTTGCCCGGCACACACATTAAATGTTTTGGTAGGAATATCATATGTGCCTCCAGTTAAACTAGCTGGATTTGAAAGCGTAGGAGGCACATTAGTACAGTTCAACACAATCAATTGCATATCCCTGATTACAGTTCCTATGACTTGTCCGGCAGCGTTCAATTCAGTAACTTTTACTGTTACGATTCCAATTTGATTGCCACTTGGTGTAAATGACATTTGACCATTTGTGGTACTAAAGTTGAAAGAATTTGCCGGTGTTGTGGAAATTGGATACGTAGGAGAAAAAGAGCCTGAGTATGGAACATTTGTAGTAGAGGTTGATCTTGGGTTTGCTAATGAATATACAAGTGTATTGCCATTTGCATCTACAACTCCATCATTGTAATTAAAAGGTTGTCCGGCACAGATGTATGGAATCGGAGGATTGGTGAAATCCGGGGAACTGTTATTGGGCGCAAGAACATTGTTGAGCGTGGCTTCAACATATAGGTCATAAGTATCAGGGCTTGTAGAATTAGTGATAGCAGCATTTCTTGAAGATTCCGCAAAGCTAAAAACCCAATCGGTACATTGCGCGAGATTTATTGTACCAGTGTATATATATTGTTGCATTCCCGGAACACTGCCTCCATTGCATGTACTGGTAGATGAAGGACAAATTGGAGTAACCTCTGTTGTACTTTGTTGTGTAAGTGTTAACGAAGTATTTACACCACAGGATGTTGACTTAATATTCACTATAGGTGATGTTGGTGCGGCAATACCTGAGCAGTCTCTGTAGAACTTCAATGTAAATCGGTACAATCCATTTCCTAAATTGTCATAAGTCAAGTCAGCACCTGATGCATGCGAGGCAAATGAACTATTTCCAAATAGTAACAGAAGCGGTAAAATGAGTAAGAGTTTTCTCATGTTTTTGAATGTTTGATGTTTATTTTTTCAACTATTTGCCTGTAAAATTTGCAAGCCACTAATTTAAGGAATCTTTTCATTATTCAGGGGATTTCAAGACATATTTATTTCAATCTTAATTAATGTTCAGTGAATGCACTTTTATATCCAATTAACTAGACGTAATGTTCTTATAATTGGTTGTTTATAGAATGCAGAAATTATCAACAAAGAGCATTTATGGAAATAAAAAAACCACCTCGTGGAGGTGGTTTTTAAAAGTACTTTGTGAAGTTTATTTTACTTTGGCAACAATTGCGTTGAAAGCATCCTGATTATTTAATGCTAAATCAGCTAAAACTTTCCTGTTAATATCGATTCCTGCTTTTTGCAATTTATTGATGAAAACCGAGTAGCTTAATCCGTGTTCTCTTACGGCTGCGTTGATACGAGTAATCCAAAGACTTCTGTATGCACGCTTTTTAAGTTTTCTGCCTTTGTAAGCATACAGACCTGCTTTTTCAACTGCATTTTTAGCTACTGTATATACGTTGTGACGGCTAAGGAAATATCCTTTAGCTTTTTTGAGTATTTTTTTTCTGCGTTGACGACTAGCAACACTATTTACTGAACGTGGCATTTCTTGAAGATTTTAAGGTTAGGCTAAATTTAACATTCTCTTGATCCTGTGCTCATCACTAGGATGTACAACAGCATTTTTAGACAATTCTTTCTTACGGCCTTTGGCCTTTCTTCCTAAGAGGTGGCGATGATACGCTTTTGCCCTCTTGATTTTCCCCGATCCGGTAACGCGGAAGCGTTTTTTGGCACCGGAGTTCGTTTTCATTTTTGGCATTTCAATTAATTTTTAGCCCGCGAAGATAGGCTTTTGTTTGTATTTTCCAAAAATACTACTTCTTTTTCTTGGGTGCCAGAGTCATCATCATTCTTTTCCCTTCAAGTAAAGGCAACTGTTCCACTACCGCAAATTCCTCCAATCTCTTTGCAAACTGAAGCAATAGCAATTCCCCTCTTTCCTTAAAAACGATAGAACGACCTCTAAACATAAGCGAAGCTTTAACCTTATTGCCATCTTCCAAAAACTTCTCAGCATGTTTTGCTTTGAACTCTATATCATGGTCATCTGTATTTGGCGTGAAGCGTAATTCTTTAATTTCTACTTTCTTGGCATTGGATTTAATTTCCTTTTCCTTTCTCTTTTTCTCATAAAGGAATTTGTTGTAGTCAACAAGTCTGCAAACCGGAGGCACAGCGTTTGGGGATATTTCCACCAAATCCAGTCCTAAATCATTTGCTTTGTCTAATGCGGCTCTAAGGGTAAATACACCGGGTTCAATATTCTCTCCCACTAATCTCACTTCCGGTACGCGAATCAATTCATTAATTCTATGTTCTGCTTCTCTTTTTTTGTAGGGAATTCTGGCCATTAATTTGTTTTAGTTGTAAAAATTTTGGCGAATTTAATCAATTCACGTTCATAAATCAAATTTACACTTAAAATGTTGGTTTTTGCTTTGCTCAACACTAAAGGGTTTTATTCATACTGCTCTTTTTTTATCTTCGTGCCCTCAGAAAATCAAATACTATGATAAAAATTACTTTGCCGGATGGGGCGATTAGGGAACATGAAAGCGGAGTTACCGCTTTGGATGTGGCGCAAAGCATATCCAGCGGATTGGCAAAGGCTGTTTTAGCTGCTGAAATAAACGGACAGGTATCGGATTTGACCAGACCTATAATCGCTGACTCTAATCTCAAACTATTGAAGTTTGATGACGATAACGGTAAAAAAGCATTCTGGCATTCCTCTGCTCACCTAATGGCTGAGGCACTTGAAGCGCTTTATCCTGGAATAAAATTCGGCATAGGCCCTCCGATTGAAAACGGCTATTATTATGATGTGGATTTGGGTGACAGAAAAATTTCAGAAGAAGAATTACTGCAACTCGAAAAGAAAATGATGGAACTTGCTGCCAAAGATAACAAATACCTGCGTTCTGAAGTAAGCAAAGCTGATGCTATCAAATATTTCACAGAGAAAAATGACCAGTATAAAATTGAGTTGTTGCAGGATTTGAATGATGGTGAAATTACTTTTTATCAGCAAGGTGAATTTACTGATTTGTGTCGCGGGCCACATATTCCAAGTACTGGACACATCAAGGCTGTTAAGCTTTTAAGCATTGCCGGAGCATACTGGAGAGGTGATGAAAACCGTCAGCAGCTAACGCGAATTTATGGAGTTACTTTCCCGAAGCAAGCTATGCTCGATGAGCATCTCAGACTGCTTGAAGAAGCCAAAAAGCGCGACCACAGGAAAATAGGGAAGGAGCTGGAATTGTTTGCATTCTCTGAGAACGTAGGTATGGGTTTGCCATTGTGGTTGCCTAAAGGAGCGATGCTTCGCGAAAAGCTAGTTGACTTTTTGAAAAATGCGCAAACTAAAGCAGGCTATTTGCCAGTTGTGACTCCTCACATCGGGAACAAAAAACTATACATTACTTCCGGTCACTACGAAAAATATGGCAAAGACTCTTTCCAACCAATAGAGACGCCACAAGAAGGAGAGCAGTTTTTTCTAAAACCGATGAATTGTCCGCATCACTGCGAAATTTACAAAACAAAACCGCGTTCATATAAAGATTTACCGTTGCGTTTAGCGGAGTTTGGAACTGTTTATCGTTATGAGCAACATGGCGAATTACATGGATTGACAAGGGTTAGAGGCTTTACACAAGATGATGCGCATTTGTTTTGTCGCCCCGATCAGTTGAAGGAAGAATTTTCCAAGGTAATTGATTTGGTGTTGTATGTATTCCGTGCGTTAGATTTTCAGGATTTCACCGCTCAGATTTCTTTGCGCGACCCTGAAAACAAAACCAAGTATATCGGTAGTGATGAAAACTGGGAAAAAGCAGAAGCTGCAATTATAGAATCAGCTGCTGAGAAAGGATTGAAAACGGTTGTGGAACTTGGTGAAGCAGCATTTTACGGCCCTAAGCTTGATTTCATGGTTCGCGATGCCATCGGCAGAAAATGGCAACTAGGTACTATTCAGGTAGATTATAATTTGCCAGAAAGATTTGAATTGGAGTACACAGGAGCAGACAATCAGAAACACAGACCTGTAATGATTCACCGTGCACCATTCGGTTCCTTAGAGCGATTTATTGCAGTATTAATTGAACATTGCGCAGGTAAATTCCCGCTTTGGCTAAGCCCGGAACCTATTGCTATTCTTCCTATCAGCGATAAGTTTATTGATTTCTCCAATGAAGTGAAAGCGAAACTCGAAGCAAATAGCATTGGAGTTTTCCTTGATGACAGAGCGGAAAAAATCGGCAAGAAAATTCGTGATACTGAACTTAGAAGAACGCCTTATATGCTTATCATTGGCGAGAAGGAAGCTGAAGCAGGAACTGTTTCGGTGAGAAAGCAAGGGCATGGCGATCAGGGAAGTTTGAGTGCTGATGATTTTATAGCACAGTTAAAAAGCGAGATACAGGCTGCTTTCTAGTCGCTTTTCTTAGCCTTGTTTTTAAGATTTTTTGATATAGTGAAAAAGAATGTTGTCCCCTTTCCTATTTCCGATTCAAGCCAAAGGTCACCTTGGTGATATTCTATTACTTTCATACAAATAGCTAAAGCTATCCCTGTTCCTTTGTATTCAGAGTCTGCATGCAATCTTTGGAAAACTTTAAAATTTTATTTTTGAATTCTTCTTTTATGCCAATGCCATTGTCTTTTATACTAACTACAAGACTCTTTTTCTTCTTTTACTGAAATATTGATTTCAGGAATTTGGTCTTTCACAAACTTCAATGAGTTATCAATTAAATTCTGGAAACCTTTGTCATCATATAGGATTCACCAAGTATATTGGGTAAATCATGATAGATGATTTTAGCATGTTTGCTTAGAATCTTGGACTCCTTTTTTTGGGTAGCTACAAACAGTATTTCATTAAGATTAAATTGTCTGAAAGGTCTTGGTTCTGCATTTAGCCTAGATTAATTCAGAAGGTCAATGATAAGTTCCCTCATTATCGATTACGCATTGATACAATAATCTATAAACTTCTTTACCATCAGTGCAAATTTTATCGCCATACCTTTGTTCCAGGAGTTGAAGAAAACTGATTACCGTTTTTAATGGACTTTGCAAATCATGTGAAGCGATAGACGCGAAGCGCTCAAGTTCCTCATTTGATTGCCCTAACTCTTTGTTTTTCTCTTCAATTTCAATTTGATTTTTTTTGAAGTTTGTCACATCTGTAACAATTCCGAGTACATCATAACCCTCTCTCAATAGATTTTTTCAGCTTGCTTGGTAATATTGAAGTAGTTGATTTCACCGTTATTGTTTTTTATTTCAGAAAAGAAATTGTAGAACTTATCAGGATTGTTTAAAACGAGTGTATCCTGATCTATAAATTGCTACACATTGCCATCCCCAATTGAAAATACAGATCGATTATTTCCAATTATGTCATCTTTAGTAGTGTTGTAAAACATAGCAAATGCCTCATTGACGAGTAAAATTATACCAATCTTATCTTTCACAAAAACCATGTTTGGATTAAGGTCAATTACAAGCTGAAGAAAGGTTGTCTGCTTTTTTGTTGACTCCTGAGCAGCTATTCTGCATGATATTTCTTTTTGGAGATTATTGTTGAGTAATTCTAATTCTTTTGTCCGTTCCTTTACCTTTAAGTCAAGCTCTTTGTTTATCACTACTATGTTTTGCTGGTATTTTATGCGCTCTGAAATATCCCTAAGATGAAGCAAAACAAAAAGACTCCCATTATATTCTGTTAGCGCTACTTTTACATCAATAGGGATTATTTTTCCTGAAGAATGAATAACCTCGGAGTCAAAGGATTTAAGCTGCCCGCTGATAATCTTTCTTTGTCGTTCTTCAAATTCTGATTCATAGTATAGCTTTGTATATGTAGATACATTTTTATTTAAAAGTTCTTCTCTGCAATACCCATATAGTTCACATGCCGCATCATTGAGGTCAATAATATTTCTATCAAAATCTTTTACAAATATGGCTTCAGGGGAATTGTAAAATCCCTGAATCTTTGTTCGCTTTTTTTTGCTGATTCTTCTGCTTGTTTTTTCTGATCTATTTCTAGCGTAAGTTGCTTATTGAGCTTGTTCAGTGAATCTGTTCTCTTTTCTATTTCTTCTTCTAGAAATTGGCTGCTTTTTTTCTCGACTTCTGGAATTATATTGCTGAAAATAATTCGATCTACTTTAATTATAAAGCAATATTTTTGTTAGCTGTATCAATGCTCTTTTTTTTTGCTAATGATTACTTTGGTGTCTTCGTTTTGATTTCCATGAATGGTAGCATTGAAAAAATCGCTTGAAAATCCATTGAGTTTGTTTGGAGGTACAGCGCCTTCTATTTGTATTAACTCATGAGCATTTTTTGTATTAAGTTCAGCCTCATTGTAATTCGTAAATCTTCTTACACTACTGTTGGTGAAAATGATTTTACCGCTCTCTTCAAAAATAACTACGGGGTGAGATATTATAACATTGAAATATTCTGTAAGGAAAATTTCGTTAACATTTAACTTTCTTAAATTGTTATATTCTTTCGATATAGAATCGAAAATCTTGTTGTCGTTTAATTCCGGGTCAATCTCTTTTTGCATTAATACCTTATACTCTTTTTTACATAAGCTTGTTACATCATAATATTACTCTATTTTTGAAAAATGAGAAAAAAAATATTGCTGTTAGGATCAGGGGAATTAGGAAAGGAATTTGTGATTGCATTGCAACGATTGGGGCAATATGTAGTTGCAGCCGATAGTTATGAAGGAGCACCTGCCATGCAGGTGGCTCATGAGTTTGAAGTGATTAATATGCTTGATGCCACTTCACTTGATGCGATTGTTGCGAAGCATAAACCCGATTTGATAGTGCCGGAGATTGAGGCAATTCGTACAGAACGTTTTTTTGATTATGAAAAGCAAGGAATTCAGGTTGTACCAAGTGCAAAGGCTGCGAATTATACTATGAACAGAAAACTAATTCGTGATTTGGCAGCAAAGGAGTTGGGATTAAAAACTGCTAAGTATTTTTATGCAACTGAGTTTGAACAATTCAAAACGGCTGTGATGAATATTGGAATACCTTGTATTGTAAAGCCACTTATGTCATCTAGTGGTAAGGGGCAGTCTGTAGTGAAAACAGTATATGATATTGAATATGCCTGGAACTATGCTATGGAGGGAAGCAGAGGTGATGTGAAAGAAGTAATTGTCGAAGAGTTTATTCATTTTCAATCAGAAATTACTTTGCTTACAGTGACTCAGAAAAATGGAGCAACACTTTTTTGCGCACCCATTGGTCACAGGCAGGAGCGAGGTGACTATCAGGAGAGCTGGCAACCATGTGATATCTCAGAGAAAGATTTGAAAGATGCACAATCTATGGCTGAAAGTGTAACAAAAGCTCTTGGAGGAGCCGGAATTTGGGGTGTAGAATTTTTCATAGCTGCTGATGGCGTTTATTTTTCTGAATTATCACCAAGACCCCATGATACAGGTATGGTTACGCTTGCCGGAACACAAAATTTAAATGAGTTTGAGCTTCATGCACGAGCCATTTTAGGATTACCAATTCCCAAAATTGAACTGCTCCAATATGGAGTGAGCGCAGTAATATTAGCCAAGAGAACTGCTGAAAATTATCCTGTTTTTACCGGAGTAGAACAAGCAATCAGCGAACCCAAAAGTGATATAAAATTATTTGGAAAGCCAACAACACGAAAGCACAGAAGAATGGGTGTTTCTCTGGTTTATGACTCAATAGGAAGTGACATGAAATCATTGAGAGCAAAAGCTTTTAAGCTTGCATCAAAAGTAAAAGTTAGTTAGGTGATTTTGTGATAAAATGTTCTATCGTGTCTTTTCTTAATTTCTCATATTCTTCGTGAATAGATTCCGTTTCAGGTTTTGTCACTTCTGTTTTGGATGCTTTTCTTCTCGTATCGAAATATTGCTGTAGCTCAGTAGATTTGAATTTTGTATCAGAAATGAAATTGATTTTCTTCTTAACTGCATCGGTTAGTACAAAGCCAATAGTTACAGAGTTGTTTTTATTGTTGAGTTCTGGCATGGGCATCAGAATTGAAATAGTCAGGTATTCATTTCCACTTGGGCTCTGACTTATGAATGCAGCAGTTTTCACAGTTTCTTTTGATTCAAGTTCTTCATTCAGATAGCGAACTACCACACGTGTTATTTCTCTTCTGAAACTTTGCTCTACTCTGGCATAATCAAGGTTTGAAGTAGTTTTCATTAAATGCATTTCCTTGGAAATTTCTTTCAGATTACGTTCTGCCTCTTTACTGCTGTATCGAATAAAAAACACCTCACTAATTCCGAAAACTTTTGGCAATAAGTTTGTAATGCGTGTAAATAGCATTTCCGGTGAGGAGTTATATTTTTCAAGTAAGTTCAGAATTACTGATGACCTGAATTTGTGTTGTTTAAAAAAGTTTTCCAAATCATCTGTGAGCGCCTCTCTTTCAATATGCAGTGCCTGTGCGAAATAGGAGGCTTTAAAGTTATTGATTACATGGTCAAATGATTCTACTTTGAGCCACGATGTAGTATAAGGCCTTTTCTTTAATTGCAATTCTTCAAATCCAATTTCTTTGGCAAAAAGAAAAAGTTTTTGCTGTTCGGTGAGTTTAGAATTATAAAGCAGTAGTTTATGTTCAGGGATAAATACAGAGCGTAAGTTTTTAAGGGTTGCATAGTTTTTAAAGTCAGTTGCATTGAGCTTATATCCAAATTCCTTTTCCAGAAGGTGTTGGTACATTGCCGATGATAGGTTTGCGGCATGTTCTCCAAAGTGCTCATCCCTCAATTTATCAACGGCTTCTTCTATTTCATCAAAATAATTTTCGTTCAGCTCTTGATAAGCTCTGAGACAAAGAAAATAGAAGTGTTTTGCTTCAAATTGGTAGTTCCTTCCAATTTCTAATACGGCATTAATAAATGCAGAAACCTTAAGTGGGGCATTCAGTAAAATACTAAGCAATGCAGTTTTGTCAATACCAAAGGTTTCGAGTAGTTCGTCATTAATAAAATCCAGATTCAGAAAGTTAGCAATTGGAGTCAGCTCTTTGTTTACTTTCAATGTCACCAGCTGGTCGTAGGTGACTTCAAAGGCATTAGCTAATTGAGTAATTTTATCAGGATTAGGGTATTTTTTCCCATTTTCAATTTCATTGAGATACGAAAGCGAGATCCTAGATTTGGCCGAAAGTTCTTTTAGCGATAGACCGCTTTCCTCTCTCAGTTTTTTAATTTTGATACCGAAAATGACTTTGATGTAGTTCTGGTTCATGGCTTGCTATTTTATTGTGCGAATATATCCGCAAATTGTGGAAAGTAAATTTGCATTCAGCGAAAATTCGCTTCTTGTCTAATCGAAAATCTAAACTAGCTTTGCATTAAAATCACACCAAATTATGTCAGTTACAAAATCTTCACTGGAAATTAAAGGAAACATAGCTGAGGGTTACAATGCAATACTTACCGAAGATGCGCTGAACTTCATCATTCCCTTACACAAGAAATTTAATTCAAGGAGGATAGAGTTGCTACATGCTCGTGAGTTGCGTCAAAAAGAAATTGATGGCGGCAAATTACCTGATTTCCTTCCGGAAACTAAGGAAATTAGAGAAGGCGACTGGACTGCCGCTCCGATTCCGGCAGATTTGCAAGATAGGAGAGTGGAAATTACCGGACCGGTTGATCGCAAAATGATAATTAATGCATTGAATTCCGGTGCTAAAGTATTCATGGCAGACTTTGAAGATTCAAATGCACCAACCTGGGCAAACTGTGTGGAAGGGCAAATCAATCTGCGCGATGCTATCAATAAAACTATTTCATATTCTAATCCTGAAAACGGTAAGTCATACAAACTAAATGACAAAGTAGCTACGCTTTTGGTTCGTCCTCGTGGATGGCATTTGGAAGAGAAACATGTTTTGGTGGATGGAGAAATCATGAGTGGCTCATTGTTTGATTTTGGTCTTTACTTTTTTCATAATGCTAAGCAACTAATTCAAAACGGCACTGGACCTTATTTCTATCTTCCAAAATTGGAATCGCATTTAGAAGCAAGACTTTGGAACGATGTGTTTGTTTATGCGCAAAACGAACTAGGAATTCCACAGCAAACTATCAAAGCAACAGTACTGATTGAAACTATTTTAGCAACATTCGAGTTGAACGAAATTATTTACGAACTCCGCAATCACATGGCAGGACTCAACTGCGGCCGTTGGGATTATATTTTCTCTTATATCAAGAAGTTGAAAAATTTGGAAGGCTATGTGTTGCCTGACAGAGCTCAGGTAACCATGGCTGTGCCATTTATGGCTTCGTACTCAAAAGCGGTGATTCAGGCTTGTCATAAGCGCAAAGTACACGCAATGGGCGGAATGGCGGCTTTCATTCCAATAAAAAATAACGAAGCTGCAAACAATGCGGCTATTGAAAAGGTAAAGCAAGATAAACTGCGAGAAGTGCAAAATGGTCATGACGGAACCTGGGTGGCGCATCCTGGTTTGGTAGGTTTGGCAATGGATATTTTCAATGAATATATGCCTACTCCAAACAACTATCATGTAAGCAGAGCAGAAGATGTTTTCACCGCTAAGGACTTTCTTACTCCATGTGAAGGAACAATCACCGAAGCTGGCTTGAGAATGAACATCAATATTGGAATTCTTTACATCGAATCATGGCTGAGAGGAGTTGGTGCGGCTGCATTGCATAATCTTATGGAAGATGCTGCTACTGCTGAAATTTCAAGAACTCAGGTTTGGCAATGGATTAATAAAGGAAGCAAACTAGACGATGGAAGAACGATAACCTATGATTTGGTTAAAGGACTTTTCCCTTCAGAGATTGAGAATATCAAAGCTTATGTTGGCGAAACAGCTTTCGCAAATGGCAGATTTAATGAAGCCATTGAGATGTTTGATAAGCTGGTGCAACAAGGCGATTATGTGGAGTTTTTGACGCTTCCAGCCTATAATAAGATAGACTAATAAAACTTTAAATATTACTAATTCACTAATTAAAAAAAATAAAAATGGCAACAAGACAAGAGCGCATTGACGCACTAAAAAAAGATTGGGCTGAAAACCTAAGATGGAGCGGTATTACTCGCCCATACACTGCTGAAGAAGTAGTAAACATTAGCGGTTCATATCAAATTGAATACACCATCGCTAAATTAGGTGCAGAAAAACTTTGGAAAAGATTGACTTCTGAAGATTGGGTAGCTGGTCTTGGAGCAATGACCGGAAACCAAGCAGTGCAGGAAGTTACAGCTGGTATGAAGGCAATTTATTTATCAGGCTGGCAGGTAGCTGCAGATGCAAATCTTGCAGGTGAAATGTATCCTGATCAATCTTTGTATCCTGCAAACTCTGTTCCATCAGTTGTAAAAAGAATCAACAATGCGCTTTTGAGAAGAGACCAGATTGAATTTATGGAAGGCAATGTAACCAGAGAGTGGTTAGTGCCTATCGTAGCAGATGCAGAAGCAGGATTTGGCGGAAATCTGAATGCTTTTGAATTGATGAAAGGTATGATTGAAGCTGGTGCTGCAGGTGTGCATTGGGAAGACCAATTGGCTTCTGCTAAGAAGTGTGGTCACTTAGGAGGTAAGGTTTTGGTACCTACTCAGGAAGCGATCAATAAATTAGTAGCTGCACGTTTAGCGGCTGACTCTATGGGTGTTTCTACATTGGTAATTGCCCGTACAGATGCTGAAGCAGCAAACTTAATCACAGCTGATATTGACCCTCGTGATACTAAATTCATCACGGGTCAAAGAACTGCAGAAGGATACTATTATGTGAAGAATGGTTTGGAGCAAGGTATAGACAGAGGTCTGAGCTATGCATCTTATGCAGATTTGATTTGGATGGAAACCGGAAATCCTGATTTAGGTCTTGCAAGAGAATTTGCACAAGCAATACATGCTAAATTCCCGGGAAAAATGTTGGCATACAACTGCTCTCCATCTTTCAACTGGGCTAAGTTTATGGACGAGAAGCAAATGCTTACGTTCCGTGAAGAATTGGCTGCTATGGGTTACAAATTCCAATTCATCACATTAGCCGGTTTCCATGCATTGAACACTTCAATGTTTGAACTTTCTAAAGCTTATGTAGAAAGAGGAATGGCAGGATTTTCTGAATTGCAACAAAGAGAATTTGCTCTTGAACCGGCTGGTTTCAAAGCTATCAAACATCAGTCGTTCGTGGGAACAGGATATTTTGATGCAGTACAAAATGTGGTACAACAAGGGCAGTCTTCTACTACAGCACTTGCTGGTTCTACAGAAGCAGAACAGTTCCATTGATTATAATTTTCGTTTAAATACACATAAATCCCAACCAAATTGGTTGGGATTTATATTTTTAGCCAATAGAAGATTTCATTGCCTATGCGAAAAATATTGATTTTAGTTTTTGTTCTTTTGTTGTCAGTTGCTTTGTTTGTCTTTTATCAGCTGTTTCAATCCAATAATATCAATGCTGACAGAACTTCTTATTATGCCAATATCCCAACAGGCTCTGATTTCAAAACAGTATTAGCCACACTTCACAAGAAGAAGATGTTGCTCAACTATGAGACTTTTGAGCTGATTGCTAAATTGAAAGGTTATGACAAAAATGTAAAACCGGGGCGTTATATTTTTTCACGCACAATGTCTAACCGCGAGATTGTGAATATGCTCATGGCAGGGCTGCAAAATAAAGTGAAGTTAAATCTGTATAACGTTCAAACGAAATCAGATTTCTCCGGCTTGCTTGGCAGGACATTAGAGCTGGATTCGGTGAGTATTTTAGATAGTTTAAACAGTGAAACGTTTTGTGTGGGATATGGATGCAATACGGAGAATATTCTCACGCACTTTATTTATAACGACTATGAATTCTTTTGGAATGTATCTGTTGATGCCATGTTTGAAGAATTTGATATGGCATATCATGATTTCTGGAACGAAGACAGGAAATCCAAAGCGGCATCATGGGGGCTGACTCCCACAAAAGCCACAATTCTGGCTTCTATAGTAGAAAAGGAATGTATGCGTGAAAATGAACTGGATAAAATAGCAGGAGTGTATCTTAATCGTTTGCGAATAGGTATGCCGCTTCAGGCAGACCCGACACTTAAATTTGCAGCAGGCGATCTTGATGCAAGGAGAGTTACCAATTATCACAAAAGTTTTGATTCATCATACAATACATACAAATACAAAGGTCTTATTCCCGGCCCAATTTGTTTGCCTCGTAAAAAATCAATTGAAGCAGTGCTGAATGCAGATACAAACGGCTATTTATATTTTTGTGCCAGTCCTGATATGAGTGGCAGGTCGGTTTTTTCAAAGACGTTGAATGAACAGAATAGGGTAGCTGCTTTATATCGGAAACAATTAGATTTAAGAAATATAAAATGATGATGGAGTATATTCATACCATTCGGGTAGCCTACGCTGATACAGATCAGATGGGTTATGTTTATTATGGTAACTATGCCCGGTATTTTGAAATAGCAAGAACAGAAGCGCTCAGGTCATTAGGTATTTCTTATGCAAAAATGGAAAAGGAAGGCATTATGATGCCTGTTACCAATTTTACAGTAAAGTATTCAAAGGCTGCGCTATATGATGAGTTGATATTTATTAAGGTTCAAATCAATGAACTCCCTGACCGATTTATTGTTTTTAAGTATATAGTCGAAAATGAACAAAACGATAAATTATGTGAAGCGGAGACACGCCTGGCATTTGTTCATGCTGATACTATTAAAATGGCAAGAGCACCACAGTATTTGATAGCCGGTATTAAAGAAAAATTATCTTGAAAAAGCTTTGGCAAAAAATATTGGTTGAAAATCCGCATTTAGAGAAATGGGATAAATGGCTTCGCGAGTTTACGTTGCCGGGTTTGGATGGTGTGCCGGTGTTCAGAGTTGCTCAGTTTTTTTTAAATGAAATGAAAACTAATTCTTTGGCAACCCGTTCCAAATCCATTGCGTATAGTTTTTTTCTCTCTCTGTTTCCAGCGTTAGTGTTTATTTTTACACTTATTCCTTATGCGCTGGCAATTATTAATTTCCCGGATCTAGATATTTATGTTTTGAAGCTGATAAAGGATGTATCGCCCAGCCCGGAGATTTTTAAATTTCTTAAATCTTTTATTGAGCCGTTGCTCCGCGATTTAACCCGAAACAGAAGACCAAGTCTTTTGACGAGTACATTTATCATGACCTTATTTCTCACTTCAAACGGAGTAGTGGCCATGATGAGCTCATTCGATAAATCATACACACATTACCGGAAAAGAAATGCGCTGCAAACCAGAGTTGTAGCATTGAAAATCACCATGCTCATTGTTATGTTGTTTACTTTTTCAATTGTTTTGATTGTAGCAGGTCAAGATATTTTGCAGTTCATATTACATCTATTGAAAATAAAGGATGTATTCATAAATATCTTGTTCAATATTGTCAGGTATTCCACCATAGTATTGCTTTTCTTTTTCTCTATTTCATTGATATACTACTACGGTCCCGCAACCAAGAAGAAATACCGCTTTATATCAACCGGGGCAACAGTTGCTACTATATTATCCATTTTTGCTTCGATAGGATTTTCATACTATCTCCAAAATTTCATGAAACTTAATACACTATTTGGTTCTATCGGAACAATAATGGTGATATTGATTTGGCTTAATATTAATGCATACGTGCTGCTCATAGGTTATGAAATTAATGCAGCAATCTATTATCACAAGTCTTCTAAAGACCAAGACGCTGCAGCAGATTAGATGTATATCCTGATTTGAGTTTGAAAATCAATCTGCTTCTCTATTTGTGCTTTAGAAGTAATTCTAATTAGACATTAATATTGGCTTGTTTTGTCATTCAAAACGAAGTCTTCGGAGTGAAGAATCTGTATACAAGAGATACTTCCTATCGTCAGTATGACAAAGACTGTTTTTAATGTCAAACTGGTATAATATCAAAAGTGTTGAATGGATCACGCTTTAAGGCGTGACGACCGTGATGAAATGTAGATTTGACGGGGATTCGAAATCTTTTTTCATGTGATGGTTTGAAAATCAATCTGCTTTTCTATTTTTGCCCTCGGAGAGATGCCAGAGTGGTTGAATGGAGCTGTCTTGAAAACAGCCGACCGTGATGAGCGGTCCGGGGGTTCGAATCCCTCTCTCTCCGCCACCTTAAAAGCAGCCATTTGGCTGCTTTTTTAATTTCCATATAAAGGTATTGCAATTGGTTCTTTTCCACTTTATGGATTCTTATTTGCCAAAGTGATATTATTTGTACATTGGATTTCAAATCGGGTTAGTTGTAGCTTGAGTAGTTATGCTTTTACAAGACTCTATTGCGTAAATATTGAAACCATACCATGAAACCATTTTTTACCAGGTATTTATTTCTTGCCGTTATTTTTTCAAGCTGCAGTATGCTATCTGCACAGAGTAATTCAGGAGAGCCTTACAAACTGAATTGGACAAAGCAACCTTTTGATTACAAGATTTTTGTTGAAAACAAGGGGCAATTTGAAGGGCAGATTCCACTTAAATCAAAGGTTTATTTTCAGGCTACCATAGGTAAGGTTCAAGCCTTTTTTACGCCTAAGGGTGTGGTATATCGTTATCAGGAACAACCTGACCCTAAGGGAAAGGCAGAAAGAGAAAAGGCAGAGCGGGAAATGGAACGTAATGGTAAATTGAAGCATGAAGAAGAAAAGGAAAGACCTGTGATTTTTTTGAATCTGATATGGCAAGGTTCAAATCCCAATGTTGCTATTATCGCAGATTCACCTGAGGAATATTACTACACTTATGCAAGAGGAGAGAAGGGGACAATCAGATCGGCAGTGTATAAAAAGCTTACCTATAAAAATTTGTATGATGGTATAGACGTAGAGTATTTTTTCCCGAAAGATACTTCCGGAATCAAATACAATATTATTGTGCATCCCGGAGCAGACTTGTCAAAAGTAAAGTTGAAGTATGGTGGGATAAAAAAAATCAAGATAGATACTCAGGGTAATGCAATCATCAATGCTGCTATTATTGAGTTTACAGACCATGCTCCTGTGTCGTATTACGAGGATGGGAGCGAAGTAACCATTTCTTATAAGGCAAAAAAGGGTACAGTTTCATTTTTGCCAGGTAGCAAGTTGGATAATACCAAAACTGTTATCATAGACCCATGGACTACCAATCCTTTGTTTACCGGTGGTTATAATTCTGCATACGAGGTAGATTATGATGATCAGGGAAATGTTTATTCTTATGGCGCATGGGGACCGGCACAACTTGTGAAATTTAATGCAGCGGGTGTAATTCAATGGAAATTTAATGCAACAACGCTCAACACTGACCCTGATGCCCAATGGGGTGATTTTGCTTTAGACAGAAGAACGGGAACATGCTATATGGTAGATGGATACAATACCGCAGGTGCTAAATGTCT
>CANHIG010000008.1 GCA_947461105.1 Bacteroidota bacterium | reverse complement strand
TGTAGTACCAAAAGTCATATTTTGTCCAGAAAACTAATTCAGGAGATATAATATCAAGAAGTTTTGACGCATTTTTTTGAGAGTCAAATGGAAGATAAAAAACATAGTCAGCCAATGGGTAATTTTTTCTGATTACATAGCCTGATGGGGAGAAAAAGCTCAGGTAAATCAGGGAATAAGGTGTTTTGCTTTTTATTGTTTCGATTAGCGGACGAGCTTGCTCAAATTCACCCAAAGAGGAGCAGTGAAACCAAACTCTTTTACTAGGCGATTTTTTATTTGATGATTGCAGGATGCTGAATGTCTCTTTTCTACCTGCTATCCATTGTTTTTCTTTAAGCCTGAAGTGGCTTAAAAGCCAAGCAACTGAATAATAAATAGCCAGAAATAAATCGTAAACAACTTTGCTTAAAGTTATCACATGGAATTTTTAATAGAGGTCAACATTATCTTTGTTAATCATAATTGGAATAATCCATCCCACTTTTACACCAACAAAAATGTCTAGTCGTTTCGTATTGTCTTTTCTGCCTTCATCAAAATTCCAAGCTCTTCTGTTTTGAGTAAAGCCAAAATCTGCCTGGCAGCCTATATTGAAACTCAATAATTTTTTTCGCTCTAGAAATTTGAATCCTGTACCTAAACTTAAAAGTGCGCCATAAGACATTCTATCGTAGCCTTTTCGGTATGTTTTATCTAATTGCGGAACTAATCTTGTTGGAGCCTGAATCAATATGTGGTGCTGGATAAACCCTACACCAGCCTGCAGGTATAGGCCGGAGCCTTTCAACTTTGGAATTACATTAAATAGTTTTTCTCCAACTATTTTTATGCTGAATCCTTCTTCCGATATTTTTGGAGTAATTAGCTTGCCTTCATTGGAGATAAGCTGTAAATCTTCGGTAAGAATACTACTAAGCATATTGGTTTCTTTCACCTGTCTGCCAAATAAATAATTGCCTTCAATGCCCACAAGCCAATTATAAGTGGTTCTGAGCCCTATTAGCATACCTACATTAGAGTTGAATCCAAATCTTTGCTTCATATTTCCAAAAGGAAATTGGGCATTATAGGAAGGATTTATCAAAATGGCATTATTGGTGGACTTCTCTCTGCGTTTGAATTTTTCCGATTCTGCTAATTGAGCATTTGTACCTATAAAGGTAATTGTCAAAAGCAGCGTAAATGCCAATTTTTTAAATAATTTTCCGTTGCTATGCATATATTATAATCGGCTAATTTAAAATATTATTTTAGCGCTTCTAAAAAAAGAGCATGCAGAAGGTACAAATGGTGGATTTAGTGGGGCAGTATAATAAAATCAAGCCTGAAATCGATGAGGCTATATTTTCAGTTTTAGAGTCCGCTCTTTTTATTAAAGGTCCACAGGTAAAGAGCTTTGAAGATAATTTAGCAAATTATTTAGGGGCAAAACATGCCATCGGGGTTGCAAACGGCACAGATGCACTCCAAATTGCTATGATGGCACTTGGTTTAAAGCCAGGAGATGAAGTAATTACAGCTGATTATACTTATGTAGCAACAGCGGAGGTGATTGCATTGTTGCAGCTAAAGCCGGTATTAGTAGAATGTAATCCACAAACTTTTACTATTGATCCTATTGCCATTGAGAAAGCTATTACTGATAAAACAAAAGCAATAGTTCCAGTGCATCTTTTTGGGCAATGTGCCGATATGGAACCAATTATGGAAATTGCAAAGCGTCATAATTTATTTGTAATAGAAGATAATGCTCAGGCTATTGGTGCAGAATACACTTTTTCAAACGGATTAAAGCAAAAGGCAGGTTGTATTGGTGATATAGGTTCTACCTCATTTTTCCCTTCTAAGAATCTAGGCTGTTTTGGTGATGGAGGAGCATTGTATACGAACAGTGATGAATTGGCTGCAAAAATAAGGATGATAGCTAATCATGGGCAAACTATTCAATATTATCATGATGAAATAGGCGTAAACTCCCGATTAGACACCTTGCAGGCTGCTGTTTTAAATGTTAAATTGAAATACCTTGATGGTTATATTGCATCGCGCCAGAAACTAGCTGACGCATACGACAAGGCTTTTGCAAATCTTGCTCATGCTAAGATTCCTTTCCGTGCAAGTAATTCAACTCACGTTTTTCATCAGTATACCCTAGTGTTATGTGGTAAAGACAGAAATGACGTAAGAGCGGCACTTGCAGCTATAGGGATACCAAGTATGATATACTATCCTGTTGAATTGCATAATCAAAAGGCATATCAGGACAATAAATATTCATATAAAGACTTTCCAATTACTTGTGAATTGTGCAAATCAGTTTTATCATTGCCTATGCACACAGAAATGCAGGAAGATCAATTGGAATTTATTATTCAAAACGTAACAAAATTACTTTCATAAAAACAGGAGGTTAGAAAATGAAAATTGCAGTAGTAGGAACAGGATATGTAGGATTGGTAACAGGCACATGCTTTGCTGAAACAGGGAATGATGTTACATGTATTGACATTAATGAGCAAAAAATCAACTCACTTAAAAATGGAGAACTTCCAATTTTTGAGCCCGATTTAGATTTGATATTTGAGCGAAATACAAAAGAAGGACGACTGAATTTCACTACTTCATTAGCCGAAGGCATTGAATGGGCAAAAGTGATTTTTCTTGCATTACCAACACCTCCGGGAGAGGATGGTTCTGCTGATTTAAAATACATCCTTCAGGTGGCAAAGGATTTAGGACCCATTCTTAAATCCTATACTGTGATTGTTGACAAGAGTACGGTTCCTGTTGGTACTGCAGACAAAGTACATGCAGCATTGGCAGAAAAGGCGTCTTTGGATTTATTTGATGTAGTGTCTAATCCTGAGTTTTTACGCGAAGGGGTTGCTGTGGAAGACTTTTTAAAACCTGAACGTGTAGTGATAGGAACCTCTTCGGAAAAGGCAAGAGAGGTGATGGGAAGATTGTATGAACCTTTTGTGAGACAAGGCAATCCCATCATATTTATGGATGAGCGTTCTGCGGAAATGACTAAGTATGCTGCAAATGCATTTTTAGCTACTAAAATTTCATTTATGAATGAGGTTGCAAATTTGTGTGAGAAAGTAGGAGCAGATGTAGACAATGTGAGAAGAGGAATAGGAACAGATTCCAGAATTGGCAAAAGATTTTTATTTCCCGGAATTGGATATGGTGGAAGTTGTTTTCCTAAAGATGTGCAGGCACTTCATTTTACTGCAAATGAAAACAAATATGACTTTAAAATTTTGGATGCGGTGATGGAAGTGAATAATGTGCAGCGCAAAAAATTCTTCCAGAAAATATTGGCGTACTTTAATGGAGATTTGAAAGGAAAGAAAATCGCTCTATGGGGGTTAGCTTTTAAGCCAAATACTGATGACATAAGAGAGGCTCCTGCAATTTACTTGATTGAAGAGTTTTTGAAACATGGTGCAGCAGTGCAGGCTTATGACCCAGAAGCAATTAATAATGTAAAAGCAATTTTTGGCGATAAAGTAACATTCACTGCAGACCAATACAGCGCGCTCGCTGATTCTGATTTTCTTGTAATAGCAACAGAATGGAATGCCTTTCGTTCGCCTGATTTTGCAAAAGTGAAGTCCTTACTAAAGGCAAATGTGATTTTTGATGGTAGGAATCTTTATGATTTGTCAGAGATGGCTGAACAAGGATTTTATTATTACAGTATTGGCAGAAACGAAGTTAAATAAACAACTATGAAGAGAGTTTTAATTACAGGCGCTGCCGGATTTTTGGGTTCTCATCTTTGTGATAGATTTATCAAAGAGGGCTACCATGTTATTGGTATGGACAATTTGATTACAGGCGATTTAAGAAATATTGAACACCTTTTTAAGTTGGAGCATTTTGAGTTTTATCATCATGATATAACCAAGTTTGTTCATGTGCCCGGTCATTTAGATTATATACTTCATTTTGCATCTCCGGCTTCTCCAATTGATTATCTTAAAATTCCTATTCAGACACTGAAAGTAGGCGCTATGGGTACTCACAATCTTTTAGGATTAGCTAAAGCAAAAAAAGCGCGTATGTTGATTGCTTCTACCTCTGAAGTGTATGGTGATCCAACAGTGCACCCACAGCCTGAAGAATATTGGGGCAATGTGAATCCAATTGGTCCGCGTGGTGTTTATGATGAAGCGAAGCGATATCAGGAAGCCATAACGATGGCCTATCATACTTTTCATGGATTAGAAACAAGAATTGTACGGATATTCAATACCTATGGGCCAAGAATGCGACTAAATGATGGTAGGGTTTTGCCGGCATTTATTGGTCAGGCATTGAGAGGCGAGGACTTAACTATGTTTGGGGATGGATCTCAGACTCGTTCTTTTTGTTATGTAGATGATTTAGTGGAAGGAATTTATCGTTTGTTATTAAGTGATTATGCTTATCCAGTGAATATTGGCAATCCTGCTGAAATCACCATCAAAGAATTTGGCGAAGAAATATTAAAGCTAACCGGAGCAAATCAAAAATTAATTTCCAAACCATTACCGACTGATGATCCTAAGCAGCGAAGACCGGACATTACAAAAGCAAAAGAGATTTTAGGATGGGAGCCAAAGGTGAGTCGTGCTGAAGGATTGAAAATTACTTATGAATATTTTAAATCATTACCTCAGGAGATTTTGTTTGACAGAAAACATCGTTTTGAATGAAAGAATATTTTGCACATGAATCAGCTTTTATAGACGAGGGATGCAAGATTGGGAAAGGAACAAAAATCTGGCACTTCTCTCATGTCATGCCTAATTGTGTCATAGGGGAAAACTGCAATATTGGTCAGAACGTAGTTATTTCTCCAGAAGTTGTTTTGGGAAGCAATGTGAAGGTTCAGAATAATGTATCCATATACACCGGTGTTATCTGTGAGGATGATGTTTTTCTTGGCCCTTCAATGGTTTTTACTAATGTCATAAATCCAAGAAGTCATGTGAACCGGAAAAATCAATATGCTAAAACTCATGTTGGTAGAGGGGCATCAATTGGAGCAAATGCCACAATAGTGTGTGGTCATGATATAGGAAAATTCGCTTTTATCGGTGCTGGAGCAGTAGTTACCAAGAATGTTCCTGATTATGCCTTAGTAATTGGCAATCCATCAAGGCAAACGGGTTGGATGAGTGAATATGGGCAAAAACTTGTTTTTAATGAGGATGGTTTAGCAATTTGCTCTGATAGTGGCGAAAAGTATAAAATGGAAAATGGTCTTGTTTCAAAAATTTAATAAATAAAAAAAAGGAGAGAGATGATAGAGGCGCTTATAAGGAAGGAAAAGAAATTGGCAGTAATCGGATTGGGATATGTAGGTCTTCCCATAGCACTTGCTTTTGCAAGGAAAATAAGTGTGATTGGCTTTGATATTAATGCCAAACGTGTTGAAATGATGCGGCAAGGAATAGATCCAAGCAATGAACTGGAGCACAAAGATTTTGAAGGTGCTGATATTCAGTTTACGAGCAATTTAGAGGATTTACGCAATGCAAATTTTTTTATTGTTGCTGTTCCTACTCCTGTTGATTCACATAATGTTCCTGATTTGAAACCTGTACAATCAGCTTCAAAAACAATAGGTCAGGTATTGAAAAAGGGGGACTATGTAGTTTATGAATCTACTGTTTATCCGGGTTGTACAGAAGATGATTGCCTTCCAATTTTGGAAGAGCTTTCCGGATTAAAGATGGATATAGATTTTAAACTAGGTTATTCTCCGGAGCGTATTAACCCAGGCGATAAGGAACATACTATTACCAAAATCATAAAGGTGGTTTCAGGCTGTGATGCGGAAGCGCTGGATATTATAGCCAGAACTTATGAAATTATTGTTGAGGCAGGTACATACAGAGCAAGTTCTATTAAAGTAGCTGAGGCTGCTAAGATTATTGAAAATACTCAACGCGATGTAAATATTGCATTAATGAATGAGCTATCTTGTATTTTTGATAAAATGGGCATTAATACTTATGAAGTGCTCGCTGCTGCGGGCACTAAATGGAATTTTCTCAAATTTTTCCCGGGATTAGTAGGAGGTCATTGTATTGGAGTAGATCCGTACTATCTTACATATAAAGCATCAGCACTAGGTTTCAAGCCTGAAGTAATTCTTGCAGGCAGGAAAATAAACGATTCAATGGGAGCAATTATCTCTAAGAAATTAGTACAACAGCTTATCAAGCTAAACAAGCAAATATCAAATACTAAAGTGCTTGTGATGGGAGCTACATTCAAAGAAAATGTCACTGATATTCGTAATTCCAAAGTTGTGGACGTGATTAAGGAACTACAAAACTATTCTGTGAATGTGGAAGTGTTTGATCCATATGCAGACAATGCAGAGTTTGAGCATGAATACGGAGTTTCACTCACCAGAGAAGTGGGAAAAGATTATGATGCAGTAATTGTTGCGGTAAATCATGATCAGTTCTCTACTTATGATGAGCAGTTCTTCATTTCGATTCTTAAATCTGATGGTATAGTGGCCGATGTGAAGGGTGAATTAAGAAATAAAATCAAGCAGCTGACTTATTGGTCACTATAAATAAGGTTATAAAATGGGAAAGATATTAATTACAGGAGGTGCGGGATTTATAGGGTCACATGTAGTGAGACTCTTTGTAAATAAATACGAGCAACATCACATATACAATCTGGATAAGCTCACCTATGCTGGAAATCTGGAGAATCTTAAAGACATTCAGGAGAAGCACAACTATACTTTTATTAGAGGGGATATAACTAACAAGGATTTTATTGATGAGCTTTTCGAAACTTATAAATTTGATTCAGTAATTCATCTTGCTGCTGAAAGCCATGTAGATAGGTCTATCAGCAATCCGCTTGAATTTGTCTATACTAATGTAATAGGCACCGTGAATTTACTCAATGCCGCAAAAACAATTTGGGGTTGCAGCAAAGACAAAGTAACTGAGAATAAAATATTCTATCATGTTTCAACCGATGAGGTATATGGAACACTTGGCGATACGGGGTTGTTTACTGAAGAGACCGCTTATGATCCACACAGCCCGTATTCTGCATCAAAAGCAAGTTCAGATCATTTTGTGAGAGCATATCATGATACATATAATCTACCATGTGTTATTTCAAATTGTTCTAATAATTACGGTCCTAACCATTTTCCTGAAAAGCTTATTCCGCTTTGTATTTATAATATCAAGAATAATAAACCACTACCGATATACGGGAAAGGCGAAAATGTTCGCGACTGGTTGTTTGTAGAAGATCATGCAAGGGCTATTGATGCGATTTTGCATAGTGGTAAAATTGGTTCTACCTATAATATTGGCGGTCATAATGAATGGACAAATATTGATGTGATTCGATTACTTTGTAAAATTATGGATAAAAAACTTTGCAGGGTAGATGGTACCAATGAGCAGTTAATCACTTTTGTGAAAGACAGGGCTGGACACGATTTGCGTTATGCAATTGATTCCTCCAAGTTGCAACATGAATTGGGCTGGAAACCTTCATTACAGTTTGAAGAAGGCTTGGAGAAAACTGTAGATTGGTATTTAGCCAATGAGGAATGGCTTAAACATGTAACTTCTGGAGAGTATCAAAAGTTTTACGAGCAACAATACGTAAATAGGTAATCATGTTTGAAAAGAAATATCATGATACTAATCTTTCCGATACCTCATTTTTAATAACTGGTGGTTCAGGCTTTATCGGATCCAATATTGTAGAGTATCTTTTGCTCAATCAGGCTAAGCATGTGAGAGTGCTTGACAACTTTCTAACCAGTTCAAAAGAAAATCTCTCCGCTTTCTCATCCTATTCGAATCTGGAAATAATAGAAGGCGATATCACAGACATTGAAACCTGCAGGAAAGCTTGTACAGGAATTGATTTTGTTTCTCATCAGGCTGCACTAGGCTCTGTACCACGTTCTCTTAAGGAGCCTCACAGAACGAATCATATAAATGTGGGAGGTTTTGTAAATATGCTTTCTGCGGCCAAAGATGCAGCTATAAAACGATTTGTTTATGCATCATCTTCGTCTGTTTATGGCGATGAACCTTCACTTCCTAAAGTTGAAAATAAAATCGGCCGACAACTTTCACCTTATGCAGTTTCAAAATATGCCAATGAACTCTATGCAGATGTTTTTCACAGAGCATATTCCATGCAAATTGTAGGCTTACGATACTTCAATATATTTGGCCCGCGTCAAGATCCAAATGGTATGTATGCTGCAGTAATTCCAATTTTTGTAGATAAAATTTTGAAGCAAGAGCCTGTATATATTGATGGGGATGGAGAGCAAACTAGAGATTTTACTTTTGTTGAAAATGCTGTTCAGGCAAATGTGCGGGCGATGCTATCAAATAATGAAAATGCCATTGGTGAAGTTTTTAATATTGCGTGTGGCAGTAATTTCTCCGTAAATTATCTATACAACGAGATTGCTAAAATATTAGGCAGCAGTCATCCGTGTACTTATCGTGATTCAAGGCAAGGTGATATAAGAAATTCACTTGCTGATATCACAAAGGCTAAAGAATTACTGGACTATAATCCTGAATTTTCATTTGAAGATGGATTAAAAATAACTGTTAATTCGTTTGTGCGAAAGAAGGGGCTTTAAAACTGTTTATAGCCTTCCACTATCTGAATGCTTTTAAATGATTATATTGGTTACAGAATAATACCGCAGTATAATTATGTCTATTTTCTCTAATTTATTTTCAAAAAAAGCGAAGGCTATCGCTACGGATTATTCTTGGTTAGCAGTGGATATACATTCTCATTTGATTCCAGGAATTGATGACGGGGTAAAAACATTGGAAGAATCAATAGCATTAATCAAAGAGCTTAAATCCCTTGGTCTGAATCGAATAATTACCTCACCTCATATCATGACTGATGGGTACAATAATTCATCTTTCGATATATTGAGAGGTAGAGATTTGGTATTAAATGCGATTGCACAAGAAAATATTCAAGTGAGTTTTGATGCTATTGCTGAGTATTATTTGGATGAAACGATTTTTCAAAAAATTAAAGATAGAGACATTCTAACTATTGGAGACAACTACGTTTTGGTGGAGCTTTCCTATTACAATAAATCGCATGGAATCAATAAGTATTTCTTTGAATTGCGATCTGCCGGCTATAAGGTGATACTAGCTCATCCTGAGCGATATCCATATTATCATAGTGATGATTTGGATTCTTATCAGGAAATAATTGATTCTGGGATATTATTGCAGCTTAATTTGTCATCTATCACAGGCGTATACGGAAAGCATGTAAAGCAAATTTCAGAGAAACTTATTGATGCCGGAATGATTCATTTAGTGGGTACAGATTTGCATAATTTGAGGCATTTATCCTATATCAAAGATGCCATGGTAAATCCATATATGGAAAAGGTGAAAGCACTACAGTTACTAAATAAAGCATTATAAATCCAGATAGTCTGCATCATTATCTACCGGATAACGCATCAGATAAGTGATAGCTTTTTCAATACTCAGACCTTCAAAGAATACACTATACATCATTTGTAATAATGGGGCATTTGCACCGATATGGTCAACAATAAGCTTTGCTATCTTTAATGTTCTTACCCCCTCTGCCACTTCATTCATAGAGGCAAGTATATCCTCAAGCTTTTCGCCTTTTGCAAGTCTGAACCCTACCGTGTAATTCCTTGATTTTGGTGAATTACAAGTAGCAATTAAATCTCCAATACCCGCTAATCCCAGAAATGCTTTCTTATCGGCTCCAAGAGCTTTTCCTATATATATCATTTCGGCCATGCCTCTGGTAATCAAGAACGCTCTGGTATTCTCTCCATAACCTATTCCGCTAAGTGCACCAGACGCTAAGGCAATATAGTTTTTGAGCACACCTGCCAATTCTATTCCGAGTAAATCTTTATTGCCATATACTTGAAATCTATCGCTCCTGAGCGAGTTTTTGCCCTCTCTGATTACCTCTTCAAATCTGCTCGCAACTACTGTTGCCGCAGGCTGATGTGTGGCAAGCTCAGCAGCTAAGTTTGGCCCAGCCATACATCCTATTCTTACAATGGCAGTTTCTTGTTGGATCAACTCGCTCATTGTTTTTATCTTCTTCAGATTTACATCCTTCGGGTGTATCGTGTCAATATCAAATTCACAATGAAGTCCTTTTGTTGCGTGAATCATCAGGTGGTCAGGGCGCAAATAAGGCGAAAAATCAATAATCATTTTTTTGAAGGATGCAGAAGGAACAACAGGGAAAAGCAAGTAACACTTTTCTGCCACCTCTTCAAATGAATCAGTAAGTCGAATATTGGGATGCATGACATGATTTCTGTTTGTCCCTTCTTTGATTATTCTATTTCTGATTTCATCATTTCGTTCATAAAGAAGCACATTAGTATTTTCAGCTAAAATATTTGATACAGCAGTTCCAAAACTGCCAGCGCCTATTACCCCAACTGTATTTAACGCGTTTTTCATTTCGTATTTTTTGTAACAAAATTCTCCAATTTATAACCTTCAAGTCTGTTATGGTAGTAGTATAAAAGTTTTATATCTTCTGAGTAATAGAAACTCCCATCGCTGGAGCGCAGCAGTGGAGAGTTTGCATGAAATAGATTGATGTTGCTCATTCCATGGTCAATCAATTTTTCAGTAGTAAAACGAATTTCAGGCGAAAGCAGTACAAGGTTATTCTTATTCATTTCTTTTAATCGTTCTTTTAGTGATTCTATCACCTTATTTAATTCTTCTGCAGGAATATTTATTTCTTCCGGAGGCGTCCTCAGTAATGTATATATATCCACTTTGTGATGGAGCGCCCTCAAATATTCAAAGGCTGCAAAGCACACCAGATGACTGGATAGAACAACATTATATCTGAAATATTGATTCACTGTTTTTTCACCTAAGATTCTGGTGTATTCGTCTTCTCTTTGCTGATCATCGGATAGTTGTCCGTTGGTTACAAAATAATTACGCACATCAATTTTATGTCCTAGATGGTTGTAGCTATCTCCATTATCATCAACAGGATTGCCAATTACATCCATTGGTTCTCCGAAAGAAATTGCCAATGAAGATGAGGCGGATAAGAATTTAAATATGAACTTAACCATCTTGTATGATGTAGAGTATTCATCATTTTCTTTAAGGAATTTTTCCTTCCCTGTTTCTTTCAGGTAGTCATTGATAAGTGATTCAGCTTCGAGTACAAAGTGATAATTGATAACCAGGGGCACAACAAATATCTTTGGAGCTGTTTCTTTCGGAAAATTTTTGTAATGATTTTTTTGTGCTTCAACAGCAGTTCCCAGCAATCCAAGTTTCAATTTTTTCTCTAAAGTACCTGATCGGGAACGGGTACCACCGGGGAAAAATATGGAATGCGCTCCGGCACTTATCGACTCTCTAGAGTAGCTTTTTAAAGTTTCTAAGTAAAGACTGTTTTTCTTTCTTCTGTCAACTTTATAAGCACCCAGATTGCTCATAAAGTAGGAAAGCAATTTAATAGAAAATAGATTCAATCCTGCGCCATAGATAAAAGCCGGTAAGCCTACTTCGCTCAATACCCAGCCTACCATTATGGAATCCATGTTACTAAAGTGTGTAGGTAAAACAATTACTGTACCCTTCTTTGCCAGATTCCTAATTTTTTCAATATTTCCGGTAATCGGAATTTTCTCATGAATAGTTTTTGCATTTGCACTCAATGTTTTGAACCATTTTCCGGGTGCAGCTTTAAAAATTCTACCGAAAAATTGAGGAAGTAATGTTCTGGCCAGACCGTATGCTTTAGGATCAAAATTGCCGACAATTTCATTGATATAGCGATCTACGATTTGCTTAATAATCTCAATGGGTTTTGTATCGGTCTCCTTATTAATGGCATCGAGTTGTATAAATTTGCTCTTGACATTATTCCAGAATTGTCTCTCGTCTTTGGGGTCTGCTTTCCAGGGGGTTTGTGTTAGTCTAATTTTTTCCTGAAAAATTATTTTTGCTAACTCTTCTTTTTGCTCTTTCTCATTTGGAAATTTCGACTCAAATTTTTCCAGAACCCTTTTAGTAAGGAAGTCTTTTAGCGCATCTTTCTGCTGACTAATTCTATATATCGGCCAATCCTGAATATTTTCAATGATGTATGGAAGCGGATATTCCTGAGGTGAAAAAACTCTGTAACTCATATTCCGGTATTATGGTACAAAATACCTAAAAATATGAATAATGATATTTTACTAAAGAAGAATTTTAAGAACCTGACCTTTTTGAATGACAGACTTAGAATTGAGTCCATTAAGTTCTCGTATTTTCTCAATGCTTATGCCACCATATTTCTGTGAGATATTCCAAAGTGTATCTCCAGATTGTACTTTGTGGAAAACAACTTTACTTTTCTGAATTAAATTAGCATTTTTATTAGCACTTGCAGGAGTGGCATTACTTTTTGCTACAGGTTTGCCAGCTGCTTTGTCTCTTGGAATTAAAACTCTTTTTACAATATTTCCGTATTCATCAGTCTCAATGATATAGTTCTCATATTCACTAGAAAGTTCCTCAGCTTCTTCTTCTATATGTTTAGAAATCTCTCCCTCAGTTGTTTCGAGGGCAATTGAAGTGTTTACTATTGTGTCAGTTTTCTTCTGTGCAGTACTGTTATTATAGTTAGGAATCTGAATGATGGTGTTTATCTTTATTTTCTGACCTTTTGCAAGTTTAGAGCTCTTTAGTCTATTCCATCTTATGATTTCTTTCGTGGAAACATCATACTTCGCAGCAATTTTACCGATAGTTTCTTTTGGTTTCACTTTATACCATATCACTTTAGGCGCTTTAATAAAGTCAGGATTTACAAAAGCATCTGCTGTAGCCTCCTGATTTTTCATCAGCGGATCGTTCATGATTATATTCTTCTTTGCTTCAAACTGCACAAAGTAGTTTATCGGCAGATTCAATGGGAATCCCTTTTGAAGCAGAGGAATATATCCGGCTTTAAGAGATGGATTAAGAAACTGTATCTCTTCTCGTGAAATCCCGAGAGTATTTGATATATGATCCAAAGAAACCTTTGCAGATATTAATACCGAGTCCACATCATAAAGTTCTCTTTTAGGCTCAGCAGATAAGATTTTATAATCTTTGGCATAGTGCATTACATAGGCCATTGCAATGAATGTGGGCACATAACTTCTTGTTTCAGCAGGTAGATAACTTCTGATTGCCCAAAAGTTTTTTGCTCCTGCTCTTGCAATTGCTTTATTTACGTTTCCGGGACCGGAGTTATATGCCGCCAAAGCCAGAAGCCAATCTCCATAGAGATTATATAACTGCTTCAAGTAGGCTGTTCCGGCTTCTGTAGATTTTCTTGGATCTCTTCTCTCGTCTATACACGAGTTGGCATCGCAGCCTAGCATTTTTCCTGTACCAATCATAAGTTGCCATAATCCGGTTGCACCCGCTGGGGAAACGGCACTTGGGTTAAGTGCTGATTCAATTACAGATAAATATTTTAATTCGTGAGGCATATTTTTCTTATCGAGTATTTCCTCGAAGAGTGGGAAATATATCTGTGACGCAGCCAGCATCCTTGTTATGAATTCTCTCTTTTTTATGCTGAATAAATCAATGAATGATTTAACCTGGCTGTTATAGTCCAAAGAAATGTCTGAAGGAATTTGCTTCAGACGTATTTTCATTTCTAAATCAGTGTATTGAGGAAGCTGGTCAGGAATTATTGAAATTGATTTTTGTAGCTCTTCAGAGTTTGCAAATAATTTTTCTCGGGTAAAGTAGGTTTGAGAGAGGTTGTCTAAAGCTAAAATTACGGGGTCAAAATCAACTTTTTGCAGGCTATCCTGCTGGAGGGGGCTGCAAAATATATTCAGCACCATTCCGGACGTACATAGTATAGAAATTATTTTTTTCATGTATAAGCTTACTTCGTAAATTTACCAAATTGAGCTAATTTGCTCCCTATTGACGCACTGCAAATTGTTTATTTTATAAAAAATTGGACATCTTTAATACTTGTGTCACAAATGGAGCTTAAAATGAATATAAAATTATGGATGATATTTCTAAAATAATTTTTAAATTGGGTGAAGACGAGGCCTTTACTTCAAAACCTGTTGTTCCTCCTATATATCAAACGAGTAATTTTTATTTTGACAGAGTGAGTGTATTGCGAGATGCTTTTAAAAATGAAGCGAAAACTCCGCTTTATACCAGAGGGGATAACCCTACAGTGGCTATTATTAGGAAAAAAGTTGCTGCAATGTCAGACGCTGATGATGCAATGATTGTATCTAGTGGCGCATCGGCTATTAGTCTTGCTATTCTGGCTAATGTATCAGCCGGAGATCACATTTTGTGTATGGAGCATCCTTATAGTTGGACTGAAAAATTTTGCAGGGTTATTCTTAAGCGATTTAATGTTGATAGCACTTTTGCGTCAGCGTTTAGCACCAATGATTTTTTGAAAAATGTTACTGATAAAACCAAGGTCATATTTCTTGAAAGTCCTAACACATTTACATTTGACATTATTGATATTAGACAGGTAGTTGCATTTGCGAAAGAGAGAAATATTATAACTATCATCGATAATACTTTTGCCACTCCTGTTGGACAGAAATGTATCAGCATGGGAATAGATATCGAAATTCATTCTATTTCAAAATATCTTAATGGGCATAGCGATGTTGTTGCCGGAGCTATCATTTCAAATCATTCGATGATTGATAAGATATATCACTCTGAATTTTTGAATATTGGAACGATTGTTTCACCCCATGATGCATGGCTGATTTTGCGGGGATTGAGGACTTTTTCTATACGTATAAAAGCAATTGGAGAAACAACAGAGAAGGTTCTTGTTTTTTTGCGCGGGCAAAAATTTGTGTCTAAAATTCTTCATCCGTTTGAAGATAATTTCCCATTGAATAATTTGGCAAAGAGTCAAATGCAATGGAATGGAGGGCTATTTAGCTTATTGATTAATTCAGATTCTGTGGAGACAGTAGAACAATTTTGTGAGCAATTGAAGCATTTTAAAATGGCTGTTTCCTGGGGTGGTCACGAATCATTAATTATACCCGCTTGTTCGTTTTATGACAAGAGCTTTGAAGGCAAGAGAAAGTATCCATTTAATCTTATTCGTTTTTATGTTGGATTGGAATCTGCCGATTTATTGATAGCAGATATATCGAAAGCTTCAAAAGTTTTTAATAAATAATCAATGTTTGAAGATGGCTGTTGCTCAAATTATATTTGAAGATTTGGTAGTGTATATATGGCAGCATCAGCTTTTTGAGCATGCTAACCTCACTACAAAATCAGGCAAAAAATTAGCTGTTACTTATCCCGGTGTTCGGCAGTTTGATTCCGGACCGGACTTTAGTAATGCATCTGTCATTATTGATAAACTTAAACTTGCTGGAAATATTGAGATTCACTTCCAGGAAGCTGATTGGGAAAAGCATAATCACCATAAAGACAAGGCATATAATTCAGTGATTCTTCATGTGGTGTGGCAGTCAAAAAATATTTCCACCAAGCTGAATAATGGTGCGGATGTTGAAATTTTGCAATTATCAGATTTTGTGGATGCGAGACTAATTGAGCACTATAAAGTGCTCATGCAAAATTCTGATGTTATTCCTTGCAAACAGTTTTCACCTGCAATTAATCAAATCACATTTATTCAGTTTTTAACCAAGATAGCTATTGAGCGATTGGAAAGAAAAGTTAATGATATCGATGCTCTTAGACTGAGATTCAACAATGATTGGAATCAGATATTGTTTGTGTATCTGGCAAGGTATTTAGGAGGGAAGCTCAATAATGATGCTTTGCAGCATTTAGCTGAAAACACACCTGTCAGAGTTCTATATAAGAACTTGCATAGCTTAAAATCAATTGAAGCCATTTTATTTGGGCAGTCCGGATTATTAGAGCGAAATATTGACGATGAATATTTCAATAAATTGAAAATAGAATACAATTATCAAAATCGGCTTCACTCATTGTCCGGAATTGATGCGGTGTCTTTAAAATTTAGCAAAATAAGACCGGCTGCATTTCCTTCATTCAGGATAGCTCAGCTCTCTGCTATCATTGCATCTGGGAATTTTTCGTTTGATAAGATATTGGCTTGTGAAACTGTTGCTGAATTTGAAAATAGTTTTATGATGACTAATCATTCATATTGGGAAAGTCATTTCGATTTCAATCAAAATCAGCAAAAGAAGCACGCATTCAAAATTGGAAAAGCAACGTTGCAAATGCTTTCTATAAATGTGTTGGTGCCAATTTTGTTTACTTATGGCAAATATTTGCAAGAAGAAATGTATTGCGATAAAGCAATCGTTTTTTTGGAAAGTATATCTAAAGAAAGCAATGGGATTATTCGCGATTTTGAATTTCTGAATTATAAACCTACAAATGCTATGGAGTCTCAGGCTTTGATTCAGCTCAAAACAGCATACTGTGATCGACATCAATGCCTTAGCTGTTATGTTGGCAAAACCGTATTGAAAAGTTAAAATAGTGCTCTTATCTCTGCTCTTGCAGTATGCACCACAGCATCACTTCCTGTTTTTCTTCCATCATATCCAACTATAAGCTGAAGTAGCGAAGTTATTTTTTGCTCTATGGATACATTCCACAAATAATTTTTTCCTGCTTTTAACCCCTCAAGTAGCGCAAAATCAGCCTGTGCATTTTCTGAAGAACCTTTTTTATATGCTACTGAGGCAAAGGTGAATTTTGTGCTAAGTGTAGTGGTTCCGGATTTACTGAATCTAAAATCTATTCCTGCCAGATGCTGCTCTGTTTTTTGACCTCCATAGAGTGCAATATTGTTTGCGCGATTAATATAGTTGTAGTTAATTCCTATTCTAATCATGTTTCTGTAGAGGTAGCTTAATTCAGATTTCGTCTCATTGAAATTAATTTTGAATTGTTGCGTTTTGAAAAAATCAGAATGATTGGCTTTTGTTCCGTTATTGTAATTTGTTTCTAGAAGTAACTCTCTCCATATATTCCATCGGATAGTAACTATTTGATTTGTGAGCAATCGATTTTCAATACCGGAGGTAAGTAAGGTTTTTGTGTTTAAGTAATTGATATCAATCTGTGTATTTATCTTCGATGAAAACCGATTAAAGAAAATACTGTTTCGTGAATTTATAGTTTGCTGTACTACATTTGTATCAGTCTGCTTTGTTTGTATTGGTGAGAAATAATCTCCTGTTTTGTTTGACTTAGACGTATAGATTTTTTTACTCATTTGCACACTTGCATAAAATGAAAAAAGCTTAACTGCTTTTAGAAAACTATTTTTCGAATCTTTAATTAATGCAGCAGGATTAATGTTGAAAGATTGATTCAGTTGATTGGTGTTTACAGGTACAGATTCTAAGGTGCTCTGAAAGGTTCTGACGTATGAAGTGTCTGTTTGGAATTTGAGCGGAACAAATTCGGTTATATCTTTTATAGCGTTGTTGTTTGCATCGCCCTGCCAGATATAATCCCCTTTGTTTGTAGGTGAAATCACATAAATTAATTGAAGTTTCTGTTCTTGTCCTGTTCCTATTTCATAGAAAGTATTTGATTTCAAGAATCCTTTCATTACATTGAATGAATAGTCAATTCGCCCCAAATAATAGTTCTTCAACTCCTGTGCTGCTCTGGCAGTGTCTTTGTCATTTAGTCTTCTGTAGGTCAATGTCCATTGCAGGTTTTGATTTTTTATGGAAGTGACATTTCCGCTGAAAGATATATTATGTCCAATTTTATTTGGTGTCTGGAAATTACTTCCTAGTGATGGCTGTTCAATTCTTACAAAATATTCTACCCGATATTTATCCTGAACAGAGTCCGGGGATTCTATGTAATACTTGTATTCGTGCCAGATATGACTTTTTGATTTATCTAATGAATCACTTGCAGCTAATTGCGTCCGATTGATTTCATTGAAAAAGGAAACTCCAGTTCTCCAACCTTTCAATTTATTAATAGTATAGCTGATTTCACCTCTTGGTCTTGCTAAAATTGATTTTTCAGAAATACTATTTGAATGTAGGAATGTGGTATTGGTTTTGAAAGCAAAGCCTCCTTTTTTCAAATCTGTGATTTCAGTGTGTTCATAACCTTTGTAAAGCGAGTCTTGTATAAAACTTTTGATACGATACTCAGCCGAAAATACAGAACTATAATTATAGCCTATCCCAGCTTTTGCATAGTGTTCATTTGTAGTAGTAGGTATAAATCCAAGATTGAAATCTCTGTAAAATTCAATAGTTCGATAACGCTCTATGGGGACAAAGTCTTTATTTATAAATTCATATTCCGAATAGGTTTTTATGCTCTGTTTAATTTCTTTTTTATTCGCTATGTCTCTCGTATAGCTTACTGCTGCATTCACCCCTCCTCCAACATTGTTTTTATCATCTTTGGAAGAAAACAGATTCATATCTCTGTTTGAAACGGCACCCTCAGCTTTTATATCAATGTATTTTCCTATTTTTTGTTTTATGTATAATGAGTAAAGCTGATTAAGTATCGGGGTAATCAATTTTATAGCCGGTTCATAATTCCCCGTTGGAATTAATGTATTGGTAACAGGGTCAATAGTTGGAATGGAATATTGATACACTCTTCCATTGGCTGTGGTCGATGATGCGATATAGTTCCCTTTCCCTTCTCCGACTAATGAAAAAGAGAGTGAATATTTCGCCAAAATTGGGTCGGTTGATTTTTCATAATACTGTAAATTGATTGTACCTCCTCCAATTACTAGTGAAGTATCTATTCTTCGATATAGAATTCTATTGGCATCATAACTAGTGGAATCAACTCCCGGATATAGTACATTATTTGTATTGTCGCCAATTCCTCCTAAAAAGCTCTTCTTCTCCGCATCTAAGTTTTGTTGGATGCTTTGATTTTTTCCATCTTGCTCTGTGTATAAATTAAACCCAATTGAAGTCTTTTTGTATATCCAATCCAGCTTGGCATCAGCCATAGTTCTTTGGTAGCTTTTCTCAGAATATTCGAATTCTACAACTATCCGTAAATCCTTTGTTATTAAACGTCTTGGGGTGAATGTTATTTGTCCGGTATTGTAATCTATTATATAGTCCTTATCAAAACCGCGTGTTTGTTTTACGCCATTGATAAAAACTTCTTCTGTGTTGGCAAGTATAATTATAAAGGCTTCGTTATTGGCTCCAATTAATTTGTAGGGACCTTGATTTCCCTCAGTTACATTTAGTGTGTTTCTTGCAAATTTGCCTCTTGAGATTCCTCCTCCTGCATGAATTTTAAGTATTCCTCCTTTTTTCAAATCTGCTTCTCCATCAATTCGTGCACCTTGTGTTTTTTTAGAATATCTCATGAAGTAGTTACTTCCTTCGAGCATATCAAAATCACCCAGTGTTACACTTTGCTTTTCCCTTTTTAATTGGATAAAGATTTTATCAAATTCCTGAATTCTCTGTGTATTGCCATCCGGTTGAATTGGTATGTTGTTGTCTGTGACATTTGCCACCACTTCTAAATCTTCACTCAGTTTACCTTGCAATTGTAGATTTAATACAGAATTCAATACTACATCCTGATTGCTTCCAAAACTAATTCCACGAGAAAAATTTCCCGAATATTCTAACGTTCCGAAATCCAAAAAATCATTGGGAGTAGTGGGTTCCGGATTATAAGAAAAAGGCCTGACGCTGAAGTTTATTTGAGATTCCTGATATTTTTTAAAATCCTTATGAAAATATTTATTGGCAAACATCATGGGATAAGCCCGGTAGACGATATTTATAGGAGTTGTTGGTTTTTGCTTCCAAATTATCTGAGATGAAAATGGATATAAATCATAAGTGCCTGCATTTATTTTTTGTCCAAGTTGATCAAAGATTTGCAATGTGTTTGGAATGATGCTCACCGTGTCAATTTGTAGCGTATCGCTCAGCACTTCTATCCTTTTCTGTCTTATATTCGATAAGCTTTGGGATTGGGAAAACAAAGGAATAGATAGCGAAATTAAAAGCGCCATATATATGATATAGCGTCTTGATGGGTACTTGTCTTTATGAATTATTACTAATGGGGAATTCATAGAAAATCATCAGGAAATATATCTCTTGTCACTCCATGTAGCAATAGATATGTTTCACTTACAAAATAGCAAAAGAATCTTTACTGTGGTTTTCTTTTTCTTAAAAATGTACTTACTTGTTTTGGATAGGAGTGGGATTGTTTTCCTCTTTTCGGGCAGGCTGTTTTGTTCCGTTCTCAGTGTTCTTTTCCTTTTTAACTATCTTCAGTAAATCATAGATATTGTCAAAATCCTGTCGGAAAGAGAGTCCAATACCCGTCTTGTTTCTGTTTTTTTGGTTGTAGTTATCGTAGTCTCCTCTGTTGTATGCCTTGGCTCTTAAATTTCCTGATTTTGTGAGAGCATACTCAATCTGAAAATCCCCGGTTACATAGGAGTTTGGATTGTTTTTATAGGTGCCTGCGGACGGGTCTACGGTATATCTCTCCCCAAAATCAAGATTTCCACCAACATTTATTGAAAGTCTATTATTGAAAAATCGCTTTGTAAGGGCGAGCTGAAGTTCTTGCCTTTTGTCGGTTTGTGCTTGCAAGTCCTGTTGTTGTGTAGTAGTGCTTTTGCTTTGCTGATCGTATTGCCTGAAATTTAATTTCACATCAAACTCTTTCACATTCATAGTCTCAAAGAAATTACTTACATACTGAGATAGTTGTGAAGTAAGAAATTCACTAACTGTATTTGTAACACTTCCACTGATATAACTTGTATTTGAGATTGGATTTACACCGCTGCTAATTGGCAAAAATCTATTCATCACCAGCAAACCAAATACTTGTTTATTCAATTCAGACTCAGTTGATTTTACAATTTGCATTTTATTTTCAAGGATAGTCCTTATAGCAGGGTCGGGGTCTTGGGGTTGAATATCAAATGATATTTCAGGTTTATCGAGTTGGCCTTTTAATTTGAGCAATAGTCGGGTTAACATCCTGTTTTTTGATCGTGCTTCTACTTCGGCTGATAAACTTTCTGATTGTTGTGGATCATAGATTAAATCATAAGTTGAGGTTCTTACCTCATAAATCGCTTCCGCATTTAGCTGAGCTTTGTAGACATCTCCATTAAATGCAATTGTGCCTCCTTTATTGAGGGCAAACCGTTTATTGATAATATTTTGAAGGGTAAACAAATAATTTCCTCTTACTATTTCATAAAGGCCGTAAATATTAAACTCGCCCGTTCTTAAAACTTGAATTTTCAAGTTCCCATTTCCTTGACTGCTGAGAACATCTCCTGAAACCGGATCAAGTATGATGTCTACAATTCCACTTGGGTTTGCGTCCACATCTACCTCAAAATTCACTCCCGAAAATTTGAGGGATTCTCTTTTGCCAACGTTTCTTAGTGAGTCATTTTGACGATTTGTAAACTTGTAGAACGAATATCCATTTGTTTCGAAGGATGAATTTATAGGGATATAAACATGTGTCCCCTCTGTAATTGTAGCATAAGCTCTTATATCAACTGTAGGTATTACTCCGGAAAAAATAACAGTCCCTTTTCCGAATATTTGCCCGTAAAATACTGAGTTGTTTTTCGCTGTTGTATTCAGGAACATCATGTTGTCGGTATTTACCTTCAGATCTAATCTGAATTTCTTGAAACTCTGATGATAAATCCTGCCTGAACCAGTAGCGGTATTGTTCTTGATGTCTTTAATAACTAATTCACCAATGTCAAAATATCCGTTTTTATTCACTTCTATTTCCTCGTTATTGAGTGAGAATTTTGTGTTCAGATAAGAAACAGTGACATCAGCTTTATTGATTTTTATTTTCCCTTCTAGCGCCAATTTTTTAAGCGGGCCAGATAGATTTATATTCCCTGTAAATGTGCCATCTACTTCCTTAACGTATTTTTCAAAAAAACCATAATTCAGGAAGTTTAAATTTCCTGAGATGATATCTGTATTCAGATTTAGAATTTGATTTTGGGCGTCAAGATTATAGTATCCTTTTAGTGCAATATAGTTTTCCTTTCCAGATAATTTTCCAGACAAGTCAAGTCTGTTGAGTGAATTATTGAGCGTAGAGTTAATTGATAAATCCCCTAATTCAATTTTACCGAGTTTGGTGTCATTAAAATTTAAGTTGCCCAGAAACACAGGTTTATTAAATAGGTCTTCCACCTGAATTATGCCGTTTACCCTGGCGTTAATATCTTTTACTTTTGTGCTAAATATCGCCATGAATCCATTTAGTGAAGTCTCTTTAAGCAATACTTTCACACAGGCTAAGGAGTCTTGTTTGTAATAACTTCTGAAGTCGATTTTTTGGGAGTCAGAGCTAAAGAAAAGATTATCAATTGCCAATATTTTCTTTCCAATATGAATATTGTTATTACTTGAGCTAGTCCACTCTTTGCCAGCGAGCCAAATCGAAGTGCCATCTATTTTAATTTCTGCGCTATTTGATTTAGGGTAGATATTGAAATTAGCATTTGCTCTATTGTAGTTTTTTGAATCTTTAAGTTGAAGATTTATTTTATAACCATCAGCAATATCTTTTAGTCCAAGAACTAATGTATCAAGAATAATACTGTCATTGATAAATACTTTATCTGCAATTATTTTTGCTGATGTTTGGTTGTTGTCAATTATGCTGCTTAAATCAATCTTTAGCAATTTATATTTGTCATATATTACTATTGGTATTATTCCGTCTATAGTGAGTGTTTCCTTATCTGTATTTACTATACCTTTGATTAATGTATTTGAGATTAGTTTCAATTTTGGGTCAAGAATCTTTAGCATAGGTAAGCTGTCATATATTCTAATATCAATAGTGAAATCTTGTAATGGATATTTCTTCCCGTCATCGATTTTATAAACGGCTTTGTTGAAGTAGCTTGATAATATTTTGGGCAAAGTGAGTAATGAGAACTTTCCTTTTACAATAGCTTCGGCTCTGTCTGTTTCTATACTTAGCAGCTTCTGTCCGTTCGCAATTTTTTTCGAGATGATTTCGATAGAATTTACAAGCTGAGTTTCATCATTTCTGATTAGTCTTAAATTATTTAGGGTTAAGTTGCCTTCAAGATTATCAATTGTTTTCCCGCTAAAATCTGCTGCAATAGAGCCTTTTAGCCTGATATCATCTTTAGATAGATTTAATTCTTTCAGGGCTATATTTTCAATATTTGCATTGAATTTATATACCGGAATACTGTCGCTCAAATCCGCTTTACCACTGAATGATAGGAAAACATTAGGGTCGGTAACAGAAAAGTCCCCTTCAAACGATTTGTTTTTTATCCGGCCATTAATCAGCAAATTTCTGTAGTTGTAGTTCTTCAAAGTAATGTTTTCAACTACACCTTCAATTTTTGTATCGAGTGTAGCCAGTGTAAGTCCTTTCCCATTTAGTTTGGCAGAGAAACTCGCATCGCCAATAGTTGTATCGTTAAACCATTTCCCCAGATTGAAATGTTCAAGATTGAGATTCCCTTTGTACAAACTTTCTTTTGTACTTATAATGTATTTGTAGTTTATATCTGAAGAGGCATTTCCTATATCTGTTTTCAAATTTCCTCTTGCTACAAAGTCAGTTACAAATCCGTCCAAGTCTCCATAAAAAAGAATTGTTCCTATTTTATCTACATCTGCAGGAAACTTGATGGAAGGGGCAATTTTCTTTATATCACTGATACTTGTTTTTAAGCTTTTTATCCTGAGGTTGAGGAATGTTTCATTAATGTCAGGAAGTCCTGATGTATAGAAGTTGCCTTTGATTACAGTATTCTGGCCTGTTTTTAGTACTAAGTCTTTGGCATCCAGATTGCTTATTTTTCCATTGATAAATCCATCTAAAAATATTTTGTTGTGCGAGAAAGGATCTACACCTTTTATGAAGTAAGACAAGTCATTTATTGAGATGAAACTGTTTTTGAGCCTCGCAGTAATTCTGATTTTTGCAATAAATTCTTTGAAATCATTGAACTGATTATACTTCATTTCTATGGTTTCAGTAATAAATGAATTTTCAGTAATCAGTTTCAGGTTATTTAGTCTTAAACCTGTGAGAGATAGAAATAGATTTGTACTTGTATTTTTTACAGCGAACCCTGACTTTTCTGTTGCAGAAAGAGACTTTAAAAAAGTTGAAAGTGAGTCACTGTTTATTGTTCCTTTTTGAGTATTTACAATGATATCTTTTAGCAAAAGATGATTGAAATCCATTTGGCTGGGCTTCTTTTCTCTAAATGTTTTTTCATAGCTGAATGTTCCATTTTTAATTAATAGTTCTCTCCAGGTAATCTCCCATTCTTTAGGCAAGAAGTGAAATTTTGCTGTGTCTTCAATTGAAATGGTATTTGAATCTATTTGTAGTATTGATATTGAGGGAGCGTTTATTTCAATCTTTTTTATCGCAACAGTCTTCTTTTTCAGATTGATGTCATCAATAGCTACTGAAAATCCGGGGATTTTGATACTAGTTACAGTTTTCTTCTGTCTGTCTGTGAGCGATACGGCAATATTTCGGAGTTGAATTTTTTCGAGTACGGTAATCCAATCCATCGATGTCCTTTTACTCGATGTATCTATTGTCTTTTTTGTGGTAGAGTTGTTATTCAGAAGATTTGAAATATTGAGTCTGCCTATACTGTCTATTTCCAGATTAGCAGTTCCCTTATCCAGTAAAATTGATTTTATTTTAATTTCTTTTTTGAAAACACTCCAGTTGTCTACATCTACAAATAGATTTTTTACTGCGAGGATTGTATCGCCCTTTTTTGTTTCGATGTAAAAATCTCTAATGCTCAAATCATCAAACATATTCCATCCAAAAGAGCCAATGGATACTTTTGCATTAGTTTTTGAGGATATATAGGAGGTAGTTCGTTGGATCAGGAAATTTTGTACTGACGGGTATCTAATCAAAAAGGATATAATTAGGCTCAAGCCAATAATTATGGCCCAGAAAATCAATATTGCTTTTGCTACTTTTTTCAATGTTCTTTTATCCTTGCGCAAAATAAAGATATTTGCATAATAATATGTCTGTAATACTTGCTATAGAATCCTCATGTGATGATACTTCGGCTGCTGTTTGTAAAGATGGCAAAATTCTTGCCAATGTTACTGCGTCTCAGGTGGTGCATGAAGAATGGGGAGGTGTAGTACCTGAACTTGCATCGCGCGAACATTTAAAGAATATTATCATAGTGGTTGATGCTGCTTTGAAAAAGGCTGGAGTTGATAAGAAAAGCCTATCTGCTATTGCTTTTACCAAAGGCCCAGGATTGGTAGGCTCGCTTATGGTAGGTGTATCTTTTGCAAAATCAATGGCATTGGCATTAAATATTCCTTTAATTGATGTCCATCACATGCAAGCTCATATAATGGCAAATTTTATTGATGCGCAACCATGTTTTCCTCATATCTGCCTCACAATTTCTGGTGGTCATACTCAGCTGATACTTGTAAAAGGCATTAATGATATGGAGATAGTTGGGGAAACTATTGACGATGCAGCTGGCGAGGCATTTGATAAAATCGCTAAAATACTAGGGTTGCCTTATCCTGGTGGACCGGTGTTGGATAAAATTGCACAAACCGGAAATGGCAAGCGTTTCGCTTTTCCTGATTCTAAAGTGGATAATTTTGATTTCAGTTTCAGTGGACTTAAAACTTCGGTACTCTATTTCATCCAGAAGGAGCAGAAAGCTGATGCCGATTTTGTCGAGAAAAATTTAGCTGACTTGTGCGCTTCGGTTCAGCAAAGAATTGTGACAACTTTGATGAAGAAACTTGAAAAGGCTGCATCTCACTACAATGTTTCATCAATTGCATTAGCAGGAGGGGTTTCTGCTAATTCTGAGGTGAGAAAATCTATTCATCATCTCGGTTCAAAAAATGGGTGGAAAGTATATATCCCGCAGCTTCAATATTGCACGGATAATGCAGGAATGATTGCTATCACGGCTCATTACAAATATTTGAATAACCAATTTTGCACACAAGAGGTCGAACCGATTACCCGAATTAGTTTTTAATACAGACTCAATGTTTAATTTTCATAATTATAAGGCGAGTACTACCTCGCTCTTTTAATCATTTTATATTTATGCACTATGAATACAAGACTTATTAAAATATTGTTGTCTTCCATTGCCGTTGCACTTTTGGGTTTGATTATAATACAAGTGAATTGGGTGAAAAAGGGCTATGATGTTTTTGAAGAGCGATTCGATCAGGAAGTTTATTTGGCTTTAAATAATACAGCTCATGATTTGGAAATTAACGAAGCCCGCAATTACATTAAAAACTCTGGTATGCCCAGCTTTGGAAATGTAGTGTCTAAGATGTATGATACTGTCCAGGCTATGAAGCAATATAACGACAACTTCACCATGGTTGATTCTATCGGGCAACATGCTATGAAGTTTGGTTTTAGCGACACAACAGCCGGATTTATTTCAAAATTCTTTGGTACTGTGACTTATCTTCAGAATAATGAAGACCTTTTGAAAGCTTCGGTTTTAGACAATACCACTGTTACTGATCCGGAAGAGCGTGAAAGGCAATTAATTGCTATGCAATTTAAAAAATACAACCGCTTTTTTGAAGAGTTAGCGGTGAGGTTTATGTTGGATGATAAATGTCTGAGAGATAGAGTAGACTCGAATTTACTTGAAGCTACGCTGAGCAGTAATCTTCAAAGTGCGGGATTAGATATTGATTTTAAATATGCTGTCTTCGATAATTTCTCTAACGAAAAGGCTTTTGGAACTATCGGCAAAATCAATAGAGTTGAGCTGCCACAGTATTACACTATACCTCTTTTTTCAAATGATTTATATCAGAATTCAGGTTTATTGGTCATTAGTTTTCCAAGCAAAACCAATTTCTTGCTGAAATCAATGTGGTTTATAATTGCTACCTCTTTGGCTTTTCTTTTTGTAATAATAGCATCTTTCGGAACGGCCTTGTATATCATCATTCAGCAAAAGAAAGTTGATTTGTTGAAGAATGATTTTATCAATAATATGACACATGAGTTTAAAACGCCTGTAGCTACTATATCGCTTGCCAGCCACATGCTTAAGGATGATTCAGTAATGTCTAATCCTGATAAAATAAAACGATACTCCAATATGATTGAAGAGGAAAATAAACGTCTTAGCGGTCATATCGAGAATGTATTACAGGCTGCGCGATTTGATAAAGGCGATTTCAAGTTGAAACTTGAAAAGATTAATATCAATGAATTGCTTGAGGATATTGTTCACTCACTTGAGTTTAGAGTGGAATCTGAGGGTGGCAAAATTTCTTTGAATCTTAAAGCTCAGAATTCTGTGATTAAAGGCGATAAGTTTCACCTGACAAACGGCTTTTATAATGTTATTGAGAATGCAATTAAATACAGGAAGGAAGACAGCCTGGAGATTGAAGTAAGCACTATCAATACAGCAAAAGGAATTCAAATTTCAATAAAAGACAATGGAATTGGAATTGCAAAGGAAAGTCAGAAAATGGTGTTTGAAAAATTCTATCGAGTGCCCACAGGAAATATACATAATGTGAAAGGTTTTGGACTTGGATTGAGCTATGTAAAGGTAATTACTGATGCACACAACGGCACTATATCAGTAGAAAGCGAGGTAGGAAAAGGCAGCCGTTTTGATATTTTTCTTCCTTTTGAAAACTAGTCTTGCAAGGGTTTCTCTGTTAATGAATCTTAATAATCTAAACCATAGTGCAATAAATCTGTCAATAAGCTATTATTTTAACAAATAAAAAAATTAAGAATATGGCTAAGAAGAAAATATTGCTGGTAGAAGATGATAACAATTTGGGCAACCTTTTGCAAGACTCTTTAGAGCTTAAAAATTATGAAGTGACGCTAAAGAGAAATGGCGAGGAAGGTTTGACAGAATTTAAACTTGGCAAATTTGATATGTGTTTGCTGGATGTGATGATGCCTAAAAAAGATGGCTTCAGTTTGGCAAAAGATATAAGACGAATCAACGGTCAGGTACCAATAGTTTTTCTTACAGCAAAAGCGTTGAAGGAAGATGCGATTGAAGGGTTAAAAATTGGTGCCGATGACTATATCACCAAACCTTTCAGCATGGAAGAGTTATTGCTGAGAATGGAAAATATTTTCAAACGTCTTCCTAAAGTAGAAAACAGCGAACAAGACAAGTTTACGATTGGGAAATTTGAGTTTGATAACAGCACACGAGTTTTGAAGCTCAGCGATAAGAGTATAAAGCTTACTACCAAGGAATCTGAATTGCTTAAAATTCTTGCTGTGCATATGGACAGAGTATTGGAGCGTGAAGTTGCGTTGAATGCTGTTTGGGGAACTGACAGTTACTTCGCAGGACGAAGCATGGATGTATACATTGCCAAACTTCGTAAGTATTTGAAAGAAGATACTTCTGTAGAGATACTCAATATACACGGAACAGGGTTTAAGATGATTATTAAGAAGTAGTCTTCTGAATAAATAATATAAATGCCCTTCAGCAATGAAGGGCATTTATATTATTTACCAAGTGATTTTCTCTTTATTCAGGAATGCTTTTATTCCTTTTTTGCAATCTTCTTCAGCGCGGCATTTTGCATTCATTTCTGCTGCATATTTCAAACCGTCCTCTATACTCAATTCCTGAGCTTTTGCGATTAATTCTTTGGTCCACGTCAGCGACTGAGCACTGGTAGTTTCGCACAATGATTGCGCGAACTGCTCTGTGAATGCTTTTATTTCGTTTGCGTCTACTACTTCATGAATCAGATTCATTGATTTTGCAGTTTCAGCATTTATAAGTTTTCCTGTGAGTAATAATTCCTTTGCTATTGTTTCTCCAACTTTTCTTATTAAGAATAAACTCACAATTGCCGGAATGAAACCGATTTTCACTTCGGTGTATCCCATTTGTGCTTCTGGTACAGCAAAAGTGAAATCTGCCACAGTAGCCAGCCCGCATCCGCCTGCTATAGCATGACCTTCTACCTGAGCTATGACTACTTTATTGTGATGATAAATGATTTTAAACAATTCCGCCAAAGATGAGGAGTCTGCGAGATTCTCAGCATAAGAATTTTTTTGTAGTTGCTGCAAATAATCTAAATCAGCACCGGCACTGAACACAGAGCCGTTCGCTCTGAGTATTATTACTTTCACCGAATTATCAGATTCTGCATCCAGAAATACTTTTTTCAATTCATCTACTAAAGCACCGCTCAATGCATTTCTTTTATCAGGTCTGTTCAACGTGACAAATAATATTCTTTCCTTTTGTGTGAGTTCAATGTAGTGATGCATGTAGTGAATTTTGAGACCTAAAATACAAATTTGAATATTTTGTGAGATTTCGTTTCATGTTTGTGATACTTTTATGCAGTTTTAGTTCAAATTATCTCAAAAGCGTTGAAAACTCCCTGCCTCGTATTAGTTTACTTTTTTCTGGTTATTTTATTTCCGTTGGTTTGCAATTCACAGCAGGTGACTATTTCAGGAGTAGTTCTAGATGCCAATACAAAGAGACCTGTAAGTGGAGTGAGCGTAATTGTAGCAGTGCAAAATATATCCTATATGGCTGATGGGCAAGGCCGATTTTCACTTTCCTGCAATAAGAATGATACGATGTTTCTTTTTTTTCCAGGATATAGAACTGTGAGATTTTCTGTTTCAGATAGTACTTATAAAAGTAATTATTTTTTGACTTTGTTTTTTTCTCCACTCACTGCCACCACATCCCAGGCAGTAATCGTAAGACCCAAAAAGAATTTGGAACAATTAGAAAAAGAGCGAAAAGAGCTGGGCTCACTGCCTAGGGAATTACAGCAGCCTCAGGTGAGTTTAATGTCGCCTATTTCAGCCTTATATGAGCTTGTGAGCGAGCGAGCTAAAGAGCGAGCAAAGCTCCGCAAGCAGTATTTGGATGATGAGCGCAGGAGAGTGTATAAAGAGCTGTTTATTTATTTCAATGAAAAGCAAATGATTGATTTGCCGGAAGAGTATTTCGAGCAGTTTATAGATTATATGGGCTTACCTATAGACTTTCTGCAAGAAAGTTCTGATTATGAAATTACCAAAACCATTTTAGATAACTACAAGCGGTTTGGATTGGACAGAGGATTTATCAAGTAGATACTTTTCAATCAATTACAATTTTACCGTCTTTCAATCTTAGAATAATTATTTTTTGAAAGAGAATGCCAGCCGTAAAAATTATTGTTCCAATTGTCCCTTTTAGTAAAATATCAAAAATTGGATGTGACGTTTGGGGTAAACAGACTTGTGACAGATATGCAATGATTGCTGTAAATGCTATACGAACAAATGAAATATCATAAGGTTGAAGGTTGAATTTCGTTTTTATTATCCACCATTTGATGAGCGTGTAAATAATAGCGGTAATCATTATTGCGTAGGCAGCACCTAGCATACCATACTTTGGAATAAGAATAATATCCATAACTATGGTGATTATGAAAACTCCGATTAGCAAAAATGCAGATTCATGTTTCTTTCCTGAATAAAATAAGAGAGTAGTATTAGTTCCACCAGCCATATTAAATAGATAACCAATGCTGACAATTGGAACTATTGGCATAGCGACCAAATATTCAGGTTTTATCATACTTAGTAATGAGGCTATATTGGTATTAATCATTACTGTAAGATAGCAACCAATAACAAATAAATATTTACAGGACTTGTAATAAATAGTTCTAATTTCTGTTGTGTCATTTTCATGCAGTGCAAATGCGATTTTTGAAGCTGAAATTCTGTCTAATGCATTTAATGGGGTCTGTATAATAGTTGGAATAAATGCTACAACCGTATAAATTCCAAGTGTATTTAGTCCGTATGATCCAAGAATTACAGCATCAATAGTATTGAGTCCCATACTTGCAAAACTGGCTATGGAAATAATAAGCCCGAATTGAATCATCTCTTTGTGATTCTCTGATTTTACTTTATCCCAGCTAATCTTATAAGAAGGATGGCCCTCAATATAGATGTATATAATCAGAGCTATTACCTGAATTGCATAAATTGCAACATAGCTAAAAATGAATTCGCTTACGTTAAATATGTTGTAATGAAATAGGAAAATGCAAATTACATAAAGCAGCCTTACAAAAATATCACTTAAGTATGCAGGAATGGTTGATTTGTATATAGAAGATAAATAGGAATTGAATAGCGAAGTGAGACCAAGAAAAATGCAAAAAGGGAAAACAAGGTAGAAGTATGATGCAAATAGAGGCGATTGCAGTGAGTATTTTGCTATAATATCATCTTTAAAGAAATAAAGAAATAGGAATGTTATCGTTCCTCCAACCATAGGAAAAATAAGGAGAAACCCCCAAAAGCCATGATGCTTTTCTTCAGGATTAAAAAACTTGGGAAAGTATTTTATAGCAATATTTGCAGCACCTAAAGGAATCAAGGTCCCCACTAATGTTGAGAAAGCAAAAAGCACACGACTTAGTCCGATTATTTCAGGAGGTAAAAGCTTTGGCTGAATAATAATCAAGCTTACAAAACCAATAATAATTCCCAGATAAGAACTTATAGTGTTTTTTATGCCTTGTCGTTTTACTACTCCCATTTTCAAATTTGTTCAATTCAAATTTAGTTTCTTTCTGTAATCTATTGGAAAATATAGTCTGATACTCATCCGTAATTTTACTTTAAATAGCCTGAAATAATTCTTTTCATGTTTATTGTTTTATTTATTTGCAGAGATACCTTAAGTGAATATCCCGAAAACTAATTCTTGTATGAAAAGAAAAATCCGAGCGCTACTTAATTTTATACCTGTCATTATCAGAAATCCATTGAAATTCATAAATGCGGTTACTATGTATGTGAAATATGAGGTGGCTGCACAAAAAATAGTAAAATATGGTTTCCCGAGAGGGTTGCCTTTTATAGATTTATTGACACTTTTCCCAAACTTTGATGTGAAACTTAAAAATCTTACATTTTTAGACCTAGCTTCTCCCAATATGGATATTGCACTCGTCAAATTATTAGCACAAAGAAATCAACATTGCGATTATCTCGAAATAGGAAGTTTAAGAGGAGAAACAATAGTAAATGTATCAGCAGATGTGAATTCGGTAACATCTTTGAGTCTTTCTCCTTTAGAGATGCAGGAGATGGGATTTCATAAGTCAATGATTGAACAAGATGCATTATTTATAAAAGGGAATAATGCCATAAAACATATTGGCCATAACTCACTTACATTTGATTTCGCATCTCTAGGTAGAAAATTCGATTTGATTTTTGTGGATGGAGATCATTCGTTTGATGGAGTAGTATCTGATACTAAAAATGCTTTTAAAATGCTTAAAGATGATAGTTCAGTTATAGTTTGGCATGATGGCGGAAATAACACTGAGGATACAAGACATGAGGTAGTGGCTGGTATTTTGGAAGGTGCAACCGAAGAGCAGAGAAAGAACATTTATAGAGTTACCAATACTTTATGTGCAATTTATATCAAAGGTGATTATGAAAAACTCTTTTTCGATGGCTTTCAAAAACCAACAAAGCTTTTCACTGCAGAGATAAAACTAGAAAAGACAATATGCTTGTAAAATAGTAAAACGTCCAAGCAATAATCATACTATGAAAAGCAATAACGGGTAATAATAGCAGATGATATTTTTTTTTATTTTATTTGAGGAATTTCTGTTTTGTAAATATCAAAAAATATGTCTTCAAAAATAGGCTCAATTATCAAATTCCCGGTGCAGGCTTTTAAGAACCCAAGAAAACTACTAAAGACTTTACTAGCCTTTTCGATAGAAACAGAATCTATAGAGGATTATAATCATTTTTCTGCCAATCGGGATATCAAATTCATCGATTTGATTGATGTTATTCCTGATTTTGATCAGGAAATAAAGAGTTTTTCTTTTCTGGAAGGGACATCTCGAATTACTGATATTGCGCTTTTAATGAGTCTTGCAAAGAGGGTAAAAGATTGCGATTATCTTGAAATTGGAAGTTGGAGAGGAGAGAGTCTGTTGAATGTTTCGCGATTCTGTAGAAAGGCTACCTCACTTAGCTTGTCAAAATCAGAGATGGAATCTTGTGGTTTCTCTAAGGAAGCAGCAGAGGCGGATGGCTATTTTATTAAAGACATTTCAAATTTAGAGCGAATACTTCATAATTCATTGACATTTGATTTCAGCACACTAAATAGAAAGTTTGATTTGATTTTTGTTGATGGAGATCATAGAAGAGATGCTGTAGTATCAGACACAAAAAATGTATTCAACCTATTAAAAGACGAAAACTCTATTATCGTTTGGCATGATGCAGGAAACACCTATAATGACATTAGACATGAGGTAATGGCAGGCATCTTGGAAGCAGCAACGGCTGAACAAAGAAAGCATATATACAGAGTCTCAAATACATTGTGTGCTATATACATTAATGGAGCTTTTATCGAAATGAAGGGGAATAATTATATTCCGAAACATGTCTTTGATGTTCAATTAAAGCTTTCTAATGCGATTTGATTTTTCTTCACACCTCATCCCAAAAGAATAATTTTGGGAATTTAATTTTCAATTTATAATTATGGATGCTTTAGTTACAGGTGGGCTTGGTTTTATAGGTTCAAATCTTGTTGATTTTTTGGTAGGGAAAGGTTGGAATGTTTCTGTAATAGACAATCTTTCAACCGGAAGCCTAAATTATAAGAATCCAAAGGCAAATTATATCATTAAGGATTTAATGGATATTACTCAAGCAGACACTAAAGATTTTGATTACATATTTCATATGGCAGCCTTGCCACGCATTCAGCCCTCATTTGATGAGCCGGAATTGCATGAAATGGTTAATGTGGTGATAACAATTCGTCTTTTGGAAACTTTAAAAGGTAATACAAGACTAAAAAAGTTGGTGTATTCTGCATCTTCTTCCTGTTATGGCACTCCTGAAAATTATCCCACAACTGAGGAAGAACACATATCAATACTCAGTCCTTATGCTTTGCAGAAGTATGCTTCGGAACAGTACTGTTTAGTTTTAGGAGAACGATTTAATATTCCTGTTGTAACTTTAAGATATTTCAATGCTTATGGCCCAAGGTCTTTTAATCCAGAAAATAAGCAGAATGCATACTCCTCTGTTGTTGGGATTTTCGACTATCAAATGAAGCAAAATCAGCCCTTAACTATAACCGGAGATGGTTCTCAGAAGAGAGACTTTGTTCATGTTTTTGACATCGCAAATGCCAATTATCTTGCAGCAATAACTGATGTAAAAAACGATTTTTTCAATATAGGATATGGTCAAAGTTTTACAATTTTGGAAATTGCTAAGATGTTCAATCATCCATACAATTTTATTGCAAAAAGGGAGGGAGAGGCGGAAATAACATTTGCTGACATTTCTAAGGCTAAATCAAAACTTGGCTGGTCACCTAATATTGATATTTTTGAAGGAATAAAAACATATAATACATGAATCCCATTCAGGATATGAAACGCATAAACTTTGATTTTCCAAACGATACCATGGAGGATCTTCTATACCACTTAGCGCGTTACAAGTTTGTAGCAAGGCAGCTAAAAAAAAGTTGGGATGTGCTTGAGGTAGGATGTGGCACTGGCTATGGATCAAACTTGTTAACTCAATTTGCAAAGTCTGTAAATGCTACTGAACTTGATGTTTCTCTTTTAACAAGAGCCAGGGAGCGATTCACAAGAGCCAATCTGTCATACAGCGATGTTCCGGAAAAGGCAGGGTATGATGTAGTTGTTTGCCTCGAAGTAATTGAGCACATGAGCAAGGATTATGGTTATAAATTACTAGATCACATAGATAAGTATTTGAAGAATAAAGGTATAGCATTTATTTCCACACCAAGGAAAATTGATAATGCCTCAGATAACAGGAAGAAATATCATTTGCACGAATATAATCACGATGAGTTTAGGGCTATGCTTGAGGAGAAATTTGATAAGGTGTTATTGTTTTCTCAGAATGATGAAATAATTTCGAGCCAGAATTTCGACAATGCATGGAATTATATTGCTATTTGCTTCAAAGGTTAATATGAGGCTGAAGGCTTCCTATTATAAGATACATACTTACTTCCTTAAGATTAAAAATTTTCTGACTGAATTTATATTGTCGTCCTACGATTTTTTTATTCTCAAATTCGGAATTTGGGATAATGTATTAAGCAATTCTTCTACTAACCCCATTGTTTTATTTGTTGGGAGGGAACCCAATTTCCGTATTCAAAAAATGATGAAATATCTTATGATAGAAAAGGATATTGACGTCAAGTTGCTTATTCAGGATTCTAAAGGGTTAGAACCTCATTTTAAAAATTTGCAAAATACAATATTCTATTTTCGAAATAAATTCCATCTCAAACGCATTTTGCATAATGCTAAAGTGAATAGGTTGATTGCATTTTCATCTCGACCATCATATGCTTATGCCGCTCTCAGCAGCTATAGCGGTATGAAATTTTTTGATGCTTACGACTCGCTTGTTGTCTATTATGGATTGAATCCAAAGCAAAAATGGATGCGCGATGAAATGGCTTATGAAAAAAAATGTTTTTCAACTGCCGATTTTTTGATTGCAAGGAACTTGGAAGTAAGGCAATCTCTACTCATGTATGGGTTGAATAAAAAAAAGTCAATACTATTCTCTGACTACTGTGATAATGAACTTTTGATAAAGGAAAATATAAGGCAAATTGATTCAAAAGCTACTATCAATATTGCATATTCTGGTGGACTTTATGGAAAATCTGCCAGGAAAAGTTCGCATGGCATAGAGAATTTTGATGAGCTGATTTATTCACTCCCAGAGAACAATGTAAATTTACACCTCTACCCTTCTCCTAATTTGCCTATTCATTATTATTTTGAGTTTATTGATGAAGCTA
>CANHIG010000007.1 GCA_947461105.1 Bacteroidota bacterium | reverse complement strand
TTCATTTGCTCCAGAATATCGGATACAGGCATTTTAGCTGTGATTGTGTTGTTTTCCATGAACGAAAAATTCAAGGGCAAATATTGCTTAATTATTTGTAATAAAAAGAAAAGATGATGGCTATATCGTTTTTACTATAAAACGAGCCTTAAAAGTCAGAAAAAGCTTCGATTTTGTGACTTATTGAGCCGCTTGTAATTATAGATTTATAAATTTACCGAAAGCGATATAGCTTTTTATTAATAATGTGGAAAGTTGCATCACACAGAGTAAAGGAGTGGCTTAAATATCAAAAGCAGAGTAAGACTAAGTATTATCTTCATTCTCCTTTTGTATTTGAATTTCATACTAAAGTCTTAGAAGCGAATTTTTTGGGATTGAATAATATCGAAGCGCAGCGGAAGAATTATTTAGCCAACAAATTCGCAGTCGTTATTGAGGATAAAGGTGCAAAATCGGGAGTTTATACCACTTCCGTAAGTTATTTGGCAAAAAACGCTTCAACACCTCATTACTACGGGAAAATTTTGCACGCATGGATTAAGCAACACAATCCGCATTACATTATTGAATTGGGAACATCACTTGGATTTGGCACAGCATACATGGCTGCCGCTAAGCCTGATTTAGATATAGTAACTATTGATGCTTCAGCTGCTGTACAATCTTATGCAATGCAATTACATGCTGATTTGGGATTTAAAAATATCACTTATGTGAATGATAATTTTGATAGTGCATTACCTAATCTATTATTAGATATGCCACGGATTGATTTTGTTTACATAGATGGTAATCATACTGAAGAAGCCACTTTACGTTATTTTGATTTGCTAAAGCCAAATTGTAATGAGAATTCAGTGCTTGTATTTGATGATATATATTGGAGTGAGGGAATGACAAACGCTTGGAATAAAATCAAGGCAGACCAGTCTGTTTCTTTGACAATTGATTTATACAGAATGGGATGGGTGTTTTTCAGGAAAGAAAAAATTGCAAAAGAAAATTTTGTGCTTCGATATTGATTAAGGTAAAAATGATTTTACCCAGGTCATCATATCTATATTGAAAACATAATATGGCACATAAAATACGGCACCCCAAAATATACATGCCACAACCATATTGATAATTACTTTTCTTTTGTTGGTAGTCAAATCCATTGCAAAAAAGACACCTACAGGAATTGAAAGTACAATAGGAGTGAGGAATGCAATGCCTGCCAGACCAAAGGTTTGTTTAATCTTTACTAAGAATCTTGTTCGCTTGGAGAATTTATTTTTAAATCTTTTCGGAAAGGTTTTAATCAGCCAGTTCTGAGCATATTCATCAATTTGAGTAAATACAAAAATACCTGCAATTCCTCCAACGAGATTTGATATGGTTCCTGGTATGCCAAGATTTGCAGCCACTACTGTAGAGGCTACAAAGCCAAACTTTACAGTTGAAACTACAAGTACTACAAGATTTGAAAATATGGTTAGCAGAATGCTCATTGTTTATTTATACAGCAACTATTATAGAAAGATTATCTCAAGTCAACAACATTTACTCCGGGATGCTTTTTAGGGTCAAAATTAAACTCGGCATCAGTAATATTTTGGTTTGGCACTAGCTTAATAATGTTGTAGATGTAGTGAACACCGTTCTTTTCATAAACTTTTACCTCCAGTATTTCTTTTGTTAAATCATCTATTGCAGCGTCAATTTTGAAGAAAGATACCTTCTTGGTGGCTGGCAGCATTTCAATTACCGTCACATTTTTACCCTTAAAAACTTTCTTTTCTTTTATTTGATGTGGAAATCCGGAATGGTGTAAATTGAATATTTTCCCCGGAGAAAAAACCTGATCACTTTCAATATATTCATTCAATTGACATTCCTTGTTTTTGAGAATATAAGTCCAAATATCTTTTCCGTTACAATATACCTGATTGCCTTTTAAATTGATTTTGAATTTGTTTCCTTTTAGCCATACCTTGCCATTGCTTACTTCTACGCATTTCGAATCAGGATCATCTGCTTTGATTTTAGGACTGCGCACAGTGAGTGTGAACTCTGCCTCAAGTCCTCCCATCGTTTTATACTTATCTGCAGAAGCTTTGAGTAGTGCTCCTGCTTCAGGATCATTCATTGAATTTGTTTGGCAATAGCTTGAAATAGCAATCGCCAGAATAAATAAAAAGGAAAGCGTTGTTTTCATTTTGAATTATACAATTAAAGTCGTACCAAGTACGCAAATAATTTACTGATGTCAAGTGATTTTAGTAATAATTAGTAATGTACTATCTGCTCTCTCTCAATTTCATTAATAGCTGTTCGAGTTCAAGCTCTGTTTTTACTTTCACTTCGCGAGCCTTGCTGCCAAGATTTTCGCCTACTACACCGGTTGATTCCAATTGGTCCATCAATCTGCCTGCACGATTGTATCCTAGTTTTAGTCTTCTTTGAATGAGAGAGGTAGAGCCAAGTTGGTTTTGAACTATCACTCTTGCAGCATCTTCAAAAAGTTCATCCAGCTTGCCATCTCCACCGAAATCCACATCATTTCCCTTTTCATTTGGGTCAATGTATTCAGGTAGTAAAAAGGCTTCCGTAAATCCAAGTTGATTGCTAATATGATCTCTTATTTTTTCTACTTCAGGAGTATCTACAAAACCGCATTGAAGTCTGATAATATCGCTTCCCTGCGATAAAAGCATATCACCCCTTCCAATGAGTTGCTCAGAGCCACCTGTATCTAATATGGTTCTGGAGTCTATTTTTGAAGTTGTTTTAAAAGCAATACGTGCCGGGAAGTTTGCTTTAATGGTACCGGTAATAATGTTTACCGAAGGCCTTTGTGTTGCTAATATTAAGTGGATGCCTATTGCTCGAGCAAGTTGTGCAAGTCTTGCAATCGGCATTTCTACTTCTTTTCCTGCAGTCATTATTAAATCTGCAAATTCATCTACTACCAAAACAATATAAGGTAAAAACTGATGACCGTTTTGAGGATTCAACTGTCTGTTTACAAATTTATGGTTGTATTCTTTCAGATTGCGCACCTGTGCTTTTTTAAGTAATTCATACCTGTTATCCATTTCAAGACAAAGTGCATTAAGTGTAGTAACCACTTTTTTGGTGTCTGTGATTATAGCATCTTCTTCTCCGGGAAGTTTTGCCAGAAAATGTTTTTCAAGTGCTTCATATAAACTGAGTTCTACTTTTTTCGGATCCACCATCACAAATTTTAACTCAGATGGATGTTTTTTATAAAGCAATGAAACAAGGATGGCATTGATGCCTACAGATTTTCCTTGCCCGGTAGCACCTGCCATCAAAAGATGCGGCATTTTTGCCAAATCGGCCACTACAATTTCATTTGATATAGTTTTTCCTAGACAAATAGGTAGGTCGGCTGTACTGTTTTGAAATTTTTCAGATTGGAGCAATGAACGCATGGACACAACTTCTTTATTCACATTGGGCACTTCAATACCAATAGTTCCTTTGCCCGGAATAGGTGCAATAATCCTGATACCTAATGCTGCCAAGCTGAGTGCAATATCGTCTTCAAGGTTTTTGATTTTAGAAATTCTGACTCCGGGTGCAGGCACAATTTCGTAAAGTGTGACGGTGGGCCCAATAGTAGCCCTTATCTTTGAAATTTCAATTTGATAATTATTAAGTGTAGATACAATCTGAGTTTTATTTCGCTCAAGTTCTTCAGGGTCATACTTCACTTTTTCGCCTCCATGTTCATCCAAAAATTCAAGTTTCGGGAAAACATAGTTTGATAAAGTTTGTGTTGGATCATAAGCAGTACCTATGCTCCCCATTGTTTTTCCCGTTTCCTCTACTTCAGGTTTTGTAAGTTGGAGATCTAAGTGCTCGTCATTTTCTTCTTCAATTTCAAGTTTTAGGCCTCTATTTGTTTTAGATGAAAATGGAACAGCTCTTGACACTTCAAATTCCTCTTCGATTACAGCGCTTTCCTCTTCGAGTATTGGTTCATCAGCAATTATCTGTTTTTCGATTTTATCCTTTCCAAAAATATTCTCACTTTCATCTTTAAACTCAGGTACATCAAAGGTTTTATGTATATCAGGTTTTTCTTTTGGTTCAATGAGTTTTCCGAAATCAAAGTTAGAAACCCAGATAAATACCCCTAATGCTAATCCTGTTAGAATTAATCCAACTCCAATTGGATGAACTAAGCCCGTAAGCTGTCCTTGAGTACCTGTTAGATAATTACCGTATGCTCCTCCCCAGCTAACAACAGAATTTGGATAAATTAAAAAGTTCGTAAATGCAAATAGAGAAGAAAGCCAGTTTATTGCTATAAATCCAAACACAAACCATTTAAGCAATCTGAATTGCTGTTTATTAAAGAAAAAATTGAAACCTGTTATGAAAATGAGCAGTGGAACAATATAAGCACTTAATCCAAACAAGTCATTTATGAAAAACTGTGAAAGTATTGCTCCGAGCCTACCCATTCTGTTGTTTACTTTCACAGCATTATCCGTAAGAGATTGGAGCGCTCTTGTGCTCACATCGGATTGGTCGGCAGGTGCATTAAATAAGAAAGATGTAAAGGCTGTGAATAGAATCATTGCGAAAAGCAATAGTCCGAGTCCAATAAGTTTTGTTAGGCGACCATCATTCCACCAAGATGTTTTGATTTCATCAGTATTGTTTATATTATTTTGCACATCTGATAAATTACCGGCATCTGTGTTGGGTGATTTCCTTTTCCTTTCTCGCTTTTGTTCAGTATTTTCCATACGTACCAAAACTGCAAAAATCATTAGTGGTAAGTAATAATAACGCACTCTAATTGTACACAGCAGAGTATATGATGTATAGAAAATTGGCAAATCTGATTTACATCAGTTATTTCAATTGATTTTTAATGTGAAAATTGGCGAAACGTTATGTAAATTGTTTAATGCAGCTTAACACTTCTGCATAAAATTTTTGGTACTGATTTATCTGTATTTCTTGCTTTTTGTTTCAAAAAATATAGATTTGCTGTCCGTTTCAGATGCCTCAGTGGCGGAATTGGTAGACGCGCTCGACTCAAAATCGAGTGCCGAAAGGCGTGGGGGTTCGATTCCCTCCTGGGGTACAAAAAAGGCTATCAAATTTTGATAGCCTTTTTTATTTATAAAATTGACGTGGTCTTAGAAATTTCTGCTCCTGTAATAACAACCCATATCCCTACTTTTCTTTCTGCCTACATTGATGATAAGTGATATTTGAAAGTTAAAAAAATGGTCTTTATCCTTTTTATCTCCTCTTTGTTGACCATAACCTCTTTCTCTGATAATGAAATGATATTTTGGGTCTGGATACGGAGCACCAGGTTCTAAATTTCTGTTTGAGAGAGCTTGAGCAATTGGAGTCATTTGATTGTATACAGCTTGTCCAGGGTAATTGGTGCTTACATCATCTAAATAATCTGTAAATGTTTGGTGATAAATCCCTTCTACTGCTATAGCCACAGCGTTATTAACATTATATTTTATTCCAAGACTTGCTAACAAATCAAATTGGAATGGGCTATATCTTTTTCCGGTTACATTTTGCCCCTCTGTTCCTACTTTACGTAGATTATATACTTTGCCCAAATAAGTTGTAAATGGCTCGAAATAGAAAAATCCTGCACCAACTCCAACATAAGGAGCCCAACTTAGTGGTTCTCTTTTCCCATTTGCGGAGAGCTGATATCTTTTTAGATTAACTTCTCCCATTACCGATGCTTCACCCAGATATGTTGTAAAGTTTAGATTTCTCATTTCTCTAAACCAACTATCACTTGTATTTGGCGGAGGTGTACCTTTTGTATATTTATCATCACCATTAAGCATTCCGAACATTATATTTGCTTTTACAGAAAAAAAATCATTAACGTGATAACGGTAGTGAATTGAAAAGCAAAATCGTATTGCTTGGGGGTCAACATCTACAATTCCCGGTCTTCCTACCTTAATAGAGCCTCCCAAATCAGTAAGTGCAAAAGTAGGACCAACCCCAAAGCCAATTGAATGCTCGCCAGCTTTCATATTATTTATCGCAAATACAAGAAAAAATAACGGAATTACCCTGCGGAACATATACTTTTTTATTAGCTATTATCGAACATGACCTTACAAATTTATAAATTTCAAGTTGCCTTTCTAATTGTAATGTTCCCATTGATAATATAGAAGTTGTTTAAACTTTTCTCAACAGCTTCTGTTTTCGATGCCTGTTTCTGTGCAGTAATTATCTCATCGTTTTTTTGCGGCTCTGTTTTGTCTGTAATCTTTTTGCCAAAAATATCTGTTGTCACATCAAGCGGAAGACTGATTTGCTGTGATGGCAGATCTTTATCAATTGCTACAATCTGATCTTCAAGAATAGTGTCATCCTGATTTGTGATTGGTTTTGGGACTTCCTTGTTTTCAGTTTTTGCTAAATCGGGTTGGATGGTTTTGTCGTCTTGCATGATAATTTGATTTTGTTTTTCGCTACTGGCGAAACAGTTTGTGAAAGGATTTTCACGTCACAAATATGGATTCATTAGCATTCTGGACTGTTATAGAATTAGCAATAAGAATTGTACAATTCACACATGCAGCCTGATTCCATAACCCTGTCAGGGTTTGCCAGGCGGTGGCTAAATAAAACTCCTCACTCGCTCAGTTAGTCTTCGTACTGAGTGAGTCTTTTTTCTTTGTGGCTTTGCCACATAAAATAGGTGAGATTACTTTTCCTTTTGCGGCAGAGCCGCGAGTAAATATTAGTTACTCGGCAACTTCGTAAGCTGAGCAACTGTGGAACTAGCTATGGTAATATTTTGAACGAATAAACCCGCAAGGTTTTCTTTGAAACCTTGCGGGTTAGCTACAATAAATCCTTAGTCGCCTGCCTCATGCAATCATGTCAGAATAAGGATAGTTGAAGTTTATCTACTTTAATATTTTTTTGTTTCATTTTTAAGGAAGTAATAGATAATACTGGGAAGGAAAAGCATCCACCAAAAGCATATTGCTAGAATAATATGAACGCCAGTTGAGGCGGTATTTCTTTTTAGTAAGAAGTATTCTGGAGTTTCCTCTTTTAATGACCAATCATTGGCTAAATACCATTTCACATCCTATAGAGCGTCTTCTCTTGCTTGTTTTTTTTCGTCAATTTTTTCCATTTCGCAGTTTTAATTTCGCCTACTCTTTAAAATCCCCTTTTCGGCTTCCGAGGTTTGATTTCGATTGCTTATATATAACCATTTTTAATAATTGGGCTTTTATGACAAAATAATTTCAGCTTATTATCTCGAATATTCAACGTGAAACGTAGCCTTCATGTTGGTTTTAGAGTAACTTTTGGTAAAAAAACTGAGAGAAATAAGGCTGTCAAAGGGATTGACGCAGCAAAATTTGGCAAATCTTTCTGATATTGAATTAAGTACTTTGAATAGAATTGAACTTGGAAAAGCAGGAACAAGCTTGACTAATATTGTTGCGATATCAGAAGCTTTAAAAATTCATCCTAAAGAGCTTTTTGATATTAAGTATTAAGACAAAAAAATCCCCCCATCGCTGGGGGGAAGTATCGCCAAGCTCTCACAAGGCAACAAAAGCATTCTTATGATTATTTCTTATCGTCTTTTATTTCTTCGTACTCTACATCAGATACCGGCTCGCCTTGTGCTGCGCCTTGCTCTGCTGTAGGTTCTCCTGCCGAGCCTTGTTGCTGCGAAGCGTTGTATAGGTCTTGTGAAGCTTGTCCCCAAACTGTGTTCAGGTTCTCTACTGCTTTATCCAAGGCATCCATATTGTCTGCTTCTCTGGCATCTTTTACTTCTTTCAGAGCGGTTTCTATCGCTGCTTTTTTATCAGCAGGTACTTTATCGCCAAACTCTTTCAGTTGTTTTTCTGTCTGGAACGCCAGATTATCAGCAGTGTTCAGCTTCTCCGCTTTTTCTCTCAATGCTTTATCAGAATCTTCGTTCGCTTTAGCTTCTGCTTTCATTTTTTCAATCTCCTCTTTGCTCAAGCCTGATGAAGCTTCTATTCTGATATTTTGCTCTTTGCCGGTTCCTTTGTCTTTAGCCGTTACATGGATGATACCGTTCGAGTCAATATCGAAAATCACTTCGATTTGCGGCACTCCTCTTTGTGCAGGTGGTATATCATTCAGGTGGAAACGTCCGATAGTTTTGTTGTCCTTCGCCATGGCTCTTTCCCCTTGCAGTACATGGATTTCAACTGATGGTTGATTATCCTGCGCTGTAGTAAACACCTGCGATTTTTTAGTTGGGATAGTTGTGTTCGATTCGATGAGTTTGGTCATCACACCGCCCATAGTTTCGATACCTAAAGAAAGCGGAGTTACATCCACAAGAACTATATCGTCTTTCACATCACCGCTCAGGATTCCTCCTTGAATTGCAGCGCCTACGGCTACTACTTCATCAGGGTTCACACCTTTGCTTGGTTTCTTACCGAAGAATTTTTCTACTGCTTCCTGAATTTTCGGCATTCTCGTAGAACCTCCAACAAGGATTACTTCATCAATATCGCTGATGGTGTATCCTGCATCTTTCAGCGCCTGAGTACAAGGTACCAAAGTACGCTCTACTAGTTTATCGCACAGTTGCTCAAATTTAGATTTGGTCAATTTTTTCACTAAGTGCTTAGGCACACCGTCTACTGCTGTGATGTATGGCAAGTTGATTTCAGTTTCCTGAGAAGATGAAAGTTCGATTTTCGCTTTTTCCGCAGCTTCTTTCAAACGTTGCAAAGCCATAGGGTCTTTTCTCAAATCAATTCTTTCTTCGTTCAGGAATTCAGTAGCTAACCATGTAATTATTTCGTTATCGAAGTCATCACCACCAAGATGTGTATCACCGTTTGTAGATTTCACTTCAAATACGCCATCGCCCATTTCGAGGATAGAGATATCGAAAGTACCACCACCAAGGTCATATACTGCCAATTTGATGTCTTTCCCTTTTTTGTCCACTCCGTATGCCAAAGCTGCAGCAGTAGGCTCGTTCAGGATTCTGCGAACGTTCAAGCCTGCGATTTCTCCGGCTTCTTTAGTAGCTTGTCTTTGTGCATCGTTGAAGTATGCAGGCACCGTGATTACTGCTTCTGAAACAGTTTGTCCCAAATAGTCCTCAGCTGTTTTCTTCATTTTTTGAAGAATGATGGCTGAAAGTTCTTGTGGTGTATACATTCTGCCATCTATATCTACACGAACTGTATCGTTATCGCCTTTTACCACTTTATATGCCATGCGGGTAGCTTCGTTCGTGCTTTCGCTGAATTTTCTACCCATGAATCTTTTTACTGATTGGATAGTTTTGGTAGGATTGGTAATCGCCTGACGTTTTGCAGGGTCACCTACTTTGCGCTCTCCGTTTGTCAAAAAGCCTATAATAGAAGGAGTAGTTCTTCTTCCTTCATCGTTTGCAATTACTACTGCATCGCTTCCTTCCATTACCGAAACACAAGAGTTTGTTGTTCCTAAGTCTATTCCTATTATTTTGCTCATTGTTTTGATTTTGAATTGGATTTATCAATAGCTGTGCCATTGGTTCAAAAAGTGCCGACTTGTCATGTCAATACACATTTCGTCAGTTTGAAAAATAAATTGTGGGACATTCTTTCATTTTTTAGCTTTGTTTAAAATAAAAACCGGATGTCAGTTCACAAGGATATAAAAAGAATTACCACCCATACCCTTCAGGAATTTAAGGAAGAGGGAACAAAGATTGCCATGCTTACTGCCTACGATTTCTCGATGGCCGGGCTTATAGACGCTGCCGGAATTGATGTGATTTTGGTGGGAGATTCAGCCTCAAACGTAATGGCAGGGCACGAAACTACATTGCCGATAACCCTAGATCAGATGATTTATCACGCTTCTTCTGTAGTAAGAGGTGTTTCGAGAGCCTTAGTAGTTGTAGATTTGCCCTTCGGTTCCTATCAGGGAAACTCAAGACTAGCATTGGAATCAGCTATCAGAATCATGAAAGAGTCTGGCGCACATGCTGTGAAAATGGAAGGAGGTTCTGAAATTAGGGAATCTATAGAGAGGATTTTGACCGCAGGTATCCCTGTAATGGGACATTTGGGGCTGACACCTCAGTCTATATACAAGTTTGGAACGTATAACGTAAGAGCCAAAGAAGAGGCTGAAGCGCAGAAGTTGATTGAAGATGCAATGGTTTTAGAAAAATCCGGATGCTTCTCAATTGTGGTGGAGAAAATACCGGCTACACTAGCCAAGAAAGTATCAGAAACATTGGTTATTCCTGTAATCGGAATTGGAGCGGGGCCGGATGTGGATGGTCAGGTATTGGTATCTCACGATATGCTGGGCATTAATAAAGAATTCAGACCGAGATTTGTGAGAAGGTATCAGGAGCTGGCAGATTTGATTCATAATGCTGTAGCACAGTACATTAGCGATATTAAAAACAAGGATTTCCCTAATACCAAAGAAATGTATTGAGAATTTTGTAATTAAGCTATAAAATCTAACTTTGCCAACGTTCGCAGTCCGATTAACCAAAATTCTTGTTCATGAGGAAACTATACATTTTTGTATCGTTGACATTTCTCTCTCTTTACGGCTATTCGCAGGGATGCGATACATTATATTGCCCCACCTGGTATAGTACCTTAGGAGTAAACCAAACACAATCTTTGTGTATGCCGGCAAATGAGGGCGTATTTTTAAATGAAGGGTCATCTTTGCGTCCTACTTTCGATACGGCCTATGCTGTAGCTCAGACTTTACTCGGATATGCCAGTTTCATCAGTGGTAATTGTATGAATTACGCTGCCGGGTCGCAATCGGGAATTTCTTATGTGAGATATTATGTGAGAGATACTTGCGGCAATTCTAAATCTTGTAATGCTTATGTTTTCATTACTTGCCCGAACATAACAGGGGTAAATGACAATGTTTCCGTTTACACCAATGTGGGCAATACCTCAATAGACGTAGTGGCAAATGACAATTTGTTTGCTTCTTCTTTGGATTCAATAGCTATCACTAAAACGCCAACAAATGGCTCGGCAGCTGTGGTAGGTAATAAAATAGTTTATACAGGCAATGGTTCTTATGTGGGTTTAGACACGGTAGATTATAGCGTGTGTAATTTTTGTGGCAAATGCAGCAGCGCGAAATTGCACCTGAATATTGTGCAATGTGTGCTTCCGGTTGCCACAGACGATTTAGTTAGCTTTACGCAAGGCGATACGGCTTCTTTCGATTTGCTAGCAAATGATTCGAATCTTTCTTTTGGACAAACTACTACATCTATTATTAAATATCCATCAAACGGAACGGCATCATTATCAGGTGCTGTGTTTAATATTACTTCAAGCCTTACTTTTTATGGTCTAGATACGCTCACTTATCAGGTTTGTACTGATTGCGGATGCGATACAGGAATTGCCTTGCTGAATGTAGCTCAAGCCCCTTGTTCAAAACCTACTGCTACTGATGAGGTAAGATATTCCGGCTATTCTGTTGGAGCAACGAGTACTTATGATGTATTAGCAAATGATCTGAATCCAATCGGTGGTGGTGCAGTGACTGTAACTATTCTGAATCAGCCAGATTGGGGAACTGCATCGGTTGTCAATAACAAAGTGGGTTACACCGTTTCTGATTCTACTCATTCAGGCGATACCACATCGTTCACCTATGCGCTTTGCAATCAATGTCTTTGTGACACAGCTACTGTTAGCCTGATTATATCGGCATTCCCATTCAATGGCTCTGCGCCTGTTGTAAACAGAGATCGCATTACACTTTGCCGAAATGATTCTCTTTATTTGAATCTATTGGGGAATGATTATGATTTGGAAGGAAGCTATCTTACACTTACCGATTCCAATACAAATAGTTTGATTTGGCAAGCGGGTCATGGTTTCGTTACAAAAGTAGATTCTGTAACATTACTCTACACGCCATTATATAATTTCTTTGGTTTAGATACATTCCAATACATAGTAAAAGACCACGATAAGCCTCAGCTATATGGTCAGGCAATAGTGTTTGTAACTGTTGATATTTGTTCTAATGCTCCCGAAATAACTCTAAACGGGCAATCTGTAAATGGCTTATCTGTATCGATTCCTCAGGATTCATCAGCCTCACTTTGCATCGAATATTATGATGTTACAGGCGATTCTGTAACAGTAAGTATCGGTAGTAGCCTGAGTACTATTACAGCCAATACATCTTCTCTTACTACTCATCCATGTTTGAACATTACTCCTCCTAATAATTTTATAGGATTAGAGAATGTTTGGGTGACAATTTGTGATCAGGATTTATTATGCGACTCAGTATTGCTTACAATAAACGTTACATCGAATGATCAGGCACCTATTGCTGCTACTGATTTTGTGAATTATGCCTGGGGTTCTCAGGGCTGTCAGCAAATAAACGTATTAGCAAATGACTCAGACCCTGATAGCGGTGACAAAATCACGCTTACTTCGTTCATTTCGCCTACTTCTTTTGGTGCAACAGTAACTCAAATAGATAGCAATACATTATGCTATGCTCCGCTTAACACATTTATCGGGACAGATACTGTGGTGTATGTGGTTTGTGATAATCATGGATTATGTGCTACAGGTTTGGCTATTGTGAATGTTACAATCAAAGCAGTTAATGACTCCTATACTATCAATCAGGAGCAGGAAAGTTCTTTTGATGTGAAAGCAAATGATACTCGTTTTGATGGAGAGGAGTTGGAGATATGTGCTCAGCCATTACATGGTGCGGTAAGAATTGATGGCGGTAATATTGTTTACACTCCGGCAGATGATTATCCTTATGATCCAATTGCTACTAATCCAATTGGAGACGGTATAGACTCATTCTGCTATTCATTGTGCAAATCTACAAGCTCAGACAGATTCTGCACTCAGGCGATGGTCTATGTTACTATAAAACCTAAGTCTGCTTTCTTTATTCCTCAAGGGATTTCACCAAATGGTGATGGCGTAAACGATAACCTGATTATAACCTCTAAAGATGAATATCCTAAATCGCAATTAATCGTATTCAACAGATACGGTGATGAAGTATGGAGAACAGATGGGGAAGGATATGGAGATAATTTCAATGGAGTATATCTGCGAAATGGAAATGCACTTCCTGACGGCACCTATTTTTATATTTTTAAATTCAATGATGGAATCACTAAAGACAAGGTTGATTACATTACTATAAATCGTTAATACAAAACAACAACTAATGATAAAGAAGTATTTATTATCCCTTTGCGTGTTCGTTTCGGGAGTTTCAATGGCTCAGCAGGATGTGCAGTACACTATGTACCGTTTCAATCCTTTAATATTCAATCCGGCAGCAGCGGGTAGCAGAGAAGCGTTATCTCTTGCCGCTGCATATAGATTGCAATGGGTGAATGTTCCCGGAGCTCCGCAGACAGGTTCATTCTCAATCCATTCACCGCTTCAAAACAATAATATTGCATTGGGGCTTACTTTTGTGAATGACAGAATAGGAGTAACCCATACTAATAAGATTGAAGGAAATTTTGCTTACAGAATTCCTCTTGATAAGAGTAAAAAAATCAAATTGAGCCTTGGTATTTCTGCCGGAGTAATGAATTACAGAGCTAAATTGAGCGAAGTGGAAACTCAGGGCGGTGCTGCTACAGACCCTAGCTTTAGCCAAAATGCTTCTATTTGGATTCCAAATGTTGGATTCGGATTGTATGCTTATAGCCAAAAGTTTTTCATTGGAGTTTCTGTGCCAAATTTATTGGCAGGTTCATACAAAACGAATAAGGTATTCCAAACTGGTGCAAACACTTCTCATCAATACTATCATCTTTATGCAACAGGTGGTTATGTATTTGATTTAGGTAAGAAGGTGAAATTTGCTCCATCGGTAATGATGAAGTATGTTCCTAAATATGCTCCGATAGATTTTGATTTCAACGCAAACTTCATTTTCATTGACAGGATTTGGATTGGTGCCAGCTATCGTCTTTCAGATTCTTACGGATTTATGGCGGCATTTAATATTTTACCTCAACTGAGAGTAGGTTATGCTTATGATTTAACAGTAAGCTCTATTTCTAAGTTCACTACTGGCTCTCATGAAGTAATGCTTGGATATGATTTTGACTTTGTGAACAAAGGCATTGTTAACCCTAGATACGTTAGATACTTCTAATTTTTTTTAACCCCTAATCAAACAATAGATAATGAAAAAGATAACGATACTTTCAATTTTGTGTGTAGCATTAATTTGCGTTTTTGCACAGAAAGGAGCAGAGAAAATAGGTGATAAAAGATTTCGAAAGCTAAACTTCCGGGGAGCAGTATCAGCTTATGAAAAAGCTGCAAAAAAGCGTACCACTGAAGTTGAATTACTCGAAAAACTGGCTAGATCTTATGTGCTTTCTGAAAACCATATCGCTGCTGAAGAAATCTACAGCAAGTTAATTCAGATATCAACTGCTCCATCTGTAAACAGATTTCACTATGCTCAGGAGTTGAGATCAAACGGAAAGTATAAAGAAGCTGCTGAACAGTATAATCTTTACGCAAAGACAAATGATGAAGACAAGCGTGCTTTGGAATTTGAAAATTGTTTGGAGAAAATTCTTGCTTTAAATCAAGACAGCAAATTATACAACATCACAGGATTACCATTAAATAGTCCTGTATCTGAAATGGGACCGGCTTTTTATAAAGATGGCATTTCATATACTGCAAACAAACCAAGAAGTGGTGCTATCAGCCGTAAGGATGTTTGGACAGGAGGGAAGTTCTATGATATGTATTTAGCTACTGCTGATGCTAATGGAAACCTTACTGATTCAAAACTTTTAAGAGGTAAGAAAGCAAACAGAAAGTTTCATGACGGACCTGCTACCTTCTCTGCTGATGGTAAAGAAATGTTTTTTACCAGAACAAGTGTTTTCAAAACAAAAGTTGGAAAGAAAAAACAAAAGATAGCTAAGCTACAGATTCTTTATTCTGTGCTTGATGAGGCGAAACAAAAATGGGGTAAGCCAACACCACTTCCCTTTAGCAGCAAAGAATACTCTACAGGTCATCCATCAATTTCTGCAGATGGGAAAAAATTATATTTTGTTTCTGATATGCCGGGCGGCTTGGGAGAAACAGATATTTATGTTTCATCTAAAGAAGGATCTACTTGGGGGACTCCTGTTAATTTAGGACCATCGGTTAATACAGTAGGAAGAGAATTGTTCCCATTCATTGCAAAGGACGGTACACTTTATTTTTCATCTGATTCGAGAGTAGGGTTGGGAGGTCTAGATGTGAATTCTGCTACTTTTTCTAATGGAACATGGTCTAATATTCAAAATCTTGGAGCACCTGTGAACTCTCGTTTTGATGATTTTGGATATATCATTGATGGTAATAACAAGAATGGGTACATGGTTTCTGACAGAACAGGTGGCCAGGGAAGTGATGATATTTACAAGTTTATTAAATTGGGTATTAGTCTTTGCGGAACAGTTACAGACTCCAAAACAGGGGCTGCATTGGCAGGAGTAGAAGTGAAGTTGGTTTTGGATGGCAAAGTAATTGCAACTAAAAACAGCGGAGCTAAGGGGAGCTATTGCTTCACTGCACTTCCAAACAAAAACTATAAAATAACAGCCAACAAGAAAGATTATAAGCCTTTGGAACAAGATCTGACTACTTCAGCTGAAAATACTACTGCCGATTTGTTATTGAATCGAGCAACAGACTTTGATTTAGTGGTTTGTGTGACAGAGGCTGCTCAAGGCATTGCAAAAGGGGCAGTTGTTGAAGTGGTAAACAAAGCTACAGGAGAAAAGAAAACTTGTATTATAGATGCGGACTGCAAATGTAAATTTGAGTTGGAAGCTGAATCTGATTATGAAGTTTGTGCTACAAAGGAATCAGGGACTGATGACGGGGTTTTTGATATTTCTTGTAAAGAACTTTCTACTAAAGGCAAAGTAGCGCCTATCAGCATGTCAGAAAGTTTTGAAATTATGTACCTCAAAGTAGGAACAGTGATTAAAATGTATAATGTTTACTTCGATTTGGATAAGAGTGAAATCAAACCGGGATTTGAAGAAGGTTTGAAAAAAATGGTTCGAATCATGAAGCGTTATCCAACTATGGGTGTTGAGCTTAGTTCTCATACTGACTGTAGAGCAAGTACAAAATACAATGATATTCTCTCTGCAAAAAGAGCTAAAAGTTGTGTAGACTTTATGGTTAACAGCGGAGTTAATGGTAGGAGATTAATTGCAGTTGGCATGGGAGAGAGAAAGCCTGATAATAAATGTACTTGTACCGCCAAAAACAAATCTGCATGCACAGAAGCTGAGCATCAGGTAAACAGACGTACAGAATTTAAAATTTTCAAAGTCAAATAATTTAAAACGAATAAATTTGAAGGGTTGATTAATCATCAACCCTTTTTTTATGCATTTCTTTTTCTATCCATTTATAAGTGAAACGCTCATCCAGTTTGAGGAAGATGAAAGCATGCATCTGAAAGTGCTGAGGGCAAATGAAGGGGATGAGATTCTTGTGATAAATGGGAAAGGGGATGTGGCTAAAGCTATTATTCAAAGCATAGCAAAAAGATTTTTTACTGCACAGATTATTTTAATAGAAAGACATATCAGGAGAAATACTGGATTTCATTTAGCGGTAGCACCTTTAAAACAAATGGATAGAATAGAATGGATGCTCGAAAAAGTTTGTGAGTTGGGCATTGAGCAAATATCCTTTATAGAAACTAAGCGAACAGAGCGAGATAAGCTTAATTTTGAGCGATTGAATAAAATTGTGCATGCTGCATGTAAGCAATCAAAGAATTTCTGGTTTCCTGAGATGCCCGCTGTTATTGAGCGTTTTGATACTTTTTTGAATGCGCATGAGGCACATACAAATCTTATTGCCTATTGCGGAGGTGAATTTTCTGGCATAGAGCAAAAACTACGTGCTGATTCAAGCACATTGATATTGATTGGTCCTGAAGGAGATTTCACTGATGAGGAATTTAATCTTGCTACACAGCATGGATTTAAAGGAATTAGTTTGGGAAATACACGACTAAGAACTGAAACTGCTGCAATATATGCAACTGCTGCATTTAAATTTGTTAATGCCTACTAGAGATATGTATTATAAAGATATTTTTAGATGATGGAAAGACTGCTGACACTCATATTCTTTGTGGCTACAATGGCTCATGCACAGGAAAAGCCATTGAAGATTGCTCTGCTCAAGTATAATGGCGGTGGTGATTGGTATGCCAATCCAACTTCATTGACTAATCTTATTAAATACTGCAATCAAAATTTGAAAACTAACATTGATGCTGAATCAGCTACAGTGGAGGCAGGAAGTTTGGAGCTTTTCAATTATCCCTTTGTGCATATGACTGGTCATGGAAACGTGGTTTTCAGTGAGCAGGAATTAACCAATTTGAGAAACTTTTTGATGGGTGGAGGATTTCTTCATGCCGATGATAACTATGGCATGGATAAATTTATTCGTCCACAGCTCGAAAAGATTTTTCTGGGACAGAAATTAATCGAACTTCCTTTTTCTCAGGAAATATTCCATCAGAAATATGATTTCCCGAGAGGACTTCCCAAAGTGCATGAGCATGATAATAACCCCCCTCAGGCCTTTGGTTTGTTTTATGAGGGTAGGCTTGTTGTTTTATACACTTATGAATGCGATTTAGGTGATGGTTGGGAAGATCCTGAAGTGCACAAAGATAGCCCCGAGGCGAGAGAGAAGGCGCTTAAGATGGGGGCCAATCTGATTCGATATGCTTTCACTAAATAGTATTGGAGTTGGTTTTTAGTTTTTTCCAAATCAAACCAATGTAATATACTGCTGTGATACTTATTCCAACCATGAAAAAGCCAATTGACAAAGGCCTTAACGAATCATCAAAGTAGAATTCTCCAATCATCCATGTGGAGTTGGCACAAATCCATGAGCAAATAGCCAAATTGTGTACTAATTCAGATATGTTGTCACGGTTTATCCATGTAATCCAAATCGCTAAGATCAAAGTAGGGAATATCATTATCACCCCTCCAGTTTTGCTTAGAGAAACCCAGCAAATATCCTTAAGCAGCCAAATAGCGATATGTAGATTTTCAAATTTTCTGGTCTTTCCATCCATGTTGTAATAATACTTATATTAGAATAAATCAAACGGTCGCTTATTGGTTGGTTTTTAGATTTTGGGAATAGTAATCGTTTGCTATATTAGAGTTGGAAATATGTCAGATAAGCAAACAGGAACAAAAAAAGCTATTATCATAGGCGCTTCTTCCGGTATAGGAAAGGAGCTGTCTATTGAAATGAGCAAGCGTGGTTATGAGCTGGGACTCACTGCACGCAGAACTAACCTTCTAGAGGAGTTGAGTCGGTTGTGTGTTACTAATACCTTTGTGGAGTATATGGATGCTCAGAATCATGACGAAGCGCGTGAGATACTGGGAAAACTAATTGAACGCATGGGCGGAGTAGATGTGATTGTCTATAATGCAGGTATCGGAGAATCTAGCGGCAAGTGGGAAAAAGAGAATGCCATGCATCAGGTTAATGCTGTAGGATTTGCGGCTATTGCAAATTATGCATTTAATTATTTCAGGAAATCAGAATTGCCGGGTCAGATAGTGGGTATTTCCAGCATTGCAGGAACAAGAGGCATGCGACATGCTATTGGCTATGGTGCTACCAAGGCCTTTATGTGGAATTATATGCAGGGACAACGACACAAAGCAGCTTTTGAAAAGCTTCCTATACATATTACTGACATTCGCCCCGGATTTATAGACACAGAAATGACCAAAGATCAGAAAGGCATGTTTTGGGTGCAGACTGCAGAGAAAGCGGCCAAACAAATTGCTGATGCTATAGAAAGCAAACGTAAGGTTGCATACATTACAGGTCGTTGGCTGATTATGGGCGTCTTATTTAGACTTATTCCTGATTTCATCTGGCATAAGTCTTAAGGCTGTTTGAGTCTTTTTCTAATTCTCCTTCGCCCACTTATCGTGAATGTTTGTGAATAGTCTGCTCCACCTTACTTTATGGAAAATATCTGCATTGTAGTCCAAACTCAACCAGATAAACCATGCTTTTCCTACTACGTGGTCTTCGGGAACAAAACCCCAGTATCTTGAATCCTGAGAGTTGTGACGATTATCTCCCATCATCCAGTAATAATTGAGCTTGCAGGTGTATTCATTGGTTTCAGTGCCATTGATAAATATCTTTCCATCTTTTAATTCAAGCATATTGCCTTCATAAATCTCAATTAATCTCTTGTATTGCCATATTGTGCTGTCATTGAGTGCAAGCTTCATGCCGGCAGCAGGAATGACTATCGGACCAAAGTTGTCTACATTCCATCTATAGTATTTAAAGTTGTTTGGATAGATAGCTTCTATCATATCCTCGTTTTGGTCATTTGGATAGTAGAAAGGAACGATGTTTTGTACCGAAGGGAATTTTTTGAGCTTTTCTATTACATCTTTTTTCATGAGGTAAACTCTGTGTCCCGAGGGAAGGCCGTTGAATCTGGATGAAATATCTTCAAGTTCATATTCGTTCAGATTATCGTTTGAGAATTGAAGTCCATCTTTGAAAACTACATTGTAAGGCAGGTAAATGTTTTCAGGCTCGTAAGCTTTGTTGTTATTGATATATAAAACACCGTTTTTAACTTCCAAAATATCATTAGGAACGGCTACGCATCGTTTTATGTAGTTTTCTCTTTTGTCTACAGGTCTTGCTTTTATGTGATATTGTGCTCTCACAGCATCTATTGCCGTCATATTTCTAATGCCTTGCTGTTGCATTTGAAATTCAGCAATTCTAACCAAGTCATAATAAGACATTTCCTGACGCTCAAGAGCTACAGTATCTCCGGCAGGAAAGTTGAATACAACCATGTCGTTTCGTTTTACTTTCTGCAAGCCAGCCAATCTGTAGTATGGGACTTTTACCCATTCCAAATATGCCGGAATATTGAGCATTGGAATAGTATGATGAAAGAAAGGAATAGCAAGTGGTGTCATTGGGAATCGGGCACCGTAATGAAATTTGCTTACAAAAGGGAAATCACCTACAAGTAGTGTTTTTTCCATAGATGGTGTAGGGATAGTGTATGGCTCAGCAACAAATGTTCGGATTAAAAATGCCGCCAACACAGCAAAGATAAGTGCATCAGCCCATTCTCGGGTTCTTGATTTTACGTAGGGTTTTTGACCGGGTTTTAATCCTGTAGGTGAGATGTAACTTATACCGGGATTATTTGCCAGCCACGGCCAATATACCGGAGCTCCTATAGTAGCACCTAGTGAATCCAGAAAAGAAAATCGTCCATGAGCAACTGCCATTCTGGTAAGTTGTCCTGCCCAGTAAAAAATATTTACTCCGGGAACGAAAAGCCAAATTGTCCACCATGATGGTTTGTCAACAAGCTTATACCACTCTATAGAACAAACAACTGGAACCCATGCTTTCCAAGCAGGAATACCTAGTTTGGTAAATATTTTTTGAGTGCCAATTCTGATTCCTACAAAATATATCAGTGCAATTATTAAAATTTTTGTGAGCATGGGGTGGGTTAGTTTTTAATTGAAAATTTTAGACTCAAAACCTGAGTAAATCACTCATATCGAATACGCCTTTTTTATCTTTTATCCATCTGGCTGCTGTCACTGCACCTTCTGCAAATCCTTTTCTTGATTTTGCTTCGTGTGTCAAAATGATTTCATCAACGTTGCAAATGTATTTTACTGTGTGTGTGCCGGGTACATTCGGTTCCCTTTTTGCAGTAATTAACAGCGAATCATCTTTGCTGATTGCGTTTAAATCCAGCTTCCAGTTTTTCTTTTTGCCCCACTTACTCAAAATCACTTCGGCAGTTTTTATCGCAGTGCCACTTGGTGCGTCTTTTTTTTCTGTATGATGAATTTCTTCCATCACAACATCATACTGCGGTTGTGTATTTATTATCTGAGCTAGTCGCTTGTTGATTTCAAAAAAGATATTGACTCCTATACTAAAATTTGGGGCATGGAAAACTGCTCCATTGTTTTTGATACACGCTTGTTTTACTTCATCCAGCTTATCTAACCATGCGGTAGTGCCTACTACTATAGGGACACCGGCTTCGAGGCAAAGACTTATGTTTCTTACAGCAGAATCAGGCTGGGTAAATTCAATGGCTACATCCACATTTCTGAGATTTTCTACAGTAAGTTCATTGATATTCTCGTTACTTATTTTTAAAACAATCTCATCGCCTGAAAATAGCGTGTTGTTCTTACTTTGCTCGGATATTACCTCCTCAATTGCTTTTCCCATTTTCCCATATCCGATTAGTGCAAACTTCATTGTTCGATTTTATTTTTTGAATCGCGTAAAAATATAAGTTTGTTCCAATTATCTTGTAATTTTAGCAAGTCATCAAAATTTAATCTTATGCCTCATTATTGTAGGAGAGGAACCATACCCCAAAAGCGTCATACGCAGTTTAAAAAAGCCAATGGAGATTTATATTCAGAGCAGTTGGTGAGTACAGAAGGTTTTTCAGATGTTTATTCACTTATTTATCATACTCATCCACCTACCAGTGTTCTTGCGATTGATGAGCCTATTCCGTTTGCACCGAAAATTGTGAATGATAAGAATATGCAGAATCGCTGTTATAAAGGGTTTAGCATAGATCCGGAAGATGATTTTCTTGCATCAAGGAAATATGTTTTGGTGAATAATGACGTGTATAACGCATTGGCTGCTCCGAAGAAAAGCATGACTGATTATTTCTATAAAAACTCTGATGCAGATGAGGTAATTTTTGTGCATGAGGGTAGTGGAACTCTAAAGTCTGTGTTTGGTTCCGTTGATTTCGAATATGGTGATTATGTTGTTATTCCTAGGGGTACCATCTATCAGATTGAATTTAAAACAGAACAAAATCGTTTGCTCATTATCGAATCTTTTTCTCCGGTTGTTTATCCAAAACGCTATCAAAATGAATTTGGGCAATTGCTGGAGCATGCTCCGTTTTGCGAAAGAGATATCAAGGAGCCACAAAGGTTGGAAACCCATGATGAGAAAGGAGATTTTAAAGTGTTGATTAAAAAGAATGGATTCCTTTATCCATATCACTATCAGTTTCATCCATTCGATGCTATTGGCTGGGATGGCTGCCACTATCCTTATTCATTTTCAATTCATGATTTTGAACCAATCACAGGCAGGGTGCATCAGCCGCCTCCTGTGCATCAAAATTTCGAAGCAAGAAATTTTGTGATTTGCAGTTTTGTGCCTCGAAAATACGACTATCATCCATTGGCTATTCCTGCGCCATACTTCCATAGCAATGTGGATTCCGATGAAGTTCTGTATTATGTGGATGGTGATTTTATGAGTAGGAAACATGTGGAGCGAGGTATGATTACACTGCATCCGATTGGTATTCCCCATGGGCCACATCCCGGCACTATTCTTAAAAGTATAGGAAATGAAGCTACTCATGAATTAGCTGTAATGGTTGATACGTTTAAACCATTGTTTGTTTGTGAAGATGCATTGGCAATAGAGGATAAAGACTATTTTAAAAGTTGGTTAGAATAAAACACATATTTCATGGCTAAAACAAAATCAAACGCAGCAACTTTGAAAGAGAAAATTAACAAGGAAGCCAAACCGCTATTTTCTGAAAATGCTGTAAAGTGGGTTCATATTGTAGTACTCTCTGTTGTTTTCTGGCTACTCTATTACTGGATTTTCAATCCGGATTATATTGATTTGAATGGCGACAATTTCACCTACTTTTTATTAGGTAAATTACTTGTTGCCGGAAAAGGATTTATTAATGCTACTACTGTTAAACCTACTCCTCATATACATTTTCAACCAGGCTTTCCTGTTTTAATTGCAATTTGCATAGCTCTTTTTAATGCCAGCATGGTTGATATGGCAATTATAATTGGGCTGCTTTTTTGGGTTTCTCTGATAGTACTATATCTCTCATTGATTCGCATACAAACTTCAAAATCATTGGCTTTTGTAGTGGTTATTTTAGTGGCATTCAATCAATATTTATTTAGCAGCTCTGTGAGTTGTATGAGCGAAATCCCCTTTGTACTTGCAGGAATTTTAGGAATATATTTTATGGTGAGGGCTGGTAGTGAAAATGAGAGGAAGATAAGTGTTAATATAATTTTGTCAGCAGTTTTTTTTGCAGCTTGTTACTATATAAAAACTATTGGCGTAGCATTGTTCGGGGCATTGTTCCTATATCTTTTGTTCTCAAGAAAATGGAAGCACTTACTTCTTGCAAATGCCACCTATATATTATTGGTTATGCCATGGATAATTCGTGGCAAAAAAGTAGGTAGTTCGTATGCCAGCCAGTTAATGCAGATAAATCCCTATCAACCCGAACTTGGCAATCTTACGTTGACTACATTTATTGAAAGAGTTCAGAATAATTTTATTCGTTATGTGTCAATAGATATTCCAACAAGCATATTTGGTTTGGAGCGGGTGGCGGATAAAACACCTTTTTCATACTGGGTGGCGGGGATTGCTATTATCACTATTATGCTCTATGCGATATATAGGCTATGCGATTTCAAGCTTTTCTTTTTAGGGTACATAATAGCCGTTTTTGCTATTCTTTTAATATGGCCTGATGTTTTTGGGGGATTGAGATTTATTGAAGTATTACTGCCTGTTTTTGTTTTTCTTTTGGTTGTTGGTGTTACAGACATTTTCAAAAGAGTGTTTCAGAAAATTTCTCTTTCTTTTAGTCCTTATTGGTTGCTATTACTCATATTCTATTTTTATCCGCATATGGAAACATTGAAAAATACACTTCTTCAACCCATTCCACAGAACTACATAAATTACTTTGAACTTGGAAAGTGGGCAAAGGAAAATACTCCAAAGGATGCCATTTTTAGTGCCAGAAAGCCTGATATGTTCATATATTATTCTGATAGACTTACTATTGGAGATAAGCCCTCATTGAGCGATACTGTAGTAATGGATTTTTTCAGAGAAAACGGAGTTGATTATGTTGTTTTGGAACAATTAGGTTTTGTATCCACTCCTCGGTATTTGTATCCTGCTATTCAAAAGAATGCAGAAAAGTTTGCCATAACACGACAGCTTCCTAATCCTGATACTTATCTACTCAAGTTCAGTGAAGGCAACAGATAAGGATTTTTATTCGCTGTATTGCAGTTTTAATAGATAGTTGTATAAGCCATCACTCATTTTAGATAGTTCTTCGTGTGTACCTATCTCGATGATTTTTCCTTTATTCATCACGAGTATTTTATCAGCTTCTCTGATAGTCGAAAGTCTATGTGCGATGATGAAAGTTGTTCGACCCTTCATGAGTTCGTCCAACGCTTTTTTTACGAGTCTTTCAGATTCGGAATCCAGTGCTGATGTTGCCTCATCAAGTAATAATATTTTCGGATTTTTAAGTATCGCCCTAGCTATAGCTATTCTTTGTCTTTGACCTCCTGATAGTTTCACCCCACGTTCACCTACAATAGTATCAAGCCCTTCAGGGAAGCTATTTATAAAGTCAATGGCGAATGCTTTTCTTGCAGCATCTATGATTTCATCTTCAGTAGAATCAATCTTGCCATAAGCAATGTTTTCTTTGATTGTCCCTCCGAAAAGCATAGTATCCTGTGGTACACTTCCAATGTTTTGTCTCAGCGATGTGATATTAAAGCTGGAAATATTTTGATTATCAACCAAAATCTCACCGTGCTCAATTGGATAGAGTCGGGCAATTAGTTTTATGATAGTTGATTTTCCTGAACCGCTTGGCCCTACCAATGCAATCTTTTCTCCGGGAGAAACATGCAGATTGATATTGTCTAAAATAAGCTGATCGGCTCTGGATGGGTAGGAGAAGCTCACTTGGTTGAATACAATACCGCCATTGATATCCAACTTTGTTTGGTTGCTATCGGTTTCTACCTCTTGTGATTCATGCAATATTTCCTGAATTCTCTCAGATGCGCCTACTGTTTTTTGAATCACTGCATAACTCTCACTTAGCCCTGCTAATGAGCCTCCGATAAAGACAGTGTATAGCAAGAATTCAATTAGCTGACCGATTGTAAGTTCATTGTTTGCCACTATAGACAAACCTTTCCAGACAATCAGAACAATAGCCCCAAACATGGTGAAAATGATAAATGAAACAAAAGCAGCTCTGTATTTAGAGGCTTTCAGATAAATCTTAATCACGATTTCGTTGATTGCCTTATATCTGGAGATTTCAAATATCTCGTTTGTAAAAGCCTTTACCACATCAATTCCCTGAAAAGTTTCCTCCACTATTATGTTCGACTCTGCTAGAGAGTCCTGAGCGGTTTTTGATAGTTTTTTTATAAAGCGACCGAAAATCACAGCTACTATAATCATAAGCGGAAATGTCGCCAGCATCCAGAATGTAAGCTCTACAGAGATTTTTAATAAAAAAGGAATACATACAATAGGGAGCACCAACTGCCTGATAAGCATTGCCAGATTCATGGAAAGCGATTCCTGAAGTTGGGCTACATCATTGGTAATTCTTGATGTGAGTTCACCAACTCTTCTACTTTCAAAAAAGAAAATGGGTTGCGCTATAATCTTTTTGTAAACAGCAGTTCTTATAGCTGCCATACTGTTTTGGCTTACATACTCAAAAAGATAGATTCTGAAAAATGAAAAGAAAGCCTGAACAAGAAGCGTAATTCCCAGCAGGGTGCCAATTTCCTTGAGTTTATCTTCCCCCATATTCTGGCGATTTGCAGCATCTACCAGTTCTCTAAAACCCATTGGGATGATTGAAACTACTGCGGTTGAGGCTACAAGGCAGATAAGCCCTACAATAAAATGCCATTTATAAGGCAGAATAAACCGATAAATCGAAAGCATTTTACCAATATCTGCTCCCGTTACTACTTTCTTTTTACTTTTTTCCATAGACGACTGCAATTATAGCACAAACTATTGTGAATATAATTTAAAGGGAGAATTGACAATTAGTTAATAAAACTATTAGCAATCCAGACAACTAATATTTACATTTGCGCGTCTTAAAACGGTCATGAAGCATATATTGTCTATTATTTTTCTCTTTGCATGTAGCATTGCAGATGCGCAGTTGGTTGTAAATGAACTGTCTCAAGGGTCTGGAAATGATGAGTATGTTGAATTTCTAGTTACCGGCACCAGAACTTGCAAAGATAGTTGTGCTGATTTGAGGGGGTGGATCTTGGATGATAACAATGGATGGCATGCTCAGGGAAGCGGAGTAGGAATTGCTCCGGGCTGTGTCAGGTTGAGAAATATAGCACAGTGGTCTTGTGTGAAATTTGGAACAATAATTTTGCTCTATAACAGTGGTTCTAAAAATCCAACGATTACTCAGGCTAATGACCCTACAGATTCAAACAATGATAATGTATATGTGATTCCGTTTAATAACAGCAGTGTTATTGATAGAGATTCCATCAATCCAAATTCTTCAAATGATTCATACGCTGTCTTTACAGTAACAGCCGCTACTCCGATAACAGGGTGGGCTGGGGTAGTAGGTATGAGAAATGGAGGTGACGCTTTCCATACTGTAAATCCGGCAAATATTTTGGCTCCTTATCACGCAGTGGGTTGGGGGGATAACACGCAGCAACTTAATGTATACTTTGGGGGTAGTGCTGCTGGTAAAGTTCATGCAATGAAAAACCTTACCAGCAGCGATCCTTTTCTTCAGGCTAATTGGGATACCACAACGGTATCCAATCCAGGTACACAAACTCCGGGACTTGGAAACAATGCTGCAAACACAGCTTGGATTAATTCACTCAAAAATCAGGTGAAGCCTTTACCTTTTTATGATTCTACTGTGGTTACAATATGTCAGGGGAAATTTCACAACACGCCTTCAGGGCCAAAGACTATAGCTAATATTTACAGAGATACACTCCAAACAGTTTCGGGCTGCGACAGCGTCATCATTACTAATTTGAAAGTGACTCCTGCCCTGATATCTTCATTGAATATCAGTGGATGCGACAGCGCATTTTATAAATCAGTTAAATATACATCATCCTCTACATTCGTGGATACTTTCAGAACATTATCAGGTTGCGACAGTCTTTATTTGAACGTGAACATATCTCTGACATCTACTTTGCCTTCATACACTTCGATATGTATCATTCAAGGGGATAGTGTTTTTCTTGAAAATGCTTTTAGAAAGACAGCTGGTACCTATCTTGATTCTATTCCTAATGGTGCTTGTTACAATAAGGTTTATTCAAATTTGCAGGTGATTAATCCTACAGTAAACACTCAAAATATTCCAGCTGCATGCAACTCTTTATTCTACTCAGGACAAACTTACAATAGTTCTACTACGCTTCGTGATACAGTAAAATCAGCACTTGGTTGCGATAGTATTTACAACATTACAAACATAGTAATCAAGTATGATGCGCTTCCTAGTATAAAGAGCGCCTGTATTAATCCGGGACAAAGTTATTTTGTGGGTGGGGCATTTCAAACTACAGGTGGATACTACTATGATACTTTGTCTGCTCCAAACGGATGTGATAGCATAATAGCAACAAATCTTACAATCGCAACTCCTGTGGTAATCAATAATACTCAAAGCGGGTGCACTCAGGTAACATTCAATGGGACTACATACACTTCAAATACTGTGGTGCATGACACAGTGAGAACTAATTTAGGATGTGATAGCTTATATACTAATACCACCATCACAGTTAATACAAATTCTACTACAACTAATAAGTCTGTTTGTATTTATCAAGGACAAAACTATTTTGCCGGTGGTGCAAATCAAACATCATCAGGAATATATAGCGATACATACAATTTGCCTTCCGGTTGCGACAGCACTGTAATCACTGACTTACGAGTGATTTCGCCTGCAACAATAGTCGATACTTTAAATGGATGCAATCAGGTCGTTTTTAACGGAATAAATTATACTTCAAATGCCTTTGTTAGTGACACACTCAAAACTTCTTTAGGCTGCGATAGTATTTATAGATATACGACTATCACTGTTTCAAATAATTCATCAACATCCTTGAAAGATGCCTGTATCAATCAGGGTCAAAGCTACTTCGCAGCAGGCACTTTCCAAACTACTCAGGGCAACTATACCGATACATATCCATTACCATCTGGATGTGACAGTACTGTGATTACAAGACTCAAGGTGTTAACACCTATTGTTCTGGCTAATCCAATCAATGGTTGTAATAGTGTTGTGTTTAGGGGGATTACTTTTACAGCTTCTGCAACTGTGATTGATACGGCAGAGAGTGTATTGGGCTGTGATACGATCTATACATTAAATCAGATAACTGTTTTTTATAGTCCGTCTCCAACAGAGAATAATGTTTGTATAAATGACGGTCAATCTTACTTTGCCGGAGGTGCAAATCAGACTGTAAGTGGTTCTTATCAGGATACTTATACCGCAGCTAATAGCTGTGATAGTATCGTAATTACTAATCTAAATGTAATTAAACCTGCTACCGCAACTGTTACACTTGATTTTTGTGATGTGGGTTTTTATAAGGGAAACTCATATACAGCAAGCACGGTTTTGCCAGATGTTTTAAAGTCATTTCAGGGCTGCGACAGTGTATATCTGAATGTTGCAGTTAATATACATCCGACTATTTCATACAAAATTACTGCTTCTAAGCCAATGCCAATCGAAGAAGGGGAAAGTGTGGAATTGAACTCAAATTTTACTGCAACATCGCCATATTATGTATGGTATCCTAGCACATTTGTTGTTTCAGGAAGTAATTTAGCTGCTGTAACTGTTGCTCCGACAGTTGATACTAAATACACCATGGATTATTTTGCAACGGATTCATTTTGCAAGAATATAGATACTTTTACTGTTAGCGTAGTAAAGAAAACTATTCCCGACCCCGTATTTGTGATGCCTACCGCATTTTCCCCAAATGGTGATGGAATGAATGATGAGTTTAAACCTTTATTTCAGGATGGATTGGAATTAACTGAATTCAGAATCTATAATAGATGGGGCGAAATGGTTTTTGAAGAAAAAGGCAGCTCGTTTGGATGGGATGGAGATTACAAAGGAGTAAAACAACCTTTAGGGGTATACACTTACTTTATTTCTGTCAGGAATATCGCCACTTCAAAATTGACGAATAGATCAGGAAACGTAACTCTACTTAGGTAGTTTTTCTGCTTTTTCAAATGAGGGCAACTGTGCACTAAGAGTCATTTTTTTCAAATCGTTAATACTTCCTCTGTATACATTGGCGTCAATCCTGGAGCCTGTTGTCATCAGAGATGCTTTATCTGTATGTTGCCAAAACTTCCATTTCACTTCTTCTATTTTTATTTCAGGTTCAAAGTAATGCGCCACCCAAAAGGTGTATCCATCAAAATCATCAGACAGATAATCTTCGATGAAATTCCGATTTGAGTATATGATAGGCTTGGTATGGTATCTTTTTTCAAGAATAGCGGCAAAGGTTTTCACCGCTTTCACTATTTTGGCTTTTGAAATATTCTTGTGCTCCTCTATATCAATCACTGGTGGTAGGTCCCCTCTCTCTAATTTTATTTTATTGATAAAACTATATGCCTGTTTATTGATATCTCTGTTTACATGCAGGTAGTGATAGGCTCCTCTTATTTTGTTGTGCTTCTTGGCATTCTCCCAGTGTTCATCAAAGAGTTGGTCCTCCAGCCATGTGCCTTCTGTAGCTTTTATAAATACAAATTTGAAGTGGATCGTATCGCCACTTATCGAAACAGATTTCAGATTTTCCCAGTCAATCGCTGTTTGGTAGTGAGAAATATCTATTCCGTGAACTTCATATTGAAGCGGAAAGTCTGAGCGGATAAATTGGTTTCTATTGCTCCTGCTCACATACCAACGGTATGCTCGAAGTGAATACTTCACAATTTCCTTTTTGAAATAAATACCTATGATTACTATTGCCAGCAGATTAAAAATCATCAGCCAACGGGTCAATGAAAATTTACTGCTTTTCTTCTTTGCCATAGCGTGGTAAAAATATAAAAGCAGCTGAGTAACCAAAGTTTAAATCGGCAAAGTAATTGTCCCTAATATTTGCTAAAGGAGTTTTGTGCAATTAATAAATAGTTATTTTTAGCTAATAAATTTTTAGTATGAAAAGAACATTTTTCGCTTTATCCGTTTTAGTTTTCGTTGCAGGTTGTAAAAAAGATAGTATAACCACCTATGATTGTTCAGGTGTAACACCAACATATACCGCAAATATCAAACCTATTCTTGATGCTAACTGTGCAACAATTGGTTGTCATAATGCAAGCGCTAATTCATCAGGATTTAATTTAAGCTCTTATTCCGGTGCAAAGAGTGCGAGCGGTAATAGTTCATTTTTAGGCTCTATACAATACAAGTCCGGCTATAAACAAATGCCTCAAGGTGCAGGTAAACTTTCTGATGCTGACATCAAACTGATTTCTTGCTGGGTGCAAAACGGAACGCCTCAATAGGCTTATTTCTTTTTCCCTTTTATACTTGCTAAAGCATCACCTTCTACCTTACCGGTTTCCTTCATGTGCTTTTTTGCCTGACGGTTTGCAATGTCTATTCCAATAGCAAGAACCAATTTTTTCCCTAAAGAGAAACGCTCAGGATGTTTTTTGCCCTTTCTGAAATTATTAAAAAAGAATTTCGAATTGAGAATTGCAAAAGGAGCGCAGGGGTTGTGTGAAAGATATTTGCCAAAAACTTTCTTGTGTATTTTATCTGTTTTGGCTCTGATTGCCGCATAGGCAACTTCAGTATTTTGATACATTACTTCATTATCTCCATAGCAGGCACACAACTGAACTGGCGCTTTGGGTACCCAGTTGTTGCAAAGGCAGTTTTCTTTTAGTTTGCAGGAAAATGCAAAGCTAGTATCTGAATTAAATCTTTCTACCACACTATCTACCAGCATTTCTCCCGGCACTCTCGGCAACATGGCATTTACATCACCAAAATCTTTAACGCGAGGCTGAGCAAACACTTCCCTCATTTTGCTTTTGTAGGGCTCCTTAAATACATCATATACATCGCCCGGCCAAAGATGATAGGCATATTGATAGGAAACAATAAGGTATGGAAGATAGTGGGGCTGGTCATATTTGCGAAACATAGTTTTCGCCTGCTCTCCGGTCATGTCATAAGCACCGGACATGGGCGATGAAGCAGTGAGATGAATTTCAGGAAATGCGCCAGATTCAAGCATTTTGTGTGTAGCAAGAGAAGCATGACCTCCTTGTGAATAGCCAGTGAGAAACAATTGACCTGAGGTGCTGCGTCCGATCTGATTATAAACTTCCCGGCAAGCCTTTATCATATAGGTAGTTGCCATAGCTTCTGTCCAGGCATCCTGATACACGTGTTCTTTTTCACCTCCTGCAAATCCATAGTAGAAAGGAAACAACGCAATGTAATTGTCCACGGCATGCATCATGCATACTACCTGCTCCAAATCCTGAATACCATAGCTTTGATCCAGTGAAATGCGTGTTCCATGGCAATAAACCATTTCAGCAGCAGGCTTATCTGTTTTAGGGATATACATTACTCCTTTTGCAATAATGAATGAGCTATCCAGCCACATGCCTTTGTAGGTGATTTCATACATATCTACTGCATTTCTTACCGGAACAACAAGCTGTGGTATATGTGAAGCTTTCCAGAATTTATCCAGTGAATCCTGAGTGAAAGAATACTTTAGTTTGTAGCTTACCAAATAGTGGTCTGGTGGTGAAGCAGCTCTAGTTTGATTAAATGTGATGCAGATTAAAAGACATGCAACTAAATTGAGAAAAAGTGATTTTGTCATTGTGGTATAGATTACTTCATGTGATTTTAGGCAAAATATTTAAGCAGTGTTTATAAATCAAATCAACAACGATATTTTATAGCTAAATAGAAAAGTTGTTGGAGCATCTTAATGGTTTTTGCCGCAGACAATTGGAACTGAGATATTTATAAAAACTTGGAATGAATTAGTCTGTTTGAGGCAATAATATCAGTATTGGCGGACAAAGCATCAACCACCGATATCTCTCTTCCTAATAGATTAGTTAGCTTCCCTCCAGCTTCCTCCAGAATTAGTTTACCTGCGAAAAAATCCCATGAAGACTGATTTAGAGTTACCAAGCCATCCATTCTCCCACATGCAATCTGACATAATTCCTGAGCACATGAACCTCCTCCTCTGATAGAGCGAATCGATTTTAGCAGCTTTGTGGCGTGTGCATTGAACTCATTAAGCCTTATAAACCGATGACCAAAATTGACTACTGACTGATTCATTTGTGAAACCTTAGATACTGATATTAAAGCACCATTTAGGAAAGCGCCACCTCCAACCACTGCATAAAAAGTCTCTTTGAAACACGGATTTTCAATAACACCTAATATAAGGTGCCCTTTGTATAGTAAAGCAATAGAAACTGAAAATGTGGGTAGCCCGCGAGCAAAGTAACTTGAGCCGTCAATGGGATCTATAACCCAGCAATATTCCGATGATAACAACGAAAATCCGGCTTCTTCTGATACTATACTGTGTTCCGGAAATTTATTTCTGATTTTACTAACCAAAAGTGATTCAGCAGATATATCAATATCTGTTACAATACTATGAAAGGACTCCTTTTCAACTTCGTTGTGCTTAGATCCAAAATTTAACATTAGGAGCTCTCCAGCCTCTCTTGCAATTTCTCTTGCAAAATCTAGTAATGAATTGGATTTTGACAATTATAACTTTTGGTTTTTATGGAAAATATCGATCCCTTCATTACAATATAGTTTTGCATCCAAAATTACATGAATAAGATATGCATGAATGGTTTCACAGTAGCCATAAGATTGAGAAGGCAAATAGAAGTTCCAATCTCCGGTAGCAATGAGAGCATTATCTTTACTAAAGCCAGAGAATGTTGCAATTGTGCAACCCAATTTCCTCGCAGCTATTGATGCGTTCACAATATTTTTTGAATTACCGGACGAACTTATTGCCATGAGCATATCTCCTCGTTCTGCAAAAGTTTCGATCGATTTAGAAAAAACCTCATCGTAAGAGTAATCATTGGCAAGAGCTGTCAAAAGAGAGGAATCATTAAAAGCTGTTGCTTTCACACCACAATTTTTCCAAAAATCAAGCGCCATATGGCTGGCTATTGCAGCACTTCCACCATTACCCACAAAAATAAGTTTGTTCCCTCTTTCTGAAACAGCTACAAGCTCATTCACAATTTGAGTAATGGCTTCATCCATTTTAATATTTGATGCCTGAATATCAGTTACCGAAACAGATTGAACCATTTCAATGAAGTCCCTTTGATACTTAGCAACAAAGTCATTTATAATCATAGAATACTTTAGTATACAAAAATACAAAAAGAGCTGTTAGCATACCATTACTTTATAAAATGGCTGATAAACTTTGTCAAATCCTTTTTATAAACAGGATGCTCATTACCTAATATATCAACAGCTAATGTCCCGACACAATTACCGATAAAGGCAACCAAATCGGGGTTTAGTCCTTTGAAAGAACATAGTGAAGTTACTGACAACACAGCATCACCTGCACCAACACTATCTTTTATTGAAGTGGCAAAAGCAGGTGCATAGGAAAACTCACCATCTTTATAAATTACAGATCCATTAGCCCCAAGTGTAATTTGAATATTTTTACAATGACTGATTTTAGAAAGTTTTATAATTAAGGATTCTATAGAACCATAAGCATCCCCAAATGGGAGTCTGAGTTCTTTTTCATCAATTGAAATATAATCAGCCTTGTAGTATTTTGTAATGTAGTTATACCCGAAATTATTAGAGTTCGTCTGAGCGTTTATTGCAAGATATTTGCCACACTGCTCCAAATACTTTATGATATTTGGAGTGATAAAGCCGTGTCCAAAATCTGCAACAAGTACTATATCGTAGTTGTCTTTTACCTCATCTAAATAAGAAATAATCTCATGTTCCATATTGTGGTCTAAATACTTATCATTCATGAATGTAACCTCAAATAACTTGAGGTTAAGATAAGTATCTAAATATCTTCGTTTAGTTGGGGTAGGGGCATCCTCTCTTAAAAAAAACTTTCGCTCAACTGCATCAGAAAGCTTATTGTTAATCAATTCCTCCTGCGTATTTTGAGCACCAAGAAGAGTCACCAAATGCACTTTACTTGCAAACTGATCCATATGATTGGCTATCGCTAATACTCCACCGGCATAAGAAACTCCACTCCTGAAAATCGTTGAAATTGTGGGTGATTTCGATGATTTACCCAAAGGGGTACAAGTATGATATTCATCTATAATAGTATCTCCTATAACCAACACTTTCAAATCATTTAGCCCTTCAATAAAATCTACAATTTCATCAGCACTAAATTTTGTTTTAAAGCTTTCCAGATAGGTTTTGACAGAATCGCTATGTTTAGAAAAATGAGTATTTATAAGTTTTGATGATGACATGGTCTCATCATCGGTAATGTACAAAACTCCACCGTTGTCTTGCACCGCCTTCTCTTCAAGTCCTATATTATTAGTCAAATCCTTTGTTGCATCCTTATAGTCCGGCCCTTTTACATAAAAATCAGGCTTAAGTAAATTGATTGTTTCAATAGCTGTAGGCCATCTGTTTATTGCCACATAATCCACGCATTCCAATGAAGCAATTGTTTCTGCACGCACTTGTTCACTATACACCGGTCTGCCTGGTCCTTTATTTACAAATTTATCTTGAGTAAGAGTTACCACCAAAACATCAGCAACTTTCGCAGCTGATTGAAAATGCCTGATGTGGCCCGGGTGCATTAAGTCGAAACAACCATGACAAAGAGCTATTTTTTTGCCCTGCGATTTAAGATGGGATACTTCCTCTGCCAATCTATCTAGTGTAAAAATCTTTTCCATCAATTACCAGCCATTTTTTTCGAATCCAAAATGAATTGCCTCAATCGGGGTAAATTTTCATTCATGGACAATTTTTGCCTAAATCTATAAACATTACTTTTCATAGCTGCATAATCAGTAGACAAAATAATCTGTCGTAGCTTACTCAAATCATTTCTGGAAATAACGATACCAATTTTATATCTCTTAACCATCCAAGCCATATAAGTCATTTCTCCTGATACAATAATAGGGATACCAGCTTCTAAAAAATTGAAGAACTTATTACTGGTTCCGTACCGAAGTTTATAATCCAATATCCTTGAGTCATCGTCTTTAAAGTGAGGTAGAATTCCGAAATGATATTTTGATAAGTCTTCACAAAGCTCTTTTTGTGGTAAACTATCGTAAATTTTTAAGTGAGGATTGACTTTAGCTTCATCAATAAACTCAAAATAATAATGAATAGGCAAATTAGGAGAAGGGTAGAGGTGTAAATTTACATTGTTCTCTGGGAGTGAATAAATCAATTCATCAAAATTCTCTATGCCATGCGAACTTTTTCTTGCAGATTTTCCATAAAGTCCACCGGAATATGCAATATTGATAGTAGCTTTTGAATCAATTTGCCTTATATTTTCCTTTATCAAAAGTTCATTATCACAATAGTCAGAGAATAGTATTGACTTCTTTTTATTCAACCCATACATGACTAGAGATTGCCTTACTTCCAAGTTCCTTGCAATCAAAAAATCGGCAGTTGAAAAACATTTTTTTTCATATGCCATTTCATCGCGCATCCATTTTTGCTTTGGACTCAAGCCATAATAGACAACAAGCGAATCGTAAGCATCAAAAAATTTTATACCGCTATAGTTGCTAAGAGCGGCATAAGCATATGATGGTCGAGATGAAAATGCAATCAACCTATCCACTTTAGCATTATGCAAAATGCGTTTGAGATGGAATTTATTTCGAAAATAGAATATTGTATTTTGCAAATTTTTAAAATGAGGTTCTAACCCTTTAGGATCCTGAATAAGCAACTTGACGTCAATATCCTTTTCTATCATAAGATATTTCATCATTTTTTGAATACGAAAATTGGGTTCCCTCCCAACAAATAAAACAATGGGGTTAGTAGAAGAATGTCTTAATACATTATCCCCAATTCCGAATTTGAGAATAAAAAAATCGTAGGACGACAATATAAATTCAGTCAGAAAATTTTTAATCTTAAGGAAGTAAGTATGTATCTTATAATAGGAAGCCTTCAGCCTCATATTAACCTTTGAAGC